>PAQH01000157.1 GCA_002709225.1 Planctomycetaceae bacterium
CGATGGGTAGACCCAAACCTTCGTCGTCGGTGCCGCAGATATTACCGTAGGTAGTCCCGCTGCCGGTATAGCGCACCCATGCTTCGATGGTCCATGCTTGCGTGCAAGGCCGCAAATGGAGCTTGTCGTTGTTCTTCGGTCCAATCAGGAGATTCGCGTCATCCTTGCGGCGTTCAAAACGCGCTGTCGCGCCGAAACCGGGACGCTGGCCCCATAGCGCCTGCCTATTGGCCCGCAACGTCAGGGCAGGGTCGCCCAACGCATCGTCTGCTGTGTTTCCTGCGCCCTCGTCAAAGTGGTACAGTACGACCGTGTGCTCGTCCGGCACGAAGGGTTTCCTCCAGTCCGATCCCTCGTCGCCTCTGGCAAAATTCACGGTTTTGTCATCCTGGGCAAAGACCAGACCGATACCCAGCAACATCATTGCAACATTACGAGTACGAAACATGGGAATGTTCTCCTCTGTTTGAGTTGCTACACTTGTTTGAGTCACTACGCCACACCAGGTATCTCCACTGGGGTAAAGTGGGCGGGTTGAAGTATTCCAAGTCCAGACCTATAGGCCTTCAAGAGAAGCAATTGCTGCCCTCTGTTGTTGATAACGATGCCGGCGGGTTGTTCCGACCTCCAAGACGATCGCGATCAAGAAGAAAACAACAAGAAATGTCCGCAAACTAAAGGGGCACCAGCGGCGTTTGCGTGTAGGCTGATTTGCCATGACGTGTCGACCACTGCGACCGATTATTCTGTGTGCGGCTACTGATAGTGATTTGAATCCCCGGTTAAGGCCAAGAGTAATGGAAACCGTCTGCTGCTTCCACTTGTCCGGCGACTATATGCACCCGAGTGGACGGTAACCAGACATCATCGGGCCCATGTGGCGTCGTCTTCCTGACCATGGGTCGGGGCAACACGAAAACCGTTCCAAAATCACTTTTGCGACGCTGGGCTGGTGCGGGAAATGACCAACCTGCAGGAGCTTTGGCTGGGTGCATCTCAAGGGGCTAACGAATCTGGAGAGTCTCGTCCTCGCGGGCTACACTCAGATCACCGACGCCGCAATCACCGGTCTGAAGCAGGCGTTACCGAACTTGTAGATCACGAAGTAGCCGCACCGCCGCTCCTGCGGCCGGTGCGGATCCGGTTGCTGGCCACGCTGCGCGCTAGGCTCAGGGCGCAAGGTGTGTGTAAATTTCCTCGGATTTTTCACACACCCCTTGCGCGCGGTGGGCTTTATATTACGGCCGTCTGGATGCGCCAAGCGAAGGAGCTGAACATGAAACGTCTGCTGGGCCTGCTGCTGGTGATGGGGATCGTCGGGTGTGGGGGCGGGGGAAACGGCGGCAACACCGCCGGTCCGAATGTGATTGCGAAGGACCAATCGGTTACTGAGTCGGTCGCGGAAAGAGAAACGTCCCCGGGTGCTGATGCGAACGCAGCGATACCCGCCAACGGAAGAGCGTACATCAAGAAGTACGACACGGATGGTGATGGCACGGTTTCCAAGGAAGAATTCAAAGCGCACCCCGAGACGTCCGAGCAAATGAAGTCGAGGATCGACAGTTTCTGGTCGTTTATGGCAGGGGACGATGGCGTGATCGACGAAAAAGAGGCCGACGACATGCTCAAGAGAAGCCAAAACCGCGGCAGGGGCGGCGTACGTCCCAGTAGTGAAGTTGCCAGTGCCGATACTAGTGATAGCCGTCGCAGTGGCCGAGGTTGGATCCGCTTGAAGGAAAATGACTCCGATGGTGACGGCAAGATCAGTAAGGATGAGGCACCGGAACGCATCAAGCGATTTTTTGAACGCATGGACAAGAATAAAAACGGATTTATCGAAGAGTCCGAAGTGGGTGGCAGCGGCGGTAGCAGCCGTGGTGGCGGAGAACGGACTGTTAAGGGTGATAGTGACGGTGTTGGTCGCCCAGCAACATCCGCCGTACAAGCAACGCGACAATCTGCGTGGCGCACACAGTCAGCCAATAACCTCAAGCAAATCGCATTGGCATTCCACAACTACCACGACTCCTACAACTGTTTCCCAACGACGGTGATGCTTGGACCGGACGGCAAGACTCCCCACAGCTGGCGGGTCGCAATTCTGCCCTTCCTGGAAGCCGATCCACTTTACAAAGAGTATCGATTGGACGAACCCTGGGATAGCGACCACAACAAGCGACTGCTGTCTCGGATGCCGAATACCTATCGTCACCCGTCCGATCCAGCAGACAGTACCGTCAGCTCGTATTACGGGCTGTCCGGTAAGACCGGCGTATTTACCAAACAGGGCCTCACGTTCCGCCAAATTACTGATGGTACTTCGAACACGGTTCTGGTAGTTGAGGCGCGACGGCCCATTCCCTGGACAAAGCCGCAGGACATTCCTTTTGTGCCCGAAACACTGCCCCAACTCGGTGGTTATTCGGACTGGGGGTTTCAGGCTGCGTTTTGCGATAGCTCGGTACGGTTTATCGCCAACTCCGTTGATGGCGAGACCCTGAGACGTTACTTCCAAGTCAACGACCGCCAGTCGATCCCACCCGGCCGTCGCGGTGGCCGAGGTTGGATCCGCTTGAAGGAAAATGACTCCGATGGCGACGGCAAGATAAGTAAGGATGAGGCACCGGAAAACATCAAGCGATTTTTTGATCGCATGGACAGAAACAACGATGGGTTCATCGAAGAGTCCGAAGTGGGGGGCAGAGGCCGTGACCGTGAAGATGCCCGTGGCCGTGACCGTGAGGATGCCCGTGGCCGTGACCGTGAGGATGCCCGTGGCCGTGACCGTGCAGGTGCCCGTGATGGCGACAGGGCAGGTGAACGCTCGCGCCGTGAGCGGCGGCGGCCATCCCGGGAAGAATTGATCAAACGGTTCGACAAGGATGGTGATGGAAAACTGAATGACAACGAAAGTCGGGCTGCACTGCGCGCCCTGAGGGATGCCCAGTAGCCTGTTGCGCCACCGTATCCGTGCCTGCTACCGGGGTGTCAGCAGCGGGGCGGTTAGTCCCGCTGCTGATTCGCTTTGGCGGCTTGTTTGATCCAACTGGTGAACTGCCGTTTCTTGACTTCTTTTGAGACGTGGATTTTCACGTGGCGCATGTTCTTGCCCGACCCTTCCAGCAGGCCATCAGGGTCGTTGAGTTGGGTGCCGCTCAGATGGAATTGTAATGCGATGTACTTCTTTGCCTTACGGAGCGAGCAGACCGGGCCGCTCTGTTCGTAGACCGGCACGCCCCATTTAATGCATTCGCTGGCAGTGGGGGCCGCTTTCTGGATTAGCGTGCGCAGTTCGGCGGCGAGACTGGCCAGCGGTTCCTCGAGGGCGGCAAACCACTGGTCGGCGCCGTCGCCGTAATCTTCTCGGGATTTCATGCTCGTTGCTCCTCTTTGGAGCGGTGCGATCTGATTGTGGAATCGTTGTCGCTGCAGTTGAGAACGCTTTCAATCTTACCGCAGCACCGGTGCAGAATCCATGTTTTTGCCCAGGTGCGGTCCCTGGCCTGACGGGCATGATCTGCGAGTGGCGTGGATGGAGTCGACGCACTGGTTTGCCCGCCCAATCTGTGGTCGGCGGTAGATCCGTTTGTTACGCTGGGACGGTGAGGCTGATGGGTGTCAGCACCGGGAATGGTGTCGCGCGGACTAGGAACCGTGTCTGTTCGCTTTCTGGTAGCGCGGTTCCGTATCGTAAAACAAGGTGGTCAGGTTATCGTGCGTGAAGAGACTCTAAGGAGACTGCGTTTTGCCCCCGTTGCGGTGGCGTTGTTGTTGATGGTGGTATTTGCCTCGTTAACGCTGCGCTCCAAACGTAAAGTGCTGGTGTTTGCGACGGGTTCGGACGTGGGGTTGTACCATCTGTTGGCAAGCCGTATTGAGAAAGCGGTTGAACGCAGTCATGCCGATGTGGCCATTGAGCTGATTACCAGTGCTGGAAGCACTGAGAATATTGCTTGCTTGGAGCGCAAGGAGGCTCAGATTGCGCTGGTACAGAATGATGCCCGAGGAGGGAAGTCAGTCCGCAGCATTGCCGCCCTCTACCCCGAAGTGTTGCATTTAATCTGTCGCAGCGACAGGAATATTCGCTCCCTGGGCGACCTGAAAGAACGGCGAATTGGCATCGGCGCGGTCGGAAGCGGTACCGAGCAACTTACCAGCAAATTACTTGAGTTTGTTGGCGTTAGCCTCGACCCGAAAAGGGTTTGGCGGGGGTCGTTTTCCGAATCATTGCAGTTGGTCAAGTCAGGTGAATTGGACGGGACATTTATCCTGGCAGGTGTCGGTGCGGAGATGATTGAGACCGTGATGCGCGACCAGCGGGTGGAACTGGTGCCCATTCAAATGGGCGAGCATCGAGCTAAGGAGGCGAAAGACATCGCGCAGGAGTTTGTCGACGGGTTTCGCGTACACTATCCCCACATTGCACCTTACACAATTCCCCTAATGGCGTATGAAGGGCGTCCAGCGGCTCCGGTACCCACCTTGAGTGTGCAAGCTGTACTGGTGTGCCATGAAAAGGTCGCTGTGGAACTTGTCGAACGTATCACTAAGACCCTGTTTGGGCAGCGCGCGGTGTTATCGCAACAGGACACGACGTTTGCGCATTTGAATGAACAGAGTGCCCAGGCGTCGCTTCAGTTTCCGTTACATACCGGGGCCGACAACTATTACCGCCGCCGGGAACCTGGATTTTTGAACGAGAATGCCGAGGCGATGGGTTTCTTGGTGACAGTAGCGTTGCTAATCTGGAGCGTCCTGTCGTGGGCACAACGTTGGTATGGGCAGCGCCGCAAGAACCGGGTGGATATCTACTACCAGTCAATTGAAGCCTTGTCGCGTCGAGTAGGAGACGTGACCTGTTTGCAGGAACTGGAGACTCTGGAGTCGGAGTTACAGCAGATCGGCAGGCAAGCAGGCCAAGAGCTTGTCGAAGAGACCCTGGCCGCCGATGAGTCATACATTATTTACCAGACGATGTTTGGGGACTGTCGCACTTCGTTGGAGCAAATTCGAGTGCGTCTGCTTAGTGCCGCTGACACCGCTTGATGTGGTGATAGGATGGCAGCGCGTAAGATTCAATCGGTCGGTGGCGCCGCGTCTTTGTGGTTGCCGTGTTATGTCACGAGTCGTTGTTGATCGAGGAAGCGGGTATGTCACAGTACGAGCGATGTGTCATCGATCCCGGGTCGTTTCCAGTCTGGGAAGCGCCGGACGGTTCACGCCGGGTTCAGAGTTTGATTTCATCGGAGAGTTGTGGCGCTCCGGATATGGCGGCGGGTTTGTGGTGGCTCAAACCGGGTGAGGAATGTGAGACCGATATCCATCCAGATGCTTCCGAGCTCTACTACGTGGTGAGTGGGGCAGGCGTGTTGCGGCTGGGCGAAGAGCGATTTCAGGTGCGTCAGGGCATGACGGTGTACATTCCGATGGGGGTGGAACATCAGACGTTCAACACCGGAACGGAGGATCTCTGTTATTTCTGGGCCTTTGCCCCACCACCGGGTGGGCCGTCGAAAGCAGAGGAGCAGGGCTGGAAGCAAATCTAAGCAGAGTCAGCGCCTGCACGCTTCAGGGCGTTTTGGGCCTATGGATCGAGCTCTGCAGGAGGTGCGACGTCAGGTTGGCGCAGCCGTTTGTGCTGCAGGAGCCATTGGTAGAGTTTGGGGTCGTCGTACGCTTCCTCCCAGGCGTTGTGACCGGTGTCCGGGTAGATGGTGAAACGGACCTTTCCTCCCAATTGCTCGATGGCACGGACCATGGCCTCGGAACGCGACAGAGGGACGACGTCGTCCTGGGCGCCATGAAATACCCAAATTGGCAACGCTTTCAAGGCATTCGCGGTCGCTGGGCGTCCACCTCCGCAGATCGGTACGATCGCCGCGAAACGTTTCGGGTAGGCCGCGGCCAGCGCCCAGGTGCCGTAGCCGCCCATGCTCAGCCCGGTCAGATAAATGCGGTCTTCGTCGATCTGGTACCTGCCAACCGCGTCCGTCAGCAGGGCGTCAAGTTTGACCGGGTCCCAGCCTCGTCGCCGTGACTGGGGGGCCAGTACGATGAACTGGTCGAGGGGAGATCCAGTTGGTGGCGGCAGCATGCTAGGAATGCCATTGCGTTTCACGCGGTCTAGGTTGGTACCGGAACTTCCAGCGCCGTGCAGAAACATTAGCAGTGGCCAAGACGGGCCATCGCGCCGATACCCTTTGGGGAAGTGGAGCAGATACGGCATCTGGACAGGAACCGTGATTTCTCCTTGAAAAAGTTTTTTCTGCAAACTCGGGAGTACTGTACGTTTACCGGGAGTGCTGGCGGGCGCAGGGTCTGTTCCCCGGTCCTGGGTGGGAGGCTTACTGTGCGTATTGAAGAAATCGAAGATCTCTGGAAAGTGCTGGAAGGCCGGTTTCACGTGGTCTCCGCCCGCGACCTCGATATAGCGATGTTTCATTTCCAGGTCCTTCATTCGCTGTACCCACCTTCGTGTTGCGTAGACAAGCCTGTCACGGTCGCCTTGCACCACGATCACTGGGATGTGTCTCGCTTTCACCAAGTCGCGGCGGCTGCGCGGGCTGGCCGGCGCGAGCGGTGCCAGCGCCGCCCAGATATCGGGGTATTTCATTGCCAGGTGCCAGGTGCCCCCGCCTCCCATGGAGTGACCCATCAGGTAGATCCGCAGGCTGTTAACGTTAAATTCCTGGCGGATGATCCTCAGTACATTCATCACATCCTGTTCACTGAGCTCGCCCAGGTTCTCAGGGTCGGATCTCCGTCCACCACCTGGGCCCCGACTGCCATACCAGCCACGAGAGTTGTAGCCCATTGGCGCTACCACCAGGTAACCGAATTGCTCCGCATGACGGGTCAGGCCAGGGTAACGCATGATGCCGCTTGGGCTGCTCCCCAGGCCGTGAAGCGCGACGATCAAGGGTGAGGATTTATCGGAGTCGTAGCTGGTTGGCACGTAGAGCGCGTATTCCATCTCCTTGTCGGCGGCTTTGAAGTCGTAGAACCGTTTCTGCACCCGTCCTGGTGTGATCTGGGCGGACGCCTGACAGGGCAGCAGCAGGCAAACGAGCGACAGCAAGAGTAGGGAAGTCCGCACCAGGCTAGTCTCCAATTACGGCAGAAACGAGTCCCGCAGAAAATTACGGTCCGTTGTCTTGTGAGCAGTTAGTGGCCGTCTCAGCTGTACCACCACGCTGAGCGAGCTGGTGGTCCGCGCCGGACAGGATCATTCTAGCAGTTGCGGGCGCTAGCGTGGCTTGATCCACTCGGGCTTAATTTCGAGTCCAAACCCCGGTGCGTCGGTCGGGGTCACGGTTCCGTTGGTTGCGGTCGCGGTGCCCGGAATACGTGCGACCTCGTGCAAAGCGACTCCGGGGTCCGAGGCCAGCCAGTATTCCCCCAGGATCACCTGTGGCATGGCTAGCGCCAGATGCTGGCCGAACGCACTTGACCCGGCCAGATGTGGGCTGGTAGGAATGCCAGCCGCCTCGGCGAGTGTATAGATCTTGAGCGCTTCGGAGAGGCCGCCGCACCAGCAGAGATCAGGTTGGACGACGTCAACGCAACGGGCTTCGATCAGCTTGAGAAAAGCGTGGCGGCCGTGATGGTCTTCCCCGGTGGCGATGGGCATCCAGGGTACGGCGCGCTTCAGTTCCTGGTGGCCTCTCAGGTCATTGGGGATGAGTGGTTCTTCCAGCCAGCGAAGTCGATACGGTCGCAGCCGTTCGGCGACTTGGATGGCAAAGGTTACGTCGTATGCCATTACCGGGTTGAGCATCAAATCGGCATCAGGCCCGACAATTTCGCGGGCCAGGCCAACTTTGTCTTCTAGTTGGTTCAAGCCGGCGGTGCCGGACTCGGCATGAACCGGGTTGCTGATCTTGAAAGCGGAAAACCCCAATTCAAGAGCCCAGTCAAGGTCATCCGTTGTTGCGTAAAGTGGAATCGTATTCCGGCAGGGACCGCCTAGTAACCGGTACACGGGTTGCTGCAGCAGCTTGCCTTTCAGATCCCAGAGTGCCAGATCGATGGCGCTTTGGGCAATCACTGCATGCCCTGCGTCGCCGAGACGCTGGATCGCTCGCCACATCAAATCGTTGAGCCATTCCGTCGCGATGCAGTCGCGACCGATGAGCAGGGGAGTGTAGACGCGCTCGATCATCGACTGCGCGACGCTGCCGAACCCGCAACAGCCCAAACCCCACGTGCCATTTTCGACGGTGATGCGGACCCAGAGCGGTGTTTCGTCCATCCCCGGTACTGGCTGCTTCGTCGAGACAAATTCCGAATACTTGCTGATTGGAAAAGCCCGTGCCGCATCGTGGATCCAGGACCGCCGCCGCGCCTGTGAACGTGGCGGTAAAGAGGGGACCTGAAGGTCAACGACCGAAATTTCCGTGATCTTCATCAGTCGACCATTGAGGGCAGGAGCGTTTCGCGGTGGTCAGTACTGCGTATCCTTGGTCAACAAGGATTCGACAGGGTCATGTGAGTTGTCAATTTAGTCCTGTTCTGGCGGATCTTGAAGCCGGGAAGGCGTGGCCACCGTGGTATAACAGGATATCTGGACGTCGCGTGCTGCGCGTCCCCTGCAGCGGTTGCTCACAATGAGAGAACGAGTGATGCCCAGTCGAGGTCAGCCACCTGAGATTACCGCTCGCGTAAAGGTCTGGTTGGAAGTGAGGGGCGATTATGTGTTCGGTATGGGGATCGGCAACATCCTCAAAGCGGTCGGCCAGGAGGGGTCCATCAAAGCGGCAGCAGCCGCGGTAGGCAAGAGCTACCGGCATATCTGGACGCGGATCAAGGAAACCGAACGTGCCTTGGGATGCGCGCTGGTCGAAACGACTGTCGGGGGAAGTGAGTTACGACGCAGCGAATTAACACCACAGGCGGAGAGGCTGGGACAGCAATTCGATGACCTACATCGCCGTGTTTGCCAGCTCGTCGAGCACGAATCAGGTGCCATTCTGAGTGCGGTTTCCAGCTCGCGGCCGGATCGCACGACTTGATCTCTATCGACTTGCGATCAAGCGGGGTGACATTTATCATAGCCAAGTTGCACGGCTGTGCCATTTGAAAGGGCGGCCGGCCGCTGATGTCGGACCGAGAGTGCGTACCGGCCCTATAGAAGAGCTTCCCGCGAGAAGCCGGGTGGAGGAGAGGCGTGATGAGAGGAGCGCTGGTGTGGCATCGGTTAGCGCGCGCGCGGTGTCTTCCCGGAGCGGCACTCTGTTTCCTGACGATCGTGGGATCGCAGGGCTGTGTCGCGGAGAACGATCCCTCAAGCGTGACCGCGTCAGTCGAGCCACCTAAGGCGGGAGTACTTCGTCTGGCGACCACCACCAGCACGCGAGATTCCGGTCTGCTGGACGTCCTGGTGCCAGGTTTTGAAAGCCAGCAGGGGTGTCGTGTCGATGTGATTGCGGTCGGGACAGGCGCGGCATTGCGGCTCGGCGAAGCGGGGGATGTTGACGTCTTGGTGGTCCATGCCCGAAACGCCGAGCGGGCCTTCATGGCAGCGAAATACGGGACGCGTCACGAAGAGTTCATGTTCAACCATTTTCTTCTGGTTGGGCCCGCGAGTGACCCGGCGAAGATCCACGCACTCGAACCTGCTGCGGCGTTCGCCCGTATTGCTACCGGCAAGCATGTTTATTTTTCGCGTGGTGACGACAGTGGAACCCACAAACGTGAATTGCAAATTTGGGAGCAGTTGGGTGGGCTTGTTGAGTGGGTTGACTATTGTGAAGTCGGCCAGGGAATGGGGCCCACGTTGATGATGGCGGATGAGAAGCAGGGCTACACGCTGGTTGACATGGGCACCTATCTGAAATTCAAGGAAAAGATTGCCCTCGTACCGCTGGTGGAAGAAGCGAACAGCTTGCGGAATCCCTACGCGGCACTGGTTGTCAATGCGGCCAGGCATGACAAACTTAACGCCGCGCTGGCGGGTGCGTTTGTCGATTTCTTGATTTCGCAACCAACGCAGCGCCAGATTGCGGACTTTCGGATTTCCGGGCGCGCTTTGTTCACCCCCACGCGGTTAGATGCCGCCCCTTAGGGTAGATCTCCAATGGAGCTTCTCTGGGATGGTCTGACTGGCGCACTGCAGCTACTGCTCGAGCGCGATACGTTGGTTCTCCGCGCGGCCTGGCGAAGCTTGTGGATTTCGGGACTGGCGGTCGCGTTGGCAGGTTGTGGCGGTATTCCTGTGGGTTTTCTACTCGCACAGACCCGCTTTATCGGTCGGTCGGTTTGTGTGGTGTTGTTTCGTGCCGGCATGAGTATCCCGACCGTTCTGATTGGACTGGTCTGTTACGCGCTCTTTTCTCGCCGTGGCCCATTGGGTGGCCTGGATTTGCTGTATACCCAATGGGGGATTCTAGTTGGGGAATGCGCGCTCGCGGTACCCATTATCGTCACTTGGACGCATCGTGCCGTCGGCGGTCTAGATCCGCGGGCGGCGGAAACCGTCTGGACGATGGGTGCTGGTCCGCTGCGGCGCTGGTGGGTTTTGATTTCCGAAGCGCGGGTGGGCATCGCTCTGGCCCTCTTGACTGCCTTTGCCCGCTGCCTGACCGAGTTAGGGATCGCCATGATGGTCGGCGGCAATGTCAAGTACCGCACGCGAACGCTGACCACCGCGACGGCTGTGGAGACCGCCCGGGGAGAATTCGACCGCGGCGTAGCGATGAGTACGATCCTCTTTCTAGTGGCCCTGCTGGTGACAGTCCTGCACGCCTGGTGTAACCGTGGAAAGCGAGAGAGATAATGAGGATGAGTCAAGGGAACAAGCGATAGGGGTACGGTAGTGCTGGAGATTCGAAATCTTCAAGTGGAACGCGGAGGCAGCATTATTTGTCGGGTGCCACGTTTGACGGTCGGTCCCGCAGAACGCGTTGCCCTGGTGGGCTCCAATGGAAGTGGCAAGACGACCCTGTTGCGCGTGTTGAGCGGTCTGGAGCATGCATTTGAAGGTGACGTTGCCGTTTCGGTAACTGTGCGCGAACGTGTCTACCTGCACCAGTTACCATACCTGTTTCGCGGCACTGTGCTGGCCAACGTGATGCTGGGGGCCGCTGCACGCAAGTTGCCGCGTCAGCAACGAATGGCCGAGGCTCGGGATTGGCTGGAGCGACTCGGGGTGGACCATCTGGCCGACCGGCAGTCCACAGGCCTTTCCGGCGGCGAACGCCGGCGTGTCGCGCTGGCCCGGACCTTCATCACCGGTGCGCGCTTGCTTCTGCTGGATGAACCCTTTGCGGATCTGGACCAGGCGGGCATTGACGGTGTCTGCCGGGCGATGGATGCCTTACCTGAGGTGACGTTCCTGGTCTCCTCGCCGGGTGACGTGCCCCGGCAACTGGCTGAGGTGCGGGTGAGCTATCTTGACCCTCCGTCGTGACGGCGGAACGCCAGATCCGCCGGCGCCGTCACAGCCCCAGCGGGATTGTTAGGGGGCCTTCCCGTGATCGCCGGCCGCTACGGAGGCGCCCTGCATTCCGCAATGCCCGTCGCGGTAAGAAGTCAATTTGGCCTGTTGACGCTGCGCAGCTGCTCACGACACTAGCGTTTCATTGCTGCCAAGATTTCCAGGCTGGTACGAAGCAGAAACGAGTTACCTGGGATCACAACGTGCAAGCTCTGGTTTGTTGTTTCGGTTGAGACGCGTCAAGTTCGCCTGCCCGTGGTATCCCAGTCGTCCCCCGGATTCAGGGCGTTTCTGTCGTTTCGCTATTGATGACGAGATCCAGTTTCGCCGGTAGGTCGTTCCCGTTGGCGATGAAGGTAATACCGCCTGCGATCCGAACTGATTCCTTGCGCTGCACAAACCGGCCGCATCTGCGATCAAACAGCAGTACGCCCGTTTTTTTCGGTTTGAGGTTACTCTCTTTCAGTTTGAACGGCAGTGACGCGTCGTCGGCTCGTTTCAATTTGACTTTCAGTGGCGACGGCTGATTTTGTCGAGCTTCATGTTGTTCTTGTCGATCGTTCCGTCGTAGCGGTAGTGCACCTCGAACACCAGCGCCTGACCAGAGTCGAGGGTGAGTGTTTCCGGTCTGGTCCCGGAGTCACCCGTTTTGACAGGGTTCTCGGGAAGGCAATCGAAATCTTGCCGGGCAGTTGCAGCGAGTGCCTGGGGTGCAAATTGGTTCTTGGCCAGGTCACGCGCCGCTGCCGGCAGGCTGTTCAGCAGGGCGTCGTTTATCTGGACCTCGCGCACTTGGAGTTCCTTGTCATACACCACAAAAGACGACATCCGTGTGCACAGCTTGTGGACATCCCGAAAAATTTCCAGTGCGGAATCGCCGCGCTTGTCCGGATTGGCGGAATCGAAAAAATACTCCATCCTCTGCGTGCTGATCGAGAGTCGGAGCGATTTGTTGCGTTTGGTTATCTCGAGGTGTCCCATAGCATTGCGTTTACCGATGACGGAGACAATGGTGCCAATGGTTTCTGTCTTTGTGACCACGTCCATGCCGGCAATGGAGAGCGTTTGTCGCGAAATGGAAATCTCTTGGGTGGTAAAGCGGCTTCCTTCCTGAAACGCTGATTTGAGTGTCACCTGGGGGGACGCTGACTGCCAACAGCGGCTCCAGAGCCAGAAAGCCAGACGGGTGCGATGCATGCTGCAGTTTCCTGTGTAAACGAAAACTGGTTTACCGGAGTGGCCTGCCGTACCGCCAGCGGCACAAGTGACTGATGACGTTGTTCCGCGCGACGTTGCGGGCAACGGGCAAACGCTGCGGTTTATGCAGCCCCTCTTGCGACGCGTAGCGTCCATGGGAGCCACCTCCTGGGGACTGCCGGTGTTGATCACAGGTTACGTGTGCCGATCGCCGCAGAAGACCATTAGCAGGTTCGGTACTATGGCGGCACGGCGTGTTCGCCAAGGTTCAAGATACCGGTTTCGGTGAGCCGATCCCGTACCCTTTGGACGATGCCGGCGGCGCCAGCGAAGATGCGCATTCGGGCGACTGCGAGAGCCTGGACCTGTTGGCATTGCCGCATCGCAGCTGCGATTTCGGTCGCATCTGTTTGCTGGCTGCTGCGGACTGCGAGGAATTTTACCCCCAGTTGCCGTTTCGCGACGGGGTCGAGAGATTGACAATCCAGGCGTCGTTAACAGCTCCATCGATGGCGATTTGCGCGAGATTGACCCAAGTCGCGGCTCCGTCCAGAACGCGCCGGTCAGCGGAAGCGACCGTGCCGCCACAACGCATCAGTTCCGCGTCCGGATCATCGGCCAGTGCCACTTGCCAATTCCAGTGGTGTCGTGTGGCGCTCTGCAGTAGTAGTTCTTTTAAGCGTCCGCTGTTGGAGACCGGTCGATCGAGCAGCCAGTGACACGCTGTCAGATTCCACTGAGCCAGCAGCGTTCCCAGAAGTTCGACGGCCGGTAAGGTCTCGGCAACTTTCCGGTAGCTGCCATGCATGCTCGCCATGTCGCGGTAACAGCCGTCCTGGGCACGCAGCAGCACGCCGCCGGCGAGGGCGGCTTCGATCGACGTGAGGATATTGTACCCATCGATCCAGAGCGTTTTGCCGGCGAGATCTGTTTCTCTGAGATTCCGGCTCGCACGGAAAGCGACGTCGCTGGCACTGCACGCGGATCGTGAAACGGCCAGGCGTTGCCGAGTACGTAACGTATAACGGTCCCCGACGAGTTTCACCGCCGAGTTTCTTGCGTAGCCGCGCGTCAGCAGCCAGGACAGATCAGTGGCGGCCGATTGCAGAACGGGCACTTCCGTCAGGGCGAACAATGTTCGGTCTTCCGGGTGGGGGCCACGATGCTGTCGGAGATCAGGCACGCCAGAAGATTCCCAGGCCGGTGCAGGTGGAGTATTACGGGGATCTTCAGTTGAGCATACGAGGCGCGGTGACTTTCCGCAAATGAAGGCCTTCCGGTGTGCTGCCCCACAGCCCTACCGGGGCGCGCCGTGACCGCGGTCTGGTATGTTAGTGTGGCTGGCGCCGGCGACGAACAACCGCTGCGGCGGAGGAAAGCTTCCAGGTAGTGGAGAATAGAGAAATGAGGCCGGCGGTGCGAGGTTCAGCGAAGTGCCCCCTGTTGTCGGCGCTGCTGCTCTGGGTGATGGTTCCGACAATCCATGGGGCGGCTCAGCCCCCGAATGTCGTTGTCATTCTGGCGGATGACCAGGGATGGGGGGACTTGAGCCTGCACGGTAACCGCAATCTAGCGACGCCACGTCTCGACCAGTTGGCACTGCAAGGCGCTCGGTTTGACCGCTTCTTTGTCTGTCCGGTTTGTTCTCCGACCCGGGCGGAGTTTATGACGGGCCGCTACCATCCCCGCAGCGGTGTGTACGGTACCTCCGCCGGTGGTGAGCGTATTGACCTCGACGAGCGGACCATTGCGGAGACGTTTCGTGCCGCGGGATACGTGACGGCGGCCTTTGGCAAGTGGCACAGCGGGATGCAGTATCCCTACCACCCCAATGGACGAGGGTTCATTGAATACTATGGATTTTGCTCCGGCCACTGGGGCAATTATTTCGACCCTGTGCTGGAACGGAACGGTCAATTGACGCGGGGTGAGGGATTCGTCATCGATGACTTTACCAACCACGCGATCCGCTTCATGGAAGCCAATCGCGACCGACCGTTCTTCGTCTACCTGCCATACAATACACCGCATTCTCCCATGCAAGTTCCCGCCCGCTGGTGGGACAAGTTCCGCGAGAAAACACTGGAATCACGGCATTGCGAACCCCAGCGGGAGAACGTCGCCCACGTCCGCGCCGCACTAGCCATGTGTGAGAACATTGACTGGAATGTTGGTCGACTGTTAGACAGACTCGATGCGTTGCAGCTGGCAGACAATACGATCGTGATTTACTTTTCCGATAATGGACCGAACGGTTTTCGTTACAACGGCGGCATGCGTGGCCGCAAGGGGTCAACCGATGAGGGAGGAGTGCGGTCACCCTTGTTCATTCGCTGGCCGGGTCACATTCCACCCCAGCGCGCGGTCCCGCAGATCGCCTCGGTGATCGATCTGCTGCCGACATTGGCGGACCTGGCGGGTATTCCCATCGCCAGCGAGAAACCATTGGATGGTATCAGCCTGAAACCGCTACTGACCACCGAGGAGCCGGACTGGCAGCAGCGGCGGCTGTTTTCCCATTGGCGAGGGCGAGTCAGTGTCCGCACCCAGCGTTACCGCTTGGATCACCGCGGACGCCTCTACGACATGGTCCGCGATCCGGGACAGCGTCGCGATGTCTCCACCGCGCAGCCACACATGGCATCGCGACTGCGTTCCGCGGTCGCAGAATGGAAGCAGCAAATGCTCCCCGGGTTGGAGCACCCAGACCGGCCTTTTCCACTGGGTGACGCGGTCTACCGGTATACCCAGTTGCCAGCGCGCGATGCGGTGACCACGGGCGGGATTCGCCGTTCCAATCGGTATCCCAATTGTTCGTACTTTACCAATTGGACGACTGCTGACGATCGTATTCGCTGGGATGTGGAGGTCCGACAGGCGGGCGCGTACCACGTTGATGTCTATTACAGCTGCCCTACCGCAGATGTTGGTTCTACGATTGAGTTGCGACATGGCGAGAACTTACTGGCTGGCCGAGTGGCACCCGCCCACGACCCGGGGCTGCGGGGTGCGGAGCATGATCGAGTGGAACGGACGGAATCTTACGTGAAAGACTTTCGAGCGTTGCGGTTGGGCAAAATAACATCGCAGAAAGGACGCGGGCCACTGACGTTGCGTGCAACCGCAATTCCCGGTACGCAGGTGATGGACTTTCGCTTGCTGATGTTCACGCGCGTCGAGGACCAATAGCATCTGTTTCAGTTGAAAGGGAAGGGCATGTCATTTATGCGAAGTGACTATCGGTTGAACACCTGGGTCGCAATCTTGCTACTGGCGCCGGTCATTGCCACTGCGGCGGAGCCGCGGGCATTCCGGTGGGAAGCTGGTCACCTGCGAGGTCCAGAAAAGCCGCCGGCTGTCACCGCGCGCATCTTGCAATTGGTTAATGCGGAGCAGTTCGCTGAGGCCCTGGAGGCGATTTCCCAATTTGCGGACGCCAGCCCACGTTTGCGTGGCACGCTCGGTTTAGCCGTCGCCGGACACCTGGCGAACGATAATCCTGGCCCGGCACTGCAGCTCTCGAAGAACTGGTTGCAACAGGCAATCGCAGATGATGATCAGGATCGGCGGGCTCGTCGATTACTCAATGAGCTGGACGTTTTTCAGACGCTCGATGCGGTGGTCTTGCCCTGGGCGCCGAATCTGGCCGGTCACAGCTGGGTTCCGGCTCCCCAGTTGTTGCCAGCACGCGACATGGTGCGGGATGGAAATCTGCAGCAGGGTCGCGAGCGGATTGCAGCGCTCAAAGGCGCTGCTCCGCGAACCTACCTGCTTACCTACTGGCAGTTGGCGGCATTTTTTGAAAATCAGCCTGAATATGCTGAGGCCTTTGCAGTGCTAGTAGCTGACCTGGAGCAGGCGCTGACCGACGTGCGGGGACGTGGTGATGAAGAAGACCAGCGCGCTGCGGCGAGCCTGGGCCGATTATTACAGGACGCCAAAACTCATGACTGGGCTTCGTTGGCCGTTCCCTCGGAAAGCCTGCTGTATCCACGAGCGATGCTCGAACCGATGCGTGCGTACTACTGGTGGTGGAAGCAAATGGGAGCATCCCAGCGTCCCATGTCCAAGCAAGGATTTGACGAGATCATCAGCGGTCAGCAGCAGCGCTTTCCCGACAGCGCGATCGTCAAGATCTATACCGGAGGTCGTGTTCCCTGGGACGCCCCCAGACGTTCCCAGACGCATCCCGGTGCACCCGCGTGGGCAGTCGATCAAAGCGAGTTGCGGGCTCGTATCGACCACGTGGTGCGGTGGTGGTTTGAAGTGCGACAGGAAGCGGACGGCCAGTTGGGGGGAGGCTGGGAAGACGACGTGGAATCGCTGCGACGGTTTAGCCAGTCGGCGTTGTTGACCGGCGGCCCGTCGGTGGTCGCTGGGGTGCATCGGTTGGCCGCTGGGGTATGGGACCAAGGTCTCGTGGTCAACGGGTTCGATCGTGAACTGAAGGACATTGAACATTCCAGTGAAATGTCTGCCGATACCTCCGTTCTGGTGGCGCTGGACTACGGCAATCCTGAGCCGGTGGAACGTTGCATGCAGACAGTCAAGACGATCGATGAAGTCCATTTCGGAACCAACCGATCAGGGCGCCGGCAATTTCGCTCGATGGTGCTCAGTGCGACCGAGGTCAGTGCCGGGGACAATCAGGCATTCGATGTATTGTATAGCGGCCGCGCAATGCGCCCCGTGGCGATGCTCGCCTGGTATTCCCAGCATCCACGCGCTGTGAAATTGTTGGTCGATTGGTCCCGGACCTGGAGCGAAGCGGCGGTCCGTGAGGCCGATGGCAAACCGGCGGGGATTTTCCCGGCAGCGATTCACTTCGGCGACGAACGACTCAACGGGAACAAGACGTGGTGGGATCCGGGTATGGGAGAACTTTATAGCTGGAAGCCACAGGACCTCGATATGGTGTGGGCGAAAATTCTCTTGGCCTATCAGTTGACTGGCGATGCAACCCTGCTGCGAGGTGTGCATGCCCAGTTGGACATCCTGCGCCATTACCAAGGGAAGCAAATCGAAAATCCTGAGCCGGGGTCGCTCGATTGGGCGGGGATGCAGTTGCAGAATCACTTGTGGCTGGCCCGTTGGTATCGTAGCTACACCGGCCGTTCCGACTACGATGATTTGATTGCCGCCGGCGGAGGGTATGGGCGTTTTCAGATTAGCGGAGACCTTCAACAGTTAGGTGGCATTCACGCCGGACCCTTGACCGCGATGCGTTTTAATTTGCCCATGTTAACCACTGAGGTCCGTGGTACTGATCGGATCAACCTGCTGCCGTTTTCCTTAATGGGACCCATGAGTGGCGCCCCGGTTTCGATCACGCAGGCACCGTCGTTCGCGGTCACCTGGCGGAACGTCACAGCCGATTTTGCTGCCGTGGTAGGTGCTCGCGACCAGCAGTCCCTGGTTGCCTGGGTCTACACCGGCGGAGACCAGGAGCAGCCTTTCATCCATTTCTGGCAGTTACAGCCAGGGCGTTATCGACTGGAACGCATGGATGATCGTGACGGCGACGGTATTGTGGATGACGTGATTCGTCAGACGGTGCTTTTTGATCACCGCGAACGCATGGGAGGTGCCGCCTTTACGCTTCCCGGTCGGACCCTTTGCCAACTGCGCATTACGCAGCACGAGGCATTTGCAGTCGCGCCGCAACTGCGTGCCGACCTGGCCATCGGTGGTGACGATTTGCGACTTTTACAGCTCCCCGGTGAAGGACGTCCAGGTAAGGCGGTGGTGACGGTCCACAACATTGGTGCCGCCGCGGTGCGCGATGCAAAAATAGTAGTAGTCGAACGTTCGCTGGAGACGGGTGCGACACACTCCGTGCTGGAGCGAACCATCGGTGGCCTGCCCGCGCCGCGGGATTTGACCAGTCAACAGCGGACGGTCGAATTCCAGTGGTCCTCGCAGCTTTCCGGTGCCGTGGAGTTACAGGTGCGCGTTGATGATGGCGGGGGAGAGCCGGAAATCAGCACACAAAATAACAGGCGTACGATTCCTGTTTCCGCAGAGGCGCTGAAGGCTGCGGAGGAGTCACCCTGAGAATACGGACAACGCAGTACCGGGGTGAAAGTTTGCTAGGAGGTGGCAGTCGAGCGAAATCGCTGCTGGTGCTGGCGGCCTGTGGCGCTATACTACCACAGGCGAAACACTCAGCTGGGACGTGCTCTTCTGGTCGGCATCTCAGCCACTCAGATTATCTCGGAGAGGTGAGTCAAAACGAATTCTCGATTCAATCAGGGAGCGGTCATCATGCGCCCAGTTTACTGTGATTTTGGAACGCAGACAGTTTCTCGCCGCGCCTGGCTGGCTGGAGCGGCGACATTGGTCCTGCCGCCGTGGCAAGCGGGACAGGTGGATGGCGTGGTGCGCCGGCGCGTGCTGTTTGCCGAAAATCCGTTTCAACTGGGTGTGGCTTCGGGTGATCCGACGGCGGATGGGGTGGTACTCTGGACGCGACTTGCCCCTCAGCCGCTGAGTGGTGGTGGTATGCCGCCTACGCGCGTGGAAGTGGGCTGGCAAGTCGCTCGTGACGAGGGCTTTCAACAGATTGTGCAGGAGGGGACCGCGATTGCCGCACCGCAACTCGGCCATTCGGTTCATGTCGAAGTGGCGGGGCTCGAGCCAGATCGCTGGTATTGGTATCGTTTTCGCGCCGGTAGCGAAGAGAGTCCAGTCGGCCGTACCCGGACGTTACCCGCGGTCGAGACAATGCCCCAGGCTTTACGATTTGCATTTGCCTCGTGCCAGCATTTCGAGACCGGGTATTATACCGCTTATCAACACATGGCGGCCGAAAACCTCGATTTGATCATTCACCTAGGTGACTATATCTACGAAGGGGCTGGTCGCGAGAACTTGATTCGTCAGCACACGGGCCTGGAGATCACATCACTAGAGGATTACCGCAATCGGCACGCGCTCTATAAATCGGATGCTGATTTGCAAACGGCACATGCGTCTTGTCCGTGGCTGGTGACCTGGGATGACCACGAGTTCGATAACAACTATGCCTCACAGGTATCCGAGGAGACTGGCATTGACGAAGTTGCGTTCTTGGCGCGGCGAGCGAATGCCTATCAGGCTTACTATGAGCATATGCCGTTGCGCCGTTCGACTGTGCCACGCGGCCCGGCGATGCAAATTTATCGTGCGGTGCCGTTTGGCAGGTTGACTACGTTTTTTGTGTTGGATACCCGTCAATACCGGTCCAATCAGCCGAATGGAGATGGTAAGAAACCGCTTGAGGGAGAGGTTTTCGATCCTCAAGCGACCATGCTCGGTGCCCGGCAAGAGGGTTGGTTGACCGCGGGGTTACTTCATTCGGAAACGCAGTGGAATGTGCTGGCGCAGCAGGTCATGATGGCTCGAGTCGATCGACTCCCCGGCGCCGGGGGGCACTATAGTATGGATCAATGGTCGGGCTACGATGTACCGCGCAAACGTCTCTTGCGGTTTCTAGAAAACCGTCAGGTTCCCAACCCGGTTGTTCTCACGGGTGATATTCACACCAATTACGTCAACGATTTGAAGGTTGACTTTGATCGCCCCGAATCGACGACCGTCGCCACCGAGTTCGTGGGGACATCGATCAGTTCCGCCGGTGATGGGATGGCGAAAGCCGCTTACACGGACACCATGCTCGCCGAAAATCCATTTGTGCGCTTCCACAACGCAGAGCGTGGGTATGTCAGTTGTAAGGTGACCCCCGATGCCTGGCGTGCAGACTATCAAGTCGTACCTTTTGTCACGCGACGTGGCGCACCATTGATTACCCGCAAGTCATTTGTCGTTGCCGCGGGTAGGCCAGGCGCGGAGGTGGTTTGATTGGTGGTGAGCATTGCTCAAACGCGAATCTGGTCGAATGGGTGGTTGATTGCGCCCTTGTCAATCACCTCGACGACGACTTTACAGCTGGAGGATCGGCCGCTTTTCAGGTCGATGTTGCGCTCAGGAAGTTCGAGTGCCTGGGCGAGAAGGGCTATAACGGGTTACTTCGCGTTTCCTTTTTCGGGATACGCTGGCAGCTTCACTTGGACTGGTTGCACCGTCATTTCAAGTGAGTCAGCATGCCAGCCGATTTCCTGATTGCGCGGTTGCGGAGCTTCCGTCCGTCGACTACGCCGCTGTCTTGTCCTATTCGCTTGGCTTGGTATTAGTAAAGAACAGGGGTAGGGGCGCTGCCATCCGTACCCAGGAATGGGCTGTTATCCTGTTTGGGTGGCTTTTGCGCGGGTGGCACACCAAGTTGCTGGAGGATTTTCTTGGCTTCAGGATGTTTCATTCGGCGGAGCGCATCTTGGGCAGCGCGTCGGACGGCAGGCTCTTTATGCTTGTGAAGACCAGCCAGGGCGCGCGCCGCAGCCTGTGTGTTCTGCCGTTGCAGGTAAGAGATGCCGCGCGATTTGGACCGCGGATCCATACGCTGAATCGCCTTGACGATCAGTTGCGTGGCCCGGCGGTCTTTGAGTTGTGACAAGCGGAAACAGATATTTCCCAGATGGACGGGTTGAATCGTATCGAGGCTGTCACCGATCAGTGGGAGAGCGACGTCTGGGGGGTAGTGCAGGATTCCCAGGAAGGCCGGGAAACGCAGGTCTTCCGGTCCTTGGCGCAGTGTCGTTTCGAGAATCTTCCGGGCGGCTTCGTCCTGTTTGACGGCCAATCCGACGGCGGCTTCAAGCCGTACTGATTGCGCTGCGTCTTCCAACGCCCTGGTCAATAGATCGGCTGCCAGTTGATCTTTGTAACGGAGACTGGTGAGCAGACGGACGCCACTTTCCCGGACCTCGGCGAGCGGATCGTCTACAAAGGCCTCTACGTGGGGGCGCAGTCGCCCGCGATAGCCGAAGAGAATACGCTCATAAATTTGCCGTAACCCGCGATCACGTAGCGGCCTGCGCAACTGTTTCAAGGTGGCGTCCAAAACCTCGGGATGCTGGGAATCACTGATCGATTGGGAAAGATAGAACCGGCCGACCGGTGACGCCTCGGGTAGTTTTTCTAACAGGAGCGGCGCGGCACCCAGGCCGAGCTCACTGGCGTCGCGGCTGGCTTGACGCATGGCCTGCGAATTATTTCCCTGAAAGATTTTCAACAGCGTATCGATTTGGTCCGTTACGTATTTCTGTACCACTTGTTGGGCTCGCGGTGTATCTAGTGTGGCCAACACTTTGAGGGCGATTTGACGTACCTGCGGTGCCGGATCCTCAAGAACCCTGACATAGAGTTCCAGTGTTTCCAAGCCGTCCAGTTCTGCAAGGGCGTGTGTGGCCTGTTCGCGGAGGCTTGTATTCTCATCATGCAGCAACGCTTTGAATCGTTGCAGACTAGTTGCGGGGGCGATGCGATGGAGTGCCAGGGCGACACCCACCCGATCAGGATGCACGGGGTTGTCTGCAAGTGCCAGTAGACGTGTCTTGGCCAGGTCAGAACCCAGGTCGGCCAACGCCAAGAGTGCTGCGCGGGTCAATTCAGGGACACCTTCCTGGGAGATGCGCAGAAGGTCCGCTTCCGCATCGGCAGGCTTCAATGCGCCGATTGCTACCAAGGCCGCCAGACGTACGACCTGAGAGTTATCCTGTAACGCTGCTAGCGCCTGCGGACCGGACTTGGTATCTTGCAGCCGGGTGAGTAACTGCCAGCTGGCCGCTCGTACCTCAGCGACCGGGTCAAGGCGTGCGGTGCGTACCGCTGGGAGCAAAGCGGGAGAAAGTTTTCCGAGGAAGCTGGAAGCCACTGCGGTGCGCGACTGGACTTGTGCATCCGCATCCGCGAAGAACCGCGGGATGAACTGCCGGGCCTGATCGGGATGGTGCTTGGCCAGTCGGAAGATTGCCAGTCCGCGCACCTCCGGGTCCGAGTGATTGAGTTGTTCCCGCAGCGTGGTTAGCGAGCTTGCCAAGAGGTGGTCGACCGCCTCGTCCATGGCGGGGCCACGTAATCCCTTGTAGCGGATGACGCCCTGGTCATCGAGGATATAGATCACTGGCCACGCGGTAACATTCCAGGCGGTGGCAATGGGGCCGCTGGTATCACCACCATCCCAGAACGATCGCCAGGTGATTCGCTCGCGTTTGCGCGCTGCGATGACTTTGTCTTTCGGGTCACTGTTGACGCCGATAAGTGCAAAAGGCTGATTCGCCAATCGTTTGACGAGCGACCGCTCGTGTGGGTACATGGCCCGGCAAGGGGGTCACCAGTCACCCCAGAAATCGAGCACCACCACTTTGCCGCGGTAATCACTGAGTTTGAACGCTTTTCCGTCCACGTCGACGCCGGTGATCTCTGGCGCGACTTGCCCGGGGGCGAGAGATTTCGGATTGTGGGCATGTGCCGAAACCAGGCAGGTCAGCAGATACCAGGTCCACACCGCGAGGGGGATACGATGAGTCCAAACGCCTGCAGCGATCATCGGCAGCGTCTCCACAAAGGACACAACGGCTTGAGTCCTGCTCAGATTGCTAGTCTGGTAGGGGCCGTTCCCTGCTGCACAGGGTAACTGTCGCAATCGGTTTCGGCTACCCTCTAAGGTAAGACATGGAGGGACTCGGTTGGGTGTAGAGTTGTTGGATATCTGTCTAACGCGGGGAAACGACATGAGAAGAAACGTGATCCTGATCTGTGGTCTGGTCCTCGGCATCATGCGTTTATGCGTCTGGCCATCGATCGCGGCAATCGCAACCGAGCCGACACCGCACAACCCTGTGGATGTAAGGGACTTCGGTGCAGTCGCCGATGGTGTGACAGATTGCCTGCCGGCGATCCAGCGGGCGTTGGATCAAGTCGTGGCGACCGGGGGAGTTGTCTCTTTTCCTGCCAGCGACAAACCTTACCTGGTGCGTGGGACGATTCAGGTCCGCACCAGCGACACGGTCCTAGCGGGCGCGGGGGCGACGATCAAGCTGGCCGATGGTGTTGCCAATGGTACGCGTCAGCAGCGGACAACTGAGAGCCAGGTGCACGTGATTCACATCGCCGGTACATCGGAGAAACCTGTGCAGCGCGTTCAGTTGTTGGGACTTGCAATCGATGCGAACATCTACCAGCAGGCCGATTATTACAATCCCCGTGCGGTGGTCACGGAATACGCCAGCCAGGTACTGGTGCGTGACGTAAAAATTCTACGGGCATTCGTGGGATTGGATTTTGGCGCCGGATCGAGCCACTGTGAAGCTCGAGACTGCGTGATTGAAGACTGGACGGAAGATGCCTTTGATGCCAGTGGTGATGCGGACAAAGGGTCTGGTGCGGTCACCAGGCACATCACCTTTGTGCGTTGTCATGCGCGGAATGCACCCAATTCGACGGGTAATGCCTGGGAAATTGAAGATGGAGTGAGACACATCCGTGTCGTCGACTGTTCGGTGTGTAATGTCCCACGTGGCAACGCGTTCGGAATTCGCAATCACTGGACTGCCGGCCCGGTCGATGTCTCACGGGATATCGAACTACGACGGGTACGGATCACGGCGGTTGGAGGCAAGTATGGAATCTATAGTCACAGCGCGCCACGCGACCAGTTTCCTCAAAATCGATTGGTTGACGTGCGACTCTACGATGTTGTCTGCGAGGCTCCGGTCCTCTTCTACGGACCACTCGAGCGTGTCGAGATTGAGGGAGGACGGTTCGGTGCGTTGCACTTCGGGTGGGATTACGGGGCGAAGAATCGACCGGAACCGGGGGGGGCAAGGCCCTTGCAGGAGACCCATGTTCGCATTCGCAATACACGGGTCAACCATCTTGATCTCAATGCGACAGCGGGAGAGTTTACGCTGCAGAATGTGCTTGTGTTCGCGCGCGGGGAACAGGGCAGGCCACAGGCGCTGCGGATTCGCGGCGGTGCGGGGCGAGTCCGCATCGTCAATTGCACAATGACCGGAGCGCGGAATGCAGGGCTGGACCTGAGGCAGGGAGCGGCGCCCCAGATTGTGAATTCGATCATCTGGGGTAACGCGGTCGCGTTTCGTGTCATGAACTCACGCGGAACGCTCAGCCATTGCTGTATTCAAGGCGGGGTTCCCGAAACGTTGGAGGACCAGGGCGCCAATTTTTCGGATGATCCGCTTTTCATCAGTGGGGCATATGGTCCCTGTTACCTGGCCAGCGCCAGCATAGGGCAAGACGCTGCGAGTCCTTGCGTCGACGCAGGTTCCGAACTGGCGGCTTTCACGGGCCTGGATGAATGGACGACGCGGAGCGATAACCTGGCCGACACGGGGACCGTTGATGTCGGTTTTCATCATCGCCGGGAGCCGCCACGTAAACCTTAAGGCCGATTTGGTCCCACGATCCGGGGAAGCCATCGACTTGCTGGTTGCGGCTCCAGTCGACTCAAGGGTCCGGAGAGTGGCTCAGGGAGACTCGTACCAGTAGGAGTACAGGCCGCTGCGACACAGCGTGAAACGCAAGCGGATCAGCTGCCCTTTCAAGTCGGCGATGTTGCCTCGATTCCAAGCGACTTCAGCGCGCTTCTCGTCACGCGTGATTGGTACGGAAACGGCGATGACATCTCCGCTGGAGTCCAAGGCTTCGACCAGCAGATGTCCGTTTTTTCGCACTGCGACGTTGACCCGCAAGCCGCCGCCAGGAAACACGCATGGGCGGGTAGTCAGTTGTCCCGCGGTCGCGTCAGCATCGAGCGAAATGAACCCATCTCGACGTAGTATCGCCAGGCAGATGGCCCCGGCGTCGGGAACATAATCTTCGTAACTCGGGTCATTGCCTGACCCTATGAATGCGTATTGTTTGATGCCGGTGTAATAGAAGAAGAGATCGTCATTATGAACCACCGGCGCCGAGGGGCCGATGATTGTCTGGATGTCGTAGGCGCCGGCACCTAGAGGCGACGTGGTCAGGAAAGGTTCTCGTTCCTCGCTCCGCTGCCAGTTCTTCAAGTCGCGACTACACGCTATTTGGATGTTGTAGAAGCCTGTGTAGTCACCATATTTTCGCACCAACCCGAGGATGTAGGGAGAGAGGTTCAGTTTGTCGAATCCGGGCCAATCGGTGGGGACCTTACCGGTGTGGTGGTACATCGACGGCAACCCGATGTACAGACCTTCGTAATGGAACACTCCCATGTTATAGATCTGCACGCTGTAGTGTTCCGGTGTGTCGTATTCCGTTTGTTTAAGTGTGGGATTTGCCCGGCGTTCGGCGATCCGCCGGCGGCCAATTTTCTGGTCGAGTTCGTCGGCGTGAAAGACGACGCCGTAATCCTTCCAGTTGGCGAAGTCCCGACTGGTGGCGATCGCTACGGACCTCCCGTAGGGGCCATTCCGCTTTACCGTGTGAATAAACAGTCGATGCTCTGGGTCGTAACTGAAATTGCCTTCGTCAAAACTCTGGATGGCGGGCGTGTCGAGCCGAGTCCAGGTGATCCCATCCGGTGAAACCGCAAATCCTTGATTCAGCAAGGCCGCTTTGAATCGCCGTGCCGGGTCCGGGTCGTGTGGGTCGTAGACCGCCATACGGACCGGCAGGTTGAGCTTTGGACCGGGATGCCAGTTGAGACCGTCCGGGCTCTGCCAGAATTGTTTTTCGGAGCCTAATACCCAAAGTTTGTACAGTTCTTTTTGTGGGTCCCAGACCGGTGCTGTGCGTATTTGCAAAGTATCTTTGGGGTCGGAGCTGCGAATCACCGCGCCGAGTTTGCGCGGCTGGTGGAGCGTGCGCTGCAGGCCTTTGAGTTTTTCGATCCCATGGTCATCCAGGAACAGTTGCCGTTGGCCCGGAGGAATCGTCAATACCTGGTCGTCGGCGGTGAGTGAATCGCAAGCCAGGAACAACGTGAGGCAGCTCATCGGATACCGCCAGAAAGAACTTCGCGGATATCGTGCGTGCGCCATGGCAAAGTGCTCCAGCAAAGTAGTGGTGCGTCGTGTGTGGCGACGCGCACATGGTGGCAGCGGACTGTTGCTACCAGGGAACTTGGGTTCGCCGTCTGCCAACCCGGTCGCTGTCGTCGCGCGGTCCTGTTAGGATAGCTTGGTCCGCACGTCATCCGCTGTTCAACCTAACCGAACAAGGCCGCGGTGCAAGCGGGAGCGTGGAGAGCATCGTGATTGAGGAGCGACCGATGCGGTTTGTCAGCGTTTGCTCGTTTGTTGTTGGGCTGCTGTTGTCTGTGCCGGAGAGAGGCGCGGCACAACAGACGTTAGTGGCTCCGGTGAAACCGTTGGAAACCCGTGCCATTGTGGCTGACGGTCGGCACAATGCGTTTGCGTCACTGGTCCACTGGCGCGGCAAGTACTGGCTGGCTTTCCGGAAAGGAACCGGGCACGTTGCCCGCGACGGCGATCTGGTAGTCTTGCACTCTCACGATACAACGACCTGGGCCCGGGCGAAGGCCTGGGATGTGGCTGGAGACGATCGCGACGCCCAGTTGTTGGTGACCAAGGAACGTCTATTTCTGTACATCAACAGCCTCGATCAAGGTAGATTCCACGTTTCCGTGACGTTTACCGATGATGGCGACCGTTGGAGTGAGCCACGGCCGGTCTATCAACCAGGTTTCATTCTCTGGAAGCCAGTCGTGCACGCGGGGCGTTTGTATGCCGGAGCACATCGGCCGGGCGCGGTGACGCATCGGCTTTCGCATCTCGTGACCTCACGCGACGGAATCGCCTGGGAACGGGTTTCCACAATTCGGGCGGGACAGGGAGAGAGCGAAACGTCGCTCTCCTTTGGTGCGAGTGGAAACGTAACTGCTTTCCTGCGTTCCCAAGTCACCGTCGGTGGATTTATTCTGGAATCGATGCCACCTTACCAAGAATGGAGCCAACGCCCCGCCGGCGTACATTTGTCCGGCCAGTCGGTCTACACGTTTGACGATGTAACCTATGTGATTTCACGTTTGCTCCGCTATACCCCACCGGCGGCTGGCGGAGCTTCACGGGCACAGGTTGCGGGCCGTCCCCTGGATCAAGCGACAATGGTCTACACTTACGACCAGGGCCGCTTGCACCCGTACTGTTTGCTGGGCCCCCTGCAGGGGAATCACGACAGCTCCTATGCGACGGCGGTACGAGAAGGTGACCAGATGGTCATTGTCTACCACCGTTCAGGTCACGAATACGGCGGGGAATTTCGCGCGAAAGATTCGGCCGACCTCTGGCTGGCCCGTGTTCCGTTGCGTCAGGGCAAACGCGCACCGTAATGGCCCGCTGTTGTGAAGTGCGCCTGGAATCAGGTGGGCGTGCCGTCTTGGGATTCAAACAACGCGCGCGCGCCTGGCTCCATGACCGGTAACGGAACATGCAGGGGGACATCAATCACTGTGGGACGTCCCGATTGGATGGCGTGATCCAGTGTTGTGCGCAGTTCATCCCACGAGTTTACGCGGGCGCCGGCCGCGCCAAAGGACTGGGCGAGGGTGACAAAGTCCGGGTTCACCAGGTCGACCGCGTGGGCGTGTCCGTACCGTTCGGTTTGTTGCGGCTTGAGAACTCCGTATGAAGCGTTATTGAAAGTCAATACGACCAGGGGAATATCGAATTGCACGGCAACTGCCAACTCTTGGCAGTTGAACAAGAATCCGCCGTCACCATTGAGTACCACCACTGGGCGATCCGGGCGGGCCAGTTTTGCCCCGATGCCGGCGGGAAGCCCAAACCCCAGAGTGCAAAAGCCCCAGGGGTAGATGTAGTTACGTGGTTCATAACAGTCAAGCAGTCGGCGACACCAGTAAGCTCCCATACAGAGATCGTTGACGACGACCGCTTCCCGTGGCATCCCGGCACGCAGCGATTCCACCAGTTGCATGCCTGCGGGTGCCAGTGTCCGGCAGTCAGCGATGATCTGTTTGCGGAGCTCTGTGACCTCGGCGTGTCGTATCAGGGGAGCGTCACTGGTAGCGGATGCGATTTCGTGCCGCAGCGTTCGCAGCGCTTCGCGGGCGTCGCTCAAGACCGGTATGGTCGGTTCCAGATTCCGCCCCATTTCTTCCGGATCGACTTCAATGTGAATCAGTACTTCGGGAATGGTCAGCTGCCAGTCGCACGCTTCTTCCTGGGTGAATCGCGTGCCTACGGCCAACAGCACGTCACAGTTCTTGAGATAGTTTTGCGCCAGTGGATGTACCAGCGCCGATCCGGCCGATAGTGGATGGTCTTCTGGAAAGACCCCTTTTCCCAAGACGGTGGAAAAGACCGGTGCGCCGAGTTGTTCCGCGAGGTGGCGGAGTTCGGCCACCGCATTGCTGCTGATGACTCCGTTGCCAGCCCAAATGACAGGGCGTTGAGCTTCGCGTAAGGCGAGTGCGGCGCGTGCAATCGCGACGGTATCAGGTTGGAGACGTTCTGGAGTGAATGCCTGCGGGAAGGAAATGTCGGCGGAGTCATCTAATACGTCGCAGGGGATTTCAACCGCGGCGGGTCGTGGCCTGCCGGTCAACATTTGTGCAAAGGCCTCGCGCATGATGCTCGGGATTTCACCTGCGGTGTTGGCGCGGGCGCACCAGCGAGTCACTGGGCGGACGCAACCAAGCTGATCACGGCACTCGTGAATGTAGCCTTTCTCTTTCCCGATCGCCTCAGAGGGAATTTGGCTGGCGACACAGAGTACGGGGGAGGAGTCACAATAGGCTGTTCCCAGTGGTGTCGAGACGTTGAGAAATGCTGGCCCGGACGTGCTCAAGCAGACGCCAACTTTTCCGCTCGCACGTGCGTATCCATCCGCCATGAACGCGGCACCTTGTTCGTGACGGCAGAGAATGTGCCGAATGCGTCCATCGGCGCGCAGTGCTTCGTAGACGCTCAAATTGTGCGCCCCGGGAATGCCGAAAACCGTATCCACACCGTGCTCCACCAAGCTCTGGACGACCGCTTCACCACCGGTCAAACGTTGTTGTTGATCCATTTTGATCGGATTCTCATTGCGCGAGGGTGGAGGAGTCTGTCAACCTTATGTTTCTAACAAGGTCGATTCGTGGCGGCCAGAGAGGGCCTTGGGTAGCGGGCCACCCTAGGGAATTCAGGGATCGCGGGGTACAATCACATATCAGAGTTTGCAGATGGCTTGTGGTCGCGTGTCAGACCGCGTTGTCCGATGCCCAGCAGGGAATCGCGATATGTCTTTTCATCCAGCTGGTCAGTCTACAGCAGCCTCGTTAACGCGGCGCGGATGGTTGCGAGTTGGCGGTGCAGGGACGCTCAGCGCCGCCTGGTCGGTTCGTTCGGTGGACCCGGCAGCGGGCCGTATCGTTGCCCGGCCGGGGGCACAGTTTGGACAAGCTAAGTCCTGTATTCTGATCTTCTTATCCGGAGGCCATCCTCAGCACGAGACATTTGATCCCAAGCCGGATGCAGCGGCCGAAATGCGCGGTCCCTTCCAGCCGATTGACACCAATGTGCCCGGTATTCAGTACTCCGAATTACTTCCCCGCACCGCCCGCGTCGCCGATCGTTTATGCACCCTGCGATCCTTAGCGACGGATGACAACACGCACGGCAGCAGCGCCTATTACTATTACACCGGTACCAACAAAATTCGTGGCGGTGTGCCGCTAGGCAAGACTGATCGGGCTGCGGATCGACTTGTTGATTGGCCGTCGATTGCATCGATTGTTGGTAAGTTGCGGCCGAGCGAGGCTTCTCCCTTTTCTGCCGTGATTGTTCCCGAGCTGATTCTGAACAACCCGGGTTATTTATTTGCCGGACAGGATGGCGGATTCATGGGACGTGGCTGGGACCCGCAGGTCTTCCATTGTGATCCCTCGCGGCCGCGTTATCAGATTGACACACTTGGCCTGGGAGAGGAACTTTCAGCAGGTCGTCTGGCGCGGCGTCGGGAGCTGCTATCTCACCTCAGTGGGCATTTTGGCGCCGGTGGAAAAAGTCGTCAGGTGGCAACGTTTGCGCGACAGGTCCAGCAGGCTTTTGAGGTGTTGATGTCGGGGCCGGCTCGGGCCGCATTTGATCTGAGCCAAGAGCAGGACCGCTTGCGCGACCATTACGGGCGCAATCATTTCGGTCAAAGTTTGTTGTTGGCTCGGCGGCTGGTGGAGACCGGGGTTCGGTTTGTCCAGGTGAATTGGCCTCGCGAACCCGGGGATTTGTCGGTTGGAAATCCCGTCTGGGATACCCATTTTGATAATGCTGGTCGCTGCCGTGATACGCTTTGCCCCCCGTTTGACCTGGGTTTCTCCACACTGATTGCAGATCTCGACGCGCGCGGTCTGCTCGACGAGACGCTCGTGGTGGTACTGGGTGATTTTGGTCGTACGCCGAAGATTAATCAGAACGGGGGCCGCGATCATTGGGGTCCTGTGATGAGTGGTTTGCTGGCGGGCGCCGGCATCGCGACGGGGCAGGTCGTCGGCGCCAGCGATCGCAATGGCGCTTATCCCACAGATCGACGGATTCAGCCCGAAGAACTTGCTGCGACACTGTTTCACTTACTCGGGATCAACCCGCACACACACATCGAGGTCGCGGGAAGACCCTTTAAGATCAGCACAGGAGAAGTAGTTGCCGAGGTGCTTGGATCCGGTCCGGTGACCTCTGAGCGGGCAGTGGCGGGTGGACGTATCTCTGGCTTGCCTGATTTTGGGCGCGGGCCTCTCAGCAATGGCGATTTTGAGCGTGGCCAGATTCTACAAGGACGTTTTGGTTCGGCCGAGTTTTGGGTTGCGCGGCCAAGTTGGACTGCGGCTCGGCCCGCCGCGTTTGCGGTAGCCAGTAAGGTGGTTCTAGATCAGGAAGAGCCCTCTGTCGCTAGCGTGGCCCAGCTGGGGTTCGGGCTGGCGGGGGATGCTGCCGCTGGAGTGATCAACCCGGGGCAGACTGCGATGCTCGCTCAAGAGATTTACAACCAAAGACCCGGTCGCTATACGTTCCAAGTCCACATCGCCGGTACTGCCGATTCCGAATCCGCGGCACAGTGGCACCGCCATTTTCGTACTCGCATAGTGATTTTTCGGTTTACAGATCTAACTCGAGATGTTGGTCACATCGAAGAGTTGGCGACGACGGAAATTGACATGCGTTTTGCTGCGGCGCCGGTAGCATGGCAAGTCAGTCGATTGTTGAAGGACCAGCAAGGAGGCGGTGGCGAATTACACAAGGGAATTGGAGTGGCGGTGATCGTCGAAAAGACGGGCAAGGCCATCGACTTGAAAGCTGCGGGATGCAGATTTGCCGTGCTCCAGGTGACGCGTGCACGTGTTCGTTTTCTGCCACGGGATTTTGAGTTTTCTTACTACGACCGCAACCGCGATGGTCGGCTTGATCGTGATGAGGCACCTTCGTTTCTGGCCGCTGATTTTGCGGAGCTTGACCACGATGGTGATGGTTTTCTAGAACCGACCGATCTTGACCACGAGCGAGCCTTCTAGCGTCTGCGGTAGCACTGGAGCGAATCAAGAATGACAAAGGTAACTGTCCTGGAATCGACGCCGGATGAGATGCTTGAACTTACGAAGGTCCAGTCTGATGACCGCTGTATTTTGACACTCTATTTTCCCGGCGACAGAGATGCCTTGGAGAAAGCGAAGTGCAAATTAAGCGAGTTGCCGAATGCGCTCTTGGGGCAAGAAGGGTTGACGGAGGACGAGCAGCAGCACCTCGACCAATCCGGTCAGCTCTGGAAGACGGCTGTGGAGGAAACGCCCTTGGCGTCCGCCGTCGGGTGGGTGGCGGTGGTCTCTTGGGTGACGGAAGAAGTGTGGCTGATGAAACTTCCCGCTGCGGTTGAACCTGCGGCGTATCTGGACAATTCTCCGTATTTGTTGCCTGCTGGCCGTTTGCTGGACGACCTGGAGAGTTACGCGGTGGTCTACGCTGACCATACTCGGGCCACGATCTATCTGGCCGCCCTGGGAAGGATTCAGGAAGAAGGCCGTCTGCGTGGCGATATCAAGAACCACGTACGCAAGGGGGGGTGGTCTCAGCAGCGTTATGAACGTCGTCGTGACAAAGAGATACATCACTACTGCGTCGATATCATCACCAAGCTGCGCGAGCTGATGAAAAGCGAATCAATCCGACGCATTGCGCTGGCGGGAGATCGACAGTTGCTGCGCGAGCTGGAGAACCGTATGCATGTTGAGATGCAGAAGCAAGTGGTCTGTCGTATGCCGATGGAAGGAGAAAAAGACCCCCGCGACGTATTTAGCGAGACGCTGGCGGCCGCTGCCGCAGAAGAGCAGCGCGAGGAGGCCTGGTTGCACAACGCGATTGTCAATGAACATGCCCGGGGCGGGAAGGCTGTCATTGGTCCCCAGGATACGCTAGCCGCCTTGCACGAGAGACGAGTCCGTTGGCTGATAGTTGGTGAACTGGCCGATGTCGAATTTTTCCGCTGTGGAGGTTGCGGTGAGGCGGGGCTAGGACCCGCCGAGACCTGTTCCAAATGTGGCGAGGAAACCTACCCGCAATCGGCGGCGAATGAATTTCTCGATCTCGCCTTCGCCGGACGCAGCCGTGTCGAGTTCGCTGCGGGTGATTTGACCGACGTCCAGGGGGTTGCGGCTCTGTTGCGCTGGTAGCCACATGCGAAGGGGCGGGCTACAAAGCGGTAATGTCTTCATCGCAAATCACGACTTCAGTGAACGAGGACACGATGCATTCCACTCGGCGGCATTTCTTGGCTACGACGGGAGGAATCCTATCCGCCGGTGCGGCAAGGTCGACACGCCTCACGCAGGCGGCTGACACATTGTCCGCACCACTCTACGAAGGCTACCTGCACCCTCCTGGTGACGGTGTCAAGGAAGTCACTACCGTGAACGCACCAGATGGCGGTTATTGGACCTGGTATGGCGTTAACAATCGTCTCGTCCGCCAAGTTTCACGTGACGGCGGTCGTACTTGGAGTGAGGCAGTCGCTCAGATGACCTCGTCTGGTGAGCCGATTCCGTTGGCACGCGATACCGCACACCTTACGATGTTGACTCTCAAGTCAGGCGCGCTGGCGATCGTTTACGGAGCGCCTGCCGCGCGACCGGGTCGTGACGGAACGGTGGTGTTCCGCCGGTCGGACGATGGTGGTGCGACCTGGTCCGCAGCGACCGCCATTGATTCCTTGTTTGCCGTCTGCCGCACGCAGGCAGCACGTGTCCTGTCAACGGGACGGATTGTGGTTCCGGTGATGAAGTGGATTAGTCCCTTTACTGGAGGGGATTCGGAGGGTGCGAATAAGAATCTGACGTACAGCTGGGTTTATTACAGCGATGACGATGGAGAGACGTGGCAGCGGAGTCTGAGTGAGCTGTTTATTGCGCTCGACGAAGGCCGCCGGGGGGTGACTCATTTTGAAGAGACAGTGCTGGAAGAGTTGCCTGGCGGGAAGCTGCTGATGTTTGGTCGTACCGAACTGGGGCAGATCTACCAGACCTATTCAGAGGACGGGGGGATTTCCTGGAAACATCCGGTGCCTACAGGCCTGGCCAGCTCGTATGCACCCAGCACACTAATTCGGATCCCACAGACGGGTGATCTGCTGCTGGTCTGGAACCAGGTTTCCGCCGAAGAGATTCTGACTGGCCTGCATCGCCATCGACTTTCGACAGCGATTTCGAAAGACCAGGGTGCGACGTGGAAGCACTTTCGCAACCTGGAATCACTGGATAATCGAGTACGAATTACAGCTCCGACGGGAATTCCCAACGTTATTCGCATGAAAAAATCAGGTTACCGGCAACCGGATCCAACACGGTATCCCCATGCGCCCGGTTGCCTGCGGATCTGCTATGCAACCGTGGCATTCTCAAAGCATGAAGCAGCGATCACCTACGACTTTGGGTATGGTGTCGGCGCGTTACGGAACCGACATTCCACCCGTATCAAGATCTTGCCATTCGATTGGCTTTATGGGCGGCCGTAGAACGCATTGCACGTGAAATCGCGTTTCCTGTGTAGTCGGTGGCCTGCAGGCTACGGCGCGGGTTTGCCGAGCGTCTGTCGCAGCCAATCGATAACCCGCTGCTTGTAGTGCGTTTGGTGTGGTGCGGTCCAACCACCGATGCCGTGTCCACCACCGACAATTGGAACGAGCTGACAATCGGCGCCGACGCGCCGCATGGCCTGTTGCAGGCTGTGCGACTGCTCGATCGGCACACCGTAATCGCGGGTGCCATGTAGCAACAAGTACTGTGGCATGCCACGGTAGACGTGATGAACCACCGTCGCTTCGTCTAGGATGCGTTGATGAGCCGGTGTTTGCAGTTCTTGAAAACCGAGGAAAGCGGCCATGCCGCCCGAGATACATCCTCCTTTGGGCCGGGGGATAGTACGGCCGTCCACGGCACAGGGGTCTTCACTGACCCGCAGGGCAAAGTCATGTTCACCGAAAAACGAGACGACCGCGGCCACACGGCTCTGGGGAGTTGGCCGGGCGCCGGCGTACGAGACGATCATTCCGCCCGCGGAGTCACCCATTAATGCGAGTCGGTCGGGGTCGATTCGCAACGCGTTCGACTGCCTTTTCAGCCAGGCAATGGCAGCCTGGACATCTTTGGGAGCTGCGGGAAAACGATGCTTGGGTGCGACGCGGTAGTTCACACTCACGACACTGAACCCAGCTGGCAGTAACAGCTCGAAAATCGGTTTAAAACCGGTTTCGATGTGTCGCTTGTCACCACCTGTGAACCCGCCACCGTGGACGTAGATGACGGCTGGGTTCGACGCACCCGGCTGGAGCCACATGTCGAGGTGAAGTGATTCGCCCGCAACCTTGGTGAACTCGACGTCGCGGCGGGTTTCTATTTCCGTGGCGCGGAGACTTGCGACGGCGCACAGCAGGAAGACGATGACGTAGCAGGGGGCCAGGCGATGCATGGAGCAATCCGTCCAGTCAATGGCAGTGACAAGATACAGTTGTGGTCAACCACGAGTGCAGGGCAGGTCAGAGGAGCAGTTCTCGGACCACCCGGGCCGGTTCGACACCACTGAGGCGTTCGTCGAGACCGTGGTGGTTGAAGACGAGTCGGCGGTGATCGAGACCAAGGCAGTGCAACAAAGTGGCATGGAAGTCGTGCACGCTGACTCGATTTTCGACGGCGTGGTAACCGAAGTCGTCGGTTTCTCCATACGTGGTGCCACCCTTAATGCCACCCCCGGCCAGCCAGACAGAGAACCCGTTTGCGCCGTGGTCACGTCCCGGTTTCCCCGCCTTCTGGGCGAGTGGCAGGCGGCCGAACTCACCTCCCCATACCAGTAGCGTGGAATCCAGTAGCGACCGTTGCTTGAGGTCTTTGATCAAGGCCGCGACCGGTTGGTCGGTTTGCAGGCAGGATCGCTTTAGGTTGCCCTCGACGTCGCCGTGGTGATCCCATGGATTATCTCCGCTGCTGGTGTTCATATAGATCTGGACAATCCGGACACCGCGTTCCACGAGTCGACGGGCTAACAGGCACCGGCGGCCGTATGATTCGGTTACTGCCTGATCGAGGCCGTAGTCCCGCTGCGTATCCGCCGTTTCGTCGGTGAGGTCCATGGCGTCGGTGGCGGTCAGTTGCATGCGGGCCGCCAGTTCATAACTGGCGATCCGGGCTGCGAGTTCCGGTCGGTCAGGCCGGCCAATTTGGTGCTCGCGTGCCATACGTTTTAACAAGTCTCGGGAAAAGTTCAGGATCGTCGGGGGTAACGGCCGCTGGGCATTCAGGTTGACGAGAGGAGATCCGATACTGCGCAGGCGGGTTCCCTGGTAAATGGGTGGCAGGAAGCCGGATTGCCAGTTTTGCTTACCGAGCAAGATCGGATTGTGTACGGGATCGTCGAGGGCGACGTAAGCGGGCAAATTCTGGTTTTCTGAGCCAAGGCCAAAAGTGACCCAGGCGCCTAGCGAGGGCGACGCTTTGATGGGACGCCCACTGTGCATCATCATGATTCCTGTTTCGTGGTTGAATGAATTGGTCCACATCGAACGGATGACCGCGATGTCGTCGGCGCACGTGGACAGATGCGGCAGCAGTTCCGAGAACGGGAGTCCTGACTTGCCGTGTTGTGCGAATTGGAAGGGAGAGGGGAGCAAACCGCCCGCCGCGCCGACGGATTCGACGTTGTCGATGAAACCCTGGGGCAATTCGCCTTCGTGTTTGGCCAGTGCGGGTTTCGGGTCGAATAAATCGACTTGGCTGGGACCGCCGGTCATGAAGAACTGAATGACGGACTTTGCCTGCCCGTTGAAGTGTGGAGTCTGGGCGCTCAGGTCGGCGGTACCCGCCGGGTCTGCTCCGGTAGCCGATTGATGCCATAAGTCCGCGTTGAGCACAGTGGCCAGACCTGCACCGAGCAAGCCATCCCGCATCCGCCCGAAAAAATCGCGGCGTCGTTCTGCGGTATGACCGGCTGGACAAGGTTGGTTTCGTGGGGACATTGGTTTCGTTCCTTTTACCTAGCCAAACTTCCCTCATCGCCGCTGTCTATCACTCGTAACGTGGCTCAATCGATGTAAATCATTTCCGGCGTATTGAATAGAATGTGGCAGTAGTTTTCCAAGGCACGTTGCCTTGCCAGTTTGGCCTGTTTTTCCACGTTCGGATCAGCCTTGAGCTGTTTGGTCCACTGCAGTGTCAGTTCCGTGAGCGCCGCTTTGTCTCGGCTGAGTTCCGCTGGCCTGGGATCGCGGCCGAAGGTCAGACGGTACGCGGTTTCGATGTGTGCGCCGGGGTCGGCGCTGGTCGCCTGGAGTCTTTCCGCAAACCGCGCCGCCGCCGTGCGAACGAATTCACTGTTGAACAGTTGTAATGCCTGGGTGGGGACCGTCGAATCAGTGCGGTCCAGGCAATTGGGAACCATCGCCGGCGTGTCGAACAAAGTGAGCATGGTGTTTGGGGTTTTGCGGCGTCGGACCAGGTACAGACTGCGCCGATGGCCGCGGGGGCCAGGCGGATGGCGGACTTCGCCGTTGGGCTGCACCGAACTTTCCACCGGTGGTCCCAGTGTCGTGGGGTCGAGCTGTCCGGCGATGGAAAGAATCGAATCACGAATCGCTTCGGCGGTGAGGCGGCGGAAGGGGAATCGGGAGAGCATGCGATTGTCCGGGTCGGCATCGCGTGGTCCGTTAGTACCGGAGACTTGCCTCCAGACAGTGGACATCATGATCTGCTTGTGGAGCTTTCGAATGCTCCACCCATCTTGCACGAATTTCGTCGCCAGCCAGTCGAGCAGTTGCGGGTGCGAAGGGCGCTCGCCAATGCGCCCAAAGTTCCCCGGGGTACCTACCAGGCCGCGGCCAAAATGTTGCTGCCAGACACGGTTGACGATCACCCGCGCGGTCAGGGGATGATTGGGTTGGGTAAGCCACCTGGCGAGTGCTAACCGCCGCCCAGTCGTGTTGCCGAAGTCGGGTGCCGTGACTCGATACGGTTCTAATCCCAGGTTGATGGCGACAGGCGGCCCCGCTTTGACTTCTCTGCCAGGCTGTTGGATTTCCCCCCGTTTGAAGATGTAGACCGGTGTCGGAATGCCGCCCGTATCGGTCAACCCGTGAATACGCAGATCCTGGATTTTTTGGCTTTCCAGCCCCTTGATCTGGGTGCGCAGACGCGTGATTGATTCGTCCGCATCGAATGCATCGATCTGACCACGGAGTTCACGCAGTTGCCGCTGGTCGCCTGGTGCTCGATCTTCCTCCGGTTGTTGCAATGCGCGCAACAGTCGCTCAGCCACCTCCGGTGTTGTGGGGGGCAGTCGCGCGGTTCCGCGGCGGTAGAATTCGCTGGACCAGAGGGCACCCTCCCAGAAGCGGATTTCGTCGATCAGGATTCCGACCGGAAATCCCGGTCGACCGCCGATCGTCCAGGCGACGTTATCTGGAAACGGCGCGCTGGTTGTCGACGACTGGTCGGCGTCGAGTTGGCCATCGAAATACCAGTCAAAACGGTAGCTGTCGCCGGAAAGTTTCCGGCGCACGATGGCGACGTGGACCCAGGTTGCCTTCGGTAATGCTCGCGGATTCTCGATGATCTTATGGGGACCTCCTCCATCGGTTTCGCGGTAGTCCCCGCTCAGATTGGCGGTTTTCACCTCGGTTTTCAAATCTAGATTGAAACGATTCTGGTCGCCGGCCTGTCCCGCGCCGGGCGCCAGATCGGGTGTGCCGTCTCCATCGATGTCAGGGTTCGCGGTCCAGAATACGCTGCCATACTGGCCCGTAGGTGATACTGTTTTGATGTGAAATTCCAGTGTCGCATCACGACTTGAGGCACCCCGGTGGAACAGAAACGGTCGTTTGGTAATGACCGCCAATCCGCCTGCCGCAAGATCCAGACTGGACCGGTTGGGGATACCCGCGATTGGAGGCGCATCTTCCGATAGACGTGCCGTCTGTTTTCCTTCGGACAGCCCGGTCACCTCGTTGAGAATGTCTGGACCAGGTTGCTCAAAGCGGTAGTGTGCGACCAGTCGTGGGAGGTCGGCCAGTCGCTGGGCGAGCGTTTTGTCTTTGAGCTGTTCCTGTCGCTTCGCCATGTCACGCCGGAGCGCCTGAATGGGCGTTTCAAACCGTGCGTTGTAGCGTTCGATCACTGGAGTCGGCTGGTCCGAGGGCTGGAACAGGTCCCGGCTGTACTTGGCGGGCACGGGGAATTTGGGCGGGTAGAGTACCACATTGGGTATGCGCCAATCGTAGGGATCAAGTGCGGGACGAAAAATGGCTGCAAATCGGTAGTAGTCTTCCTGTGGAATTGGATCGAATTTGTGGCTATGGCAGCGTGCGCACTCAAGGGTTAGTCCCATTACCGAGGAGGTGACGATTTCCAGCTGCTCGTTGATCACGCCGAACCGGTTGATGATCTTGTTGAATGAGCCCTCGTCGGTTGCATCCGAGGCGGTACGTAGAAAACCAGTGGCGACCAGGGAGTCGATCTGTTTGGTGGTCAAAGGCTCATCGGATTTCCAGGCGAACAGCTCGTCGCCGGCGAGCTGTTCGATCAGGAATTGGTCGTAGGGTTTATCTTCATTAAAAGCGCGGATGACATAATCACGATAACGCCACATGAACGGCCGGAGCTCATCACGATTGATTTGCCCGTGTGTGTCTGCATACCCTGCACCGTCCAACCACCAGAGCGCCTGATGTTCTCCGTACTGAGGTGATGCCAGCAGGCGATCGAGCAGTTCCTCGTACGCGTGGTCCGCTGCGGGCTGAGAGAGTAACGCCGTCGTTTCCGCCAGCGTGGGGGGCAGTCCGGTCAGTGTCAGCGAGGCGCGACGCGACAAGACAAGAGGGTCGGCGGATGGGGAAAAGTGGATTCCACGCGCCTCTAATTGCGCTAGCAGGAAGGCGTCGATCGGGGTCCGTACCTGGCCCACGTGTTTTACCGCGGGCACGCGGTGCGGCTGCGGTGACTGGAACGCCCAGTGGCGGAGTCGTTCTTTACTCAACACGGGATCTTTGCGGGGTGGCGTCGGGTGGGGCGGCTGGGCGCCGGCGGCAATCCACTGGCGCAGCGCCTCCCGAGCTGGTAAGCGGACTCTGGAGACATACTGCTGGTCGCCGAAGAGGTTCTTGGGCGGGGGCATTTCGTCGGCCAGGATACGCTGGTAGACAAGGCTGGCGGCGGGGTCACCTGGGACCATCCCTGGACCACTCGTGCCACCCTTCAGCAGACTCGCGCGCGTCCGCAGGTCCAGGCCTCCTTCTTGTTTCCACTTGCCGTGGCAATCCAGACAGTTTGTGAAGAACACGTTGACGAAGACTTCTTGTTCGGAGATGGAAAGGGCGGCAATCTGTCGACTCGCGGCTTCCTCATCTTCGCCGGATCGGCGACCGCCGGTGTCGATCCAGCGACGGATGATGGTCAGCTGCTGCGGGGTGAGTGGCGGGCCATCAGGCGGCATTTTTCCGCGTTCAAGCTGGCGTACAAGTATGCTGGTGGGAGCGTTTCGTACGCGGATTGCCGAGCCAGATTGTCCGCCTCGGACCAAGTCGTCCCGCGTCAGTAAATGCAACCCACCAGACCGTGATTCGGGTCCGTGGCATTCGGCGCAGTGCGCGCGAAATATGGGAAGCACATCGGATTCGAAGGTGATCGCAACCGGAGAGGTTTGTTGGCCGGCGGCCAATGAAGCCAGTGCCAATAAGCTGAGTGTTGACAAGTACCTGATCCGCTCGACGTAGCACACGCGCCCAGCTCGTGCGAACTTTGGCGGGTACCGCTTCGATCCGAGAAATTGAAACCACCGCATTCAGTTACTCCGCGAAGTCAGGTTTTTACAGGTGGCAGCGAGTGGGCATCTGCTGGTCACCCACTGGTTAGATCTAGTTGTGCGGAGGGGATGTGGCGGAGTGAGTAACCACGGCCTCTCACCACCGCATAGTATGCGCGATGAGGACGGCTCTGTCCCAGGTCTGGCCGCTGCACGCCCACCGCCTGTTTGGAGGAGGCCGCTAACGGGAACGCATTGCAGGTAGCGTCTAGCGTCTCGTTTGTGGATGTCTTAGATTGCCACTTCTCGCAGCCAGTGGACGGTCTGTCTCCATTCAAGTGGCTCCAGAGAATAGGGAGAGGGACACAGTGACATTGCAAGTGCCGACGGTCGATGACAAGGCCATTTATGACGCGTATGCAACCCGTTTCGTTTTTCCCACGCTAATGGTCTCGGTCGAAATAGGCCTGTATGAACATCTAGGCCGGGGGCCTTGTAGCGTCCCAGATGTGGCGGAGGCGTTAGGGTTGAGTGTGCGGGCGACCGAAGCGGTTGTGGCGGTGGTCGCGGCACTTGGGTTTCTGGAGAGTGACGGCTCTGGACGTTTCGGACTGACTCCGCAAGGAGAGACGTACCTCTGTGGGGCGAGCCCTTTTTTTCGCCGTGATTTACCGCATTTCGAGAGTCCCGTAGCTGACACGCTGCGGCGGGCGATACGGGCGTCCGATGTGCCTGTTCAGCCCCTCGCCGTTCAGATTGCGGAGTTGCCCTCCGAGCGGGTGCGGGCATTTATGGAAGTCATGCACGCGATGACACTGCCAGCGGCCGCTGGCCTGGCGGAACAGTCCGTGTTTCAGCGGATCCACAAGTTACTCGATGTGGCAGGCGGAACAGGGTCATTGTCGCTGGCATTGGCCAGTCGGCACCCAAAACTGGAGTGTGCGGTTATGGACCTGGCGCCAGTCTGTACGATTGCCAGAGAGCAGATCGTTCGGCGCGGGTTGTCCGATCGCGTCCATGTGGTGACTGCGAATATGTTCGAAGATTCCTGGCCGACTGGGTTTGATGGTTTGCTGTTTGGCAACATTTTCCATGACTGGGACCTCGAGTCGTGCCGCCGGCTGGCGCGGCGTGCCTTTGAAACTCTACCGCCAGGTGGGACGATTTGCCTGCATGAAATGCTGTTGTCTGAAGCGAAAGACGGTCCACTTACCGTCGCGTGTTTTTCGATCGCGATGTTGCTACATGAAAAGGGAAAGCAATTTACGGCGACAGAATTGCAACAGCTGTTAGCCGAAGCCGGTTTTATTGAATTTCGGGCTACGCCGTCTTACGGGTATTATTCACTGGTGACCGCCAAGAAGGGTTGTCGTACTTGACCGCTACGGTTGTCCAGAGCAATTGCAAGTCCACGAGTCGCACTGTAGAACAGCGCTTGATACTGTGTAAGCAAGTGCGATTCCCGCATTTCAGTACAAGGAGCCAGGCTGCGTCATGCATTGTAGAACTGCCAAGCCGAAGGGTCAGGTTGCGAAGAGGCACACACGGCCATGTGCCGGTACAAGAGAGGTCTCGCACTGCGGCGCGCGCGCGCGAACACCGGTGGGGGAAACAGGGCGCACCACAGCTTGTCTGACCGCGGCCTTGTTATTGCTGTGTGTAATGTTGACGACACGTGTGGCGGCGGACTGGCCGCAGTTTCGCGGACCCGATGGGCAGGGACATTCCAGTCTGGAAGGCATTCCTCTGCACTGGTCGGAGGACAAGTCAGTCGCCTGGAAGACGGCGATTCCCGGTGAGGGCTGGTCATCCCCTGTGATTTGGGGAAGTCAGGTTTGGATGACGAGTTCCTCGGATACCGGCAAGGCATTGCATGCGATTTGTGTCGATCGAGTTAGTGGAAAGCTCTTACATAACATCCGCGTACTAGAGCCCACGAATGTTGGTCCCCGACATCCTCTGAATGGTTATGCGTCTCCTACACCGGTGCTCGATGGAGAACGTGTGTTCGTGCATTTTGGAGCGCGAGGCACGGTTTGTCTGGATATTTCCGGTCGCATCCTTTGGAAAAACACATCGCTGCCATTTTCTGCTCCGCAAGGGGCCGCCAGTTCCCCGATCTTGCACAAAGATTTGCTGATTTTGCTATGTGATGGCACCGATACGCAATCGGTCGTGGCCTTAGATAAACACTCCGGCGAGATCGTCTGGAAACAGGCACGACAGCATCTCGAACGGGCGCGGGCCAAGAATCCGATTTTTCAGATGGCCTATTCGACTCCGTTGGTGCAGGAAATTGACGGACAGCCACAACTGGTTGCCACCTGTGCCGATCACGTGGCCAGTTACGACTTATCGACGGGCAAGGAAATCTGGTGGATGCCCTATGAAGGTTGTTCGATGGTAGGTCGCCCGTCCTACGGTAACGGGATGTTTTATGTGCACGGAGCGATCAAGCTCGACCATCACGCGGTCTACGCGGTGCGGCCTGGCCGGGGGCAGCTCCAGGCTGAGCAGATAGCGTGGCAGAATTCAGTGGGCATTCCGCACGTTCCTTCGCCCTTGCTTCTCGGTAAAGAGCTGCTTGTCGTCAAAGACAACGGGACGGCGACCTGTCTTGATGCCTTGACTGGGAAAATCATCTGGAAGAAGCGCCTGGGTGGCAACTACAGAGCGTCGCCCATTCAGGTTCGAGATCGGGTTTATGTTTGTAGCGAAGAGGGCAAGACGCTGGTGCTGGCCAGCGGGCGAGAACATCAAGTGCTGGCAACCAATCAGCTCGAAGGCAAGTTTTATGCTTCGCCAGCTGTAGCCGGGCGCGCCCTGTTTCTGAGAAGTGATACCCACCTGTACCGTATTGAGGACTGAGTTGTCGAAGGACGCGACGCGTGCGCGTAGGTTAGACACGGATTTGTATCCGGGCAGTCCGCCAACAGAAGGTGTTTGGATGTTCGTTTGGCTGAAGACGATTGTTTCAGCGGGCCTCCTGTTTGCCACACCGGCGATTGCCGGGGCGGTTGACGAGGTTCTGGCCGGTACTCGCCCGCTGACAGCGGCCGGACCGCTTGACGAGCAGATGGTGGAAGGGATTAATCGGTTTTGTTTGCGGGAATTGACTGCGGCTCGAGAACGCAGGGACGAGGTGTGGCGCCGCGACTTCGCGAGTCCTGCGCGCTATGCGGCCAGCGTGGCACCATTTCGCCAGCGTTTTCGTGAAGTGATTGGTGGTGTGGATTCACGGCTGACAGCCACACATCCGAACCGGTACCGGTTCGAGTTTCTGGAGGCATTGGACCGGTCCGCGGTAATTGCGCACGATGGCCAGGTGACAGTTCGCCACGCCCGCTGGCAAGTTTTGGATGGTGTGACGGCAGAAGGCCTCCTTCTGCAGCCTGAAAAGGTCCGTGCGGCGGTCGTCACGTTACCTGACGCAGACTGGACTCCAGAGATGTTCTGCGGAGTTGAGCTGGGGCTCGCGCCACGACTCCAGTTGGCGCGGCGGCTGGCAAGAGCCGGTTGTCTGGTGGCGATACCGACGTTGATCAGTCGCAGTGACGAGTTATCCGGCAGTCCCTATGTGGCCTATACCAATCAGCCGCATCGAGAGTTTTTGTATCGACAGGCGTTTGAAATGGGACGGCACCCCATCGGTTACGAAGTCCAGAAAACACTGGCGGCGGTTGACCTGTTCTCGCAATGGGCAGAGCGCCGCGGAATCCCATTGCCGATTGGTGTGGCGGGGGTTGGTGAAGGGGCTCTGCTCGCATTCTACGCGGCGGCACTCGATCCACGTATTGAAGCCACGTTGGTCTGCGGGTATTTCCAGCCTCGTGAAGGGGTGTGGCAAGAGCCGATTTACCGAAACGTGTGGGGATTGCTGCGCGAATTTGGCGACGCCGAGATTGCCGGCATGATCGCGCCGCGTCGCCTAGTGATCGAAGCCTGCGCGGTTCCGCAAGTCGCCGGCCCTCCAGCCGCGCGGCCAGGGCGGCGGGCCAGCGCGGCGCCAGGTGCAGTCGGGCCGATTGCCATAGAACGCGTGCGCGGCGAGTTCGCTCGCGCGCAGTTGATCTACGAGAAATGTGCGGCAGAGGCGGAGTTGCGTTTGGCAATTGCCGCAGCTGGCAGGGGTACGGCCGGAGGTGCGGTAGCGATGGCGGCGTTTGGTGAGACATTGGGAATTGAAGTCTCGCCCGTCGCGCCAGCGGCTGGCTGGCGACGAGTCGAGACGGATGAGGATCCGGTCAAGTTTGCCCGGCGGCGCGAGGCGCGTCAGTTCGCTGAGCTACAGCGTCATGTGCAGACCTTACTTCGCCTGAGCCCTAAGGTGCGCGAACGTCGGTGGCGCGTGGATCCCAAAACTGCCGCAGCGTGGCCCGCTCAACAAGCAAGTCTTAGAAGGTCGGTCTACGACAACCTCATTGGACGGTTGCCTCATGCCAAATTGCCGCCAGATCCACGTAGCCGATTGGTGTTGGAAGAGGACCATTACCTGGGTTATGAGGTGGTGTTGGATGTCTTTCCCGATGTGATCGCGGCGGGGGTCTTGCTGCTGCCAAAGGGCCTCAAGGACGGAGAGCAACGGCCTCTCATCGTTTGCCAACATGGCCTGGAAGGGCAACCAATGGATACGATTTCGCGTGAGCCCGGAGTGTACCACGCATACAGAGCATTTAGTGCGGAACTTTGTCAAAGAGGGTTTATTGTTTATGCGCCTCAGAACCCATACCGGGGAGAAGACCGCTTCCGCACGATTCAACGTAAATCGAACCCGCTGCGACGCTCGCTGTTCAGCTACATCATTCCGCAGCACGAGCAGACACTCGATTGGTTGGCGACGTTGCCGTGTGTCGATGCACGGCGGATGGCATTCTATGGAATCTCCTACGGTGGTAAGACGGCTGTCCGAGTGCCGCCGATGGTTCCTCGCTACTGCCTGTCAATCTGCTCGGCGGATTTTACCCGTTGGGTGAAAACCATCGCTACAAACGAAGATCGCTACGGCTATGGATTTACACGCGAGTACGAGATCGTGGAATGGAACATGGGGCACATCGCCAGCTATGCCGAACTGGCAATGTTGATGACGCCGCGTCCGTTTATGGTTGAGCAGGGACACTTTGATGGTGGCGCACCGGTTGAGTGGGTGGCGAGTGAATTCGGGAAAGTGCGGCGCCACTACGACGTTTTGGGCCTCGGCGCGCGGGCCGAAATGGAGTTCTTTAATGGAGGACATACCATCAACGGTCAAGGCACCTTTCGGTTTTTGCACCGTCATCTGGATTGGCCCGAACCGGCACGTTGACAGGCTGCGCGTTGTCTTGTTTCAGAAGTCGGACCTGGCCTAGTCCAGATTGCAGTTTCTCTAGATTACTGCCGGGGAGTTGAAGTGATGCTACAGTCGGTTCAAGGGCTGAGTTACGCGATCGTCTTATGCGATGACATCGATCGTATGAAAGCATTTTACCGCCAGGTGTTTTCCTTCCCGGTCGATTCTGAATCCCCAACCAGCCTGGCATTTAGGGCGGGCGGAGTATTGCTTGCCCTGCGGAAACGAGAACGCGATTACGACGGACGCGGAGGCGGTGCGGAGTCACCCGGCGTTCAATTGGCGTTCCTGGTAGAACCGGAAGAGGTGGAGCCGTGCTATCGCCAGTTGGTCGAAGCGGGGGTTCCGATTCTCGATTCACCCGCGGATCAACCGCGTGGCCACCGTACGGTCTATTTTTCCGACCCCGAAGGGAATGTCCTGGAAGTCTACGCTGAGATTTGATGATGGGAACACAGCGAGTCATACGTGCGGCGGTGGTTGGTGGCGGCGCGTTTGGTGAATGTCACGTGCGGACGTTAGCGAGCATGCCGGATGTCGAGCTGGCGGGTTTGTACACGTTGGAGCCGGCACGTGGCGCGGAACTCTGCCAACGCTATGGAGGTATCGTCTACGCTAGCCTCGAGGCGCTGGCCAGCGCCCCAGACCTTGATCTGGTCTGTGTAGTCACTCCTGAAGATGCCCATTTTGAATCGTTCCGAGTTCTCGCTGAGCACGGCAAGGCAGTCTATGTGGAAAAGCCATTGGCGACTTCCTTGACAGAGGCTCGAGCGATGGTTGAGTTGTCGCGTTCGATCACGGCGATGAGTGGCCATTGTTTACGATTTGAGTCGCGTATTGCTCACGTCCTGACCCAACAGGACCGCCTGGGACCAGTGCGACACATGAGCTTCCGTAATAAACGCACCCGCCGTGAAAAAGAAGTGTATGGCCGGGTACATCCGGCCTATGGGATATTTTGCCACGATATCGAGTTGGCCAATGCGTTCGCCAGGCAACGCTTTCATCGGGTTTGCGCGTTGGAAACCCGGTTTTCCGAAGGTCAGGCTGACGGAATGAATATCCTCATCGAGTACCCGGATGGCGCTACTTGTTCGATCGAAGGCGGTTGGTATTTACCCACGCAGGAGGGCTTGGCGGAAAATGACCGGTGTTCCCTGGATTTTGCGTCTGGCACCTTCGAAATTCATTTGCCCAGTATGGGCTTTACATTTCTCGACGCCAACGGCTGTCGGTTCTTGAACCAACAGTACGAGCACAACGTTTACGGAATGGAGTTCGGTGCCCTGCGCGCGGCGCTTGAGTACCTCGTGCGCTGTTTGCGTACCGGCACCCGACCCGCGATAAGCACAATTGAAGACGGTTATGAGGCGATTCGCCTGGTCGAAGCGGCTTTGGCGTCGGCGCAGACCGGTCAATGGGTCAACTCGGAAGAGCCGCAGCAACGGGGAGAATGATGGCAGAACGCAAACGCATCGCCGCCATTGTGACCGAATATTTTGCCGGTTCGCATGCGGATGTGATTGTGACGAAATTCCTCAAGGGGTTTCCGACCGACGGTGGTTTGCTGGAACCCCGCGTCTCGCTCGCTTCCTTGTATATTGACCAGGTATCAGAACGTGATATCGGTGTTGATTTGGCGGCCGAGTACGATGTTCCGATCTACCCCAGTATCGTCCAGGCGCTGACTCTGGGTGGTGATGAGCTGGCGGTTGATGGAGTCCTGTTGATTGGTGAACATGGGGACTACGCCTGGAATGAAAAACAACAACAGCTGTTCCCTCGCAAGTATTTCCTCGAGCAGATCTGCGGCGTGATGGCGACGAGCGGGCGCTCGGTGCCCGTTTTCAGCGACAAACATCTTTCTTACAACTGGCACGATGCGAGATGGATGACGGATCGCATGTCTGAGTTGGGTGCGCCCTTGATGGCGGGTTCATCGCTGCCGGTGGTGTGGCGTAATCCGTGGCTCGAACACGAGCTGGAGACGAATGTCGACGAAGCTATTGCGATTGGCTTCTCCGGTTTGGAGATCTATGGCTTTCACACACTCGAGGTTCTGCAGTGTATGGTTGAACGCCGAGCGGGTGGTGAGACAGGTGTGGCGGCAGTGACTTGTCTGGAAGGAACTGCCGTTTGGGAGGCTGCGGAACGGGGCGATTGGTCGCGAGAGCTGGCGCAAGCCGCCTGTGACGCTATCCAGAACAAACCGAGCGGGCCGATCGAAACGCATTGCGAGCAGCCGGCGCTGATGCTCATTGAATATCGCGATGGACTGCGCGGTGCTGCGCTGATGCTGGATGGCTATGTTACCGATCTTGCCTATGCCGGCAGGGTTGGTGAACAGGTGATGGCGACGGAATTTTATGCTCAGGGACATGGCGACGAAGACGGACCGTATGCTCATTTCGCCTATCTGTCGCTGAATGTTGAAGAGATGTTCATCCAGGGAGCTGCGACGGTACCCGTGGAGAGAACGCTCTTGACGACCGGTGTGTTGGAAGCGATGCTCACATCGCGGCATCAGGGTCATCTCCGCTTGGAGACACCCTGGCTGGAAGTCGCCTACCAGTGCGGCAAACCGGTTCCCTGGCGCCCGACCGGTCCACGGCCCGCAGGCGCCTGTCTCGATCCGTGGCCCCCCGGTAGTTGATCGACGATTGTCAGGCGAGTGGACGATTATGACGCAGCGCGCAGATGCCCATATCCACCTTTTTTCTGGTGGCTATCAGGATTCGTCCTTTGCGTCTCGGCCTGGCGTGGTAATCGATGAGGCAGCCTGCTACCACTCGCTGGCTACCGATTGCGACGTGACCGCGGCGTTGGTGGTTGGTTTTGGCGGAGAAGATTGGTGCATCGACAACAACCGCTACCTTGTCGAGCAAGTGGGAAGATATGAGTGGATTCGCCCTGTGGCCTATCTCGCGTTTGACTCCCCGTTCACGGTGGACGAGTTAGAAAAGTTGCAACAGCAGGGCTTTGTGGGAATCAGCTTGTTTTTATTTGACGATGAATCCCCGGGGTTGGCTGCCGTGCCCGACACGTGCTGGCGGTGGATTGGAGAGCGGAACTGGCTAGTGAGTGTTAATTCTCAGGCTGCAGGCTGGTCTTACTGGGGCCCGGTATTGGAACGCTTTCCTGATTTGCGTTTGCTGGTTTCCCATCTCGGCTTGCCACCGGCGCTGGCGAAACCACCCGCTGCTGCAGAGGCGACACTTGCCTTGCAGTCCGTGACGGAACTGGCTCAGTACCCGGGTGTTAATGTGAAACTGAGTGGTTTTTATGCGTTGACAGTTCCTGGACACGATTATCCTCACCGGGCCGCCTGGCCCTACGTCAACCGACTGTTCGAAGCATTTGGCAGCGAGCGATTGCTGTGGGCCTCTGACTTTTCACCCTGCTTGGACTGGGTGACATTTCCCCAGACATTTGACCTGTTCCAGAAAATGTCGTTTCTCTCCACGTCGGATGTGGCCGCGATTACCGGTGGTAATCTGCGCAAGCTGTTAGAGGAAATCTGACCAGCTGTAGCGCGCTGTTGCCCGCAGTTTCCGCGAGCCCGTGCGCGCCGCGGCGTGAGAGCTACCGGGTTCTCAAGTGCTTGCGGAGATGTGAGTGTCTTGAAATGAGACTGCAATCTCAATTCAAGACACTTTCTCGTCAAGCTGGCCGTCACCGCGTTGCCCCGTGGATTGGTTTCTGACTTGAAAACGACGGCTTTCTTAAGTCAAAAACCTGTCAGGGTCGGTGAAGTGGCTGTTTTTTCAGACCTTGGCACACGTTTTGCAAATAGTACTGGCCAGCCAGGGATGCTACTGGCGACGAAGTCGACCTTGTGGATTTTACTGTTGTGTAACTCTTAGAGATTTGGGGGATTATTGAATGATGAAACAGTTCCATGGATTCGGTCAACGGCGAGTGACGCGTCTCAAAGATCGTCGGCAGTTCGCGCGACGGACAGGCTTGTGTGTGGAACGCCTGGAAGCGCGCCAGTTGCTGGCGGGTGATCTCCTGGTAGGTGACTTCCACCCAGACCAGTTTTTGGTTCGATTTTCGGATGCGGCGGCTGCCGAAACCCATTTGGAGGGAACCAAATTGGGGGACCAGTTGGGATTCGGTTTTTATGAGGTCTACCTAGAATCAGGTGTCGGTTTGGACCAGGCGGTGGATCACTACAACCAATTGCCTGGTGTGGATTACGCCCAACGGGATTTTGTACTGCAACACGGCTCGACAACCCCCGATGACGCCTATTTTGAATCTTTGTGGGGCCTCCACAACACAGGTCAGACAAACGGCACCGTCGACGCAGATATTGACGCGGTCGAAGCCTGGGACGTGGAAACCGATGCCAGTTCGATCATTGTGGCCGTCATCGACACCGGGATTGACTACACCCACGAGGATCTGGCCGGCAATGCCTGGGTGAACAGTTTGGAGGCGAGCGGTACTCCGGGTGTTGACGATGATGGAAACGGGTACACCGATGACATCTACGGTTACGATTTTTATAACGAAGATGGTGACCCGTTTGACGACAATGGTCACGGTACGCACGTCTCTGGCACGATCGGTGCGGTCGGCAACAATGGCATTGGAGTCACGGGGGTTTCCTGGGAGGTCCAGTTGATGGGACTGAAGTTCCTCAACGAGTCGGGCAGTGGGTACACCAGTGATGCAGTGCGGGCTGTCGATTATGCCCGTGAAATGGGGGCCCAGGTAATCAATGCCAGTTTTGGAGGAGGCGGTTATAGCACCGCGATGTACGACGCGATTGAGGCGTTTGGTGATGCCGGAGGGATTTTTGTGGCGGCCGCTGGCAACGCCGGAAATGACAACGACAGTGACCCATCCTACCCTGCCAGTTATGACCTTTCCAACATCATCTCCGTAGCGGCTAGTGACGACGACGACGAACTTGCGAGCTGGTCGAATTACGGGACTGCCTCTGTTGATATCGCGGCCCCGGGCGTCTCGATTTTGAGTACCTTGCCAGACGATAATTATGGCAGCGCCAGCGGTACATCGATGGCGGCGCCACATGTTGCGGGCGCTGCAGCGCTCGTCTGGGCGGCCCATCCCGATTGGACGCACCAGGAGGTGATCGATGCGTTGATGGACTATGCCGATCCGATTCTGCTCGATGCCGTTGCCAACGGTCGACTCAATGTCAACGAAGCGATTCAAGTCAGTCTTAGCGACACCGAAGGGCCCCGCGTGACGGATGCCAGCTGGTCTGGTGAGACGAATCGTCTGGAACGAGTGACGGTGACCTTCAATGAAGCAATTGACGCGGTCACACTGACGGATGCTGACATCGAGTTGACCGATCCGGCTGGTAATCTGATCCCGGTTACTGCGATTTCTGCCGTGCGCGGATCCGGCGGCAAGGAATTCGAGATTGATTTCGAGGAACAATCGACGGCTGGAACTTACGAAGTCACACTGGGTCCAGCGGTTGCCGATGAAGAAGGCAACTTGATGGATCAGGACCGTGACGGCACCCAGGGAGAGGCGGAAGACGACCAGTACAGCTCGACTGCCAGCATCAGGGAAGTGTTGGAGTTTTCGTGGGAAGGCCGCAAGGCGCTGCGTGATCGTCGTGCGACGACGGTCAAGTTCAGGGTCGGTGACGATGTCACCATCGAGGACATTGACGTTCGGGTTGATTTGGATCACACCTGGGATAGTGATCTGCAGTTGATCCTCATCAGTCCGGATCGTACGAAAGTTCGCTTGTTTAACCGGTCGGGCGGTTCTGGTGACGATATCATGGCGACCTTTGATGATGAGGCGACGACGAAGATTGCGGATGGTTCGGCACCCTTTGATGGGGATTTCATTCCAGACCGGAGTCTCTCGAAACTCGATGGCGAGTCGACGAAAGGTACCTGGAAGTTGCGGATTCGCGATCGGGCAGCTGGGGATGTAGGTACCATTTACGGCGTGACTCTGATCGTCACGCCAGACAGTAGTGCCACCTCGTCCAGTACGAGTATTAGTCCCATCGTTTCCCCCTACCAACAGCTTGTTGGAGCACGCTTTGAATTATCGCCGGACGTTAATCACCCTGCCGTAATTGCCCGTGATCGACTGTTATTGGATGCAGTCGACAACACCGTCACTTCACGTGCGGATTTACGATGGGTGGCGGCGGAGGAAGTGCGACAACGCGCACCTGGTGACCGAGCCGTCGAACGGCGAGACGAAACGCGGGCCCGGATCTGGTCGGCCTACCAGGGGGAGACCGATGACGCGCTAGGGGATGCCTGGGATGACACACTGGCATTGCTAACTGAATTGGCCAGCTGATCGACCAGTCCTGTCTGCGGCGGCCTGTTGGATCAGGCCGCCGCGGTGCAGGCTGTTCTTATGCGGTCGCCGGGAATCTGTCGGCGGCTCAGCGGCAGGTCTCAAAGTGGGGCGCCTTTGTCCGGCTTTTCCAGACTGCTGTTACGCCTGCAGCACACTTTGCTGGCGGCGTCCATTCACGTAGGATGAGCTGGATTGCTCACCCGCAGGGCGGTGACCGAGGTTTGTGATACCGGTTGTGCCCGTGGCGCCGACAGGAGATTCCGATGCGTACCGGTAACCCGGCGTTGAATGAAAAGACGTTCCAGCAATTTCACGTGCCGGACACCAGCGTCACGATGACGCTGGATGGTACGGTATTCAAGACCGGCATCCTGCTGCTATTGGTCGTAGTGGCGGCTGTATTCAGTTGGGGCGAACTGGCCGGAGGTGCGCCCTTGGCGATCCCGTTCTTGTTGGGAGGCTTGCTTGGTGGATTTGTGTTCGCCCTGGTGACAATTTTCAAGCCGGCCTGGTCACCGTTGACGGCCCCGCTTTACGCGGTTTTTGAAGGCGCGTTCCTGGGCGCGATCTCGCTCATGTTTAATGGGGCTTATCCAGGTATTGTTTTTCAGGCGGTGGTACTGACGTTCGGAACGC
>PAQH01000158.1 GCA_002709225.1 Planctomycetaceae bacterium
GAAATCGCGTCGGTCATCCAGCAGGAAATCGAACAATACGACAGCCAGCTCGATGTTCGCGAAGTGGGTACCGTGCTGGAAGTTGGCGACGGTATCGCCCGTGTCTATGGCCTCTCCAATGTGATGGCCACTGAAATGGTCGAGTTTCCCAATGGAATTATTGGGCTGGCGTTTAACCTCGAAGAAAACAGTGTCGGCATTATCATTCTGGGCGATTACCTGCAAATCAACGAAGGCGACGAAGTCCGCGCTACCGGAAAGCTGCTTTCCGTCCCCGTGGGTGACGCGGTGATGGGGCGTGTCCTCGATGCCTTAGGTAATCCGATCGACGGCAAAGGGCCGCTCGACACAAGTGAAACGCGCCCCGTTGAGGTATTGGCACCTGGCGTCGCCGAACGCCAGCCCGTTTGCGAACCCTTGCAGACAGGCATCAAGGCAATCGACTCGATGACGCCGGTGGGTCGTGGTCAGCGTGAATTGATCATTGGCGACCGTAAGACGGGCAAGACCACGGTAGCCATCGACACGATTCTCAATCAGAAAGACACCGGGGTTAAGTGCTTTTACGTCGCCGTGGGGCAAAAAGACTCCTCGGTCGCCGGAACGGTCCAGGTGCTGGAAGAAAATGGCGCGATGGAGTACACCACCGTGATTTCAGCCGGAGCCAGCACGCCAGCGCCGCTGCAATATGTCGCAGCCTACGCCGGCACCTCGATGGCCGAGCATTTCATGTGGAAAGGTGAGCATGCTCTCATTGTGTATGATGACCTCTCCAAACAAGCCAACGCCTACAGGGAGCTTTCCCTGCTGATGAGACGACCACCGGGTCGTGAAGCCTACCCTGGTGACGTTTTCTATTGCCACAGTCGTCTACTAGAGCGTTCATCAAAGCTCTCCGCAGAACTCGGCGGTGGGTCGCTCACATCGCTACCGATCATCGAAACTCTCGAAGGAGAAGTCTCCGCCTACATTCCCACAAATGTGATCTCGATCACCGACGGTCAGATCTACCTGCAGCCGGACCTCTTCTTCGCCGGTATTCGCCCAGCTATGAACGTCGGAATTTCAGTCTCACGGGTCGGTGGTGCCGCGCAAGTCAAAGCGATGAAGAATGTCGCTGGCGGCCTGCGTTTGGACCTGGCCAACTTCCGAGACCTGGAAGCGTTCGCCCAAATGGGAACCGACGTGGATGCCTCGGCGCAATTGCAACTGGACCGCGGCTACCGGATGGTCGAACTGCTCAAACAACCTCAATACAACCCACTCAATCTCGTCGATCAGTTGATCATGCTGTTCGCCGGCACTCAAGGTCATCTCGACACTGTTCCTGTCGACGTGGTCGGACGCTGGGAATCCGAGTTCCTGGAATTTATCCATAACCAGAAATCCGACGTCTGGAACCTGATCCGCGATAACGCGGACCAGGGATCCACGTTCAAATCCGACGACGATCAGTGCTCCCAAGCGCTGGTCGCCGCCATTGAGGAATTCACAAAACAATTTGACGCCAGTTAGTTCCCCCACTCAACCAAGTCGCGTCGCCACCTTAAATCGAGCGACGTGAATAGAACCTGTTTTCTCGTATCCATTGAATTCCAGCTTGCGTAAGTGATATTCCATGGCCAACGCCCGAGCACTCGACAAACGACGCAAGTCGATTCGAAATATCCGCAAGATCACGCGGACGATGGAACTGATCGCCACCGCGCGATTCAAGAAAGCCATGGATCGGGCAAGTGCGGCGACGGCGTACACCGCCAGAATCTCACAATTGGTCAAAGACCTCAGTCAAAGCGGCCTGGAAGTCAGCCACCCTTTACTCGAACCCCGTGAAAATCCCAGCCACGCCGCACTGCTCGTCTTGACCGCGAATCGCGGACTGTGCGGCGGTTACAACGGCAACGTCATCCGGAGAGGACTGTCCCGCCATGGCGAACTCAGCGACTCAATGGAACAATTGACGTTTGAAGTCTCTGGAAAGCGTGGCATCTCCGCCATGAAGTTTCGGAAACTGGCGACCGATGCAGAATTCACTCAGTTCGATGACCAACCCAGTTTCGAGGAAGTTGAAGTTCTCGCAAACCGTTATTTGGATGCCTACGCAGCGGGAACCCTGGACCGACTCGACGTCGCGTACACGCGATTCATCAGCAGCTCTCGGCAGGAAGCAACGGTCGAAACACTGCTCCCCCTGGGAGCGTTAGAAACGGATGAAGCAGCCGACACGGATAGCCGCGGTGAATCGATGTACGAATTTCTGCCTTCTGCCGGGAGCATTCTCGAAGAGGTCGTACCCAGCAGCTTCAAAGTCAAGTTATTCAAATGCTTCCTGGATGCCGCGGTGAGCGAACAAATCGCTCGCATGGTAGCCATGAAATCGGCGACGGAAAATGCGGACGATATGATCAAGAACCTATCGATGACCTACAACCGAGCTCGCCAGTCCCAGATCACTGGTGAAATCATGGAGATCATCGGTGGTGTTGAAGCGCTCAAGAATTAACGGACTGGGAACGCATTCGCCTCCCGGTTGGATTGCAGGAAAACAAAAAATGGCAACAGCAACAACATCTAACATTGGACAAATCACCCAAGTCATTGGGTCCACGTTTGACGCCGAATTCGCCGAAGACAGGCTTCCGGCTATCTACAACGCCGTGAAAATTGAATCGGATGAAAAGGGTGTCAAAATCAATCTCACCGGCGAAGTGCAACAGCACTTGGGTGGGGGCCGTGTACGCTGTGTTGCCCTGGGCACCACCGATGGCTTGAAACGTGGACAGGATTGTGTTGACCTGGGTGCACCCGTTTCAGTACCGGTCGGCGATGCCACACTGGGCAGGGTCTTCAATCTACTGGGAAATCCGGTGGATGGACGTGGCCCGGTGGAAACCGATGAACACTGGCCCATTCACAGGGAAGCCCCACCACTTGCCGACCTATCTACGAGCACTGAATTATTTGAAACCGGCATCAAGGTTGTCGATCTGTTGACGCCGTTCGTGCGGGGCGGTAAGGCCGGCCTGTTTGGCGGTGCCGGTCTAGGCAAGACGGTCATTCTGACCGAGCTAATCGCGAGAATCGCCAGTTCACACGGTGGTTTCTCGGTGTTCGCCGGCGTTGGTGAACGCACCCGAGAAGGTACCGACTTGTGGCTGGAAATGCAGGAAACAGAAATCGGACAAACTGGCCGTAAAGTCATCGAGCAGACCTGTATGGTGTTCGGTCAAATGAACGAACCACCGGGAGCCCGTCTACGAGTGGCCTTGTCAGCCCTCACCATGGCCGAGTACTTCCGGGATGCAACCGGAAAAGACACACTGCTTTTCGTGGACAATATTTTCCGCTTTTCGCAGGCGGGAAGTGAAGTTTCCGCATTGTTGGGACGCATGCCTTCCGCGGTTGGTTATCAGCCGACTTTAGCGACGGAAATGGGTGCCCTGCAGGAACGCATCGCCTCCACCAGTAAAGGCGCTATTACGTCTGTCCAGGCCGTCTATGTTCCTGCCGATGATCCGACAGACCCGGCGCCGGCGACCGCGTTTGGACAGCTGGATGCCTTCATTTATCTGGAACGGTCGATTTCTGAGAAAGGCATCTACCCGGCCATCGATCCGCTCGCCTCTTCGAGCCGTATTCTCGATCCACAATACGTCGGTGAACGACACTACGCGATCGCACGGCGAGTGCAAAATACGCTACAACGTTACCGTGAACTCCAGGATATTATCGCCATCCTCGGTGTTGATGAATTGAGTGAGGAAGACAAACTGGTCGTCCACCGAGCTCGCCGTATAGAGCGGTTCCTCTCGCAGCCGTTCCTGGTCGCCGAAGTCTTTACGGGAAAGGCTGGGGAAATCACACCGCTGGCCGATACGATTCGTAGTTTTGAAGAAATTTGCGACGGCAAATGGGACCATCTCCCGGAAGGAGCCTTCATGTATGTCGGTTCTGTCGAGCAGGCCGAAGAGGCAGCCAAGAAGATGGCCGCTGAGGTCGCTTCGTAGTCCAATTCAGAGCACAGCACAGGCTGTACCCTTGCCCCAGAAAACTCCAGCCCCGCGGTCAATTACATGGCTTCTCTTCACTGTATTGTCGTGACGCCGGAAGAAACCTCACTCGAAGAGACCGTGGATTTCGTCGCACTGCCTTTGTTTGATGGAGAAATTGGAATTGCTGCAGACCATAGCCCACTGATTGGGCGTCTCGGCTATGGAGAGATGCGACTGCGATCGGAGCAAGGCACGAGAAAATTCTATCTCGATGGTGGGTTTGTACAGGTAGCTGACAACGTAGTCTCCATTCTCACAGGCCGCGCAGTCCCAGCGGAGAACGTGGACGCCGCCGCCGCAGAGGAGCAACTTGCGGCTGCTCGTGGACTCCCCTCAAACACGCCTGAACTAATGGCAATTCGAGATCGGCAGGTTGCCCAAGCCCGAGCACAGATCCGGCTCGGCCAGAATAATTGAATCACCCGCCAAGCTGAAGTGCCAAGTAACCTGGCACCTCACTGCTGTGAGATCAATTCTAGGCAAACCGCGCGGACTTCACTTGGATTGACATTCGGATTGAGACGTTTGGCCTGCCCGATCAAGGCTCCTACAGCTTTTTCCTTGCCCTCTTTGACCTCGGCAACGACGCGCGGATTCTCTGCCAGCAGATCTTCGCACAAGCTGCGCAGGGAACCCTCGTCCACATTGACAATTCCTAATGACTGCATCGCGTCCGTGACCGCTTCCCCCTGCTCGAACATCCGGCCAAATACATCGCGTCCACGAGAGCTGTCCAGTTGCCCGGTCGCGATTGCCTGAATCAAGCTTGCCAAATCAACCGCGTCAACCGGAAACTGACGTATCGAAATCTGCAACTCATTCATCCGACGCAGAATTTCCTGTTGGATCCAGTTACTTGTCCGCTTGGCATCTCCGGATGCGTCAGCCACTTCGACGAAATACGCGACAAAATCACGACCTTGATTCACGATCACATTTGCGTCGTACTCCGACACGCCGTATTCCGCTTGCAGTCGCGAACGCAAAGCCGCGGGAAGTTCTCCCACTGAGCGACGCACCCTCTCCACTTCGTCTGGCGTCACAACAACGGGCACCAGGTCGGGGTCCGGGAAGTAGCGATAATCCGACGATTCTTCCTTATGACGCTGTGCTCGTGTCACCTCGAGCTGGTCATCCCAGCCGCGTGTCTGCTTGGGAATATCCCCCTTTTTCACCCCCTGTTCCAGCCAGACTTCATACTGTCGCCGGCTCTCATACTCTAGCGCTCGTTCCACTGCCCGAAAACTGTTCAAATTTTTTATCTCGACAATCGGAGTTGCGATTAAACCAGACGGTTCATCCAAGTGTAAATTGACGTTCGCGTCAACACGCAAGCTCCCTTCCTGCATGTTACAGTCCGAAACATCCAGATACTGAAGAAGCAACTTGAGCTCATCGAGATAGGCACGTGCCTCAGCGGCCGATCGCAAATCTGGCTCACTGACAATCTCTAACAGGGGTGTTCCCGTTCGATTCAAATCAATACGACTGTCCGCCCGACCAGACGCTTCGTCGTGCATACTCTTGCCCGCATCTTCTTCCAAGTGGGCACGAATGATGCCGATGCGTTTCTCGGAAGATTCACCTTGCGTTTCGCAGATCTCCAGCCAACCGTCACAGGACATAGGCAAGTCATACTGGCTAATCTGATAACCCTTAGGGAGATCGGGATAATAGTATTGCTTGCGATCCCACCGAGTGAATTCTGGTATCTGGCAGTTTAGGGCCAACGCAGTCTTCATGGACAATTGAAACGCATCTCGATTCATTACTGGTAAGGAACCCGGCTGTCCCGTACAGACGGGGCACGTTTGCGTATTTGCCGGCTGGCCAAACTCAGTGGAGCAGCGGCAAAAGAGCTTGGTGCGGGTCCGCAACTGTACATGAACCTCCAGGCCGATCACGATTTCGTAAGGCTGATCGCTCATAGTCGCTTCTGTCACAGGTTCGTCATTCGCTGTTTCCGGCCAGTTCGGTTGTCATATCAAGCACGCTGCGTCGTCGACATCTCTTGGCGTGTCCATCACGATTCTTCTACCAGACTTGGCCGTCTCGCGTGCCAATCTGTTTCTTGTTGAAACTGGTGTGCTGCACGCAATAATCGCGCCTCCTCAAACGGCGGTGCTTGCAACTGCAAGCCAATCGGCAATCCCGAATCGCTAAAGCCGCACGGCAAAGACAAAGCAGGAAGTCCAGCCAGATTCGCACTGACCGTATAGAGATCACCCAAATACATGGCTAATGGATCGTCCATTCGCTCTCCCAGTGCAAACGCAGGGGTTGGTGTGACCGGACCGGCAATTACGTCCACCTGCTGAAACGCCGCATCAAAGTCATCCCGAATACGGCGCCGCACTTTTAGCGCTTTCAGATAATAAGCGTCGTAGTAACCAGCACTCAAGGCGTAAGTACCCAGCATGATACGGCGCTTTACTTCATCACCAAAACCCTCTGCCCTCGTTCTCCGATACATACGAACAAGCGGTCCGTCGATTTGTTCCGCTCCGGCGGAATCACCCGCTTCCACAAGCATCCGGCGTTCTTCAGCAAGCTCCTCAAGCATGCGTCCCTCGTCGGTTCGGTGGCCGTAATGGGCACCGTCGTAACGCGCGAGATTTCCTGAAGCTTCACAAGAAGCGATGATGTAATAGGTCGCGATCGCATAGCGGCTGTGAGGCAGTTCGACCGGATGTACCGTCGCCCCCAATTGTTCGTAAAGCGTTATAGCACGACGAACCGACGCTTCGATTTCGCCGTCTAATCCGTCTGCAAAATGAGACTCGACAATTCCGATGCGCAAACCTTGGAGCGGTTCAGCTAGTAGTTCGCTGTAGGAGGGCACCGGCAGCTCCGCCGAAGTGGAATCAAGTTCGTCATGCCCCGCGATCACTTCCAGCAGCAAAGCGGCATCCTCGGCCGTTGCCGCCAGTGGGCCAACCTGGTCAAGACTGCTCGCAAAAGCCACGAGCCCATATCGACTGACGCGCCCATAGGTTGGCTTGAGACCTACCACCCCACAAAAAGCTGCTGGCTGCCGAATCGATCCCCCGGTATCGCTACCGACTGAAAGTGGCGCCATCGAGGCCGCAACCGCCGCCGCTGCACCGCCGCTTGAACCACCGGGGATTCGCCCCCGATCCCATGGATTCGCCGTTGGCCCATGGAATGAGGTTTCAGTCGAACTCCCCATGGCAAACTCGTCCATATTGGTTTTGCCCAACAAGACCGCGCCGGCAGCGCGCAACCTCGCGATCACTGTCGCGTCGTAAGGTGGAGCGTAGCTCGACAGCATACGAGACCCACAGGTCGTCAATTGCCCTTTAGTGCAGAGAACATCCTTTACCGCTAGGGGAATCCCGGCGAGTTTCCCGACAGCCTGCCCTCCTGATCGGCGCTCATCGAGTTCCTCGGCCTGGGCTAGTGCTGCCTCCGCCGTCACGCTAGAAAACGCGCGGACCTGACCGTTACATGAGTCGATTCTGTCAAGGAACACTCTTGTCAAATCACCGGATGAAACATCACCGGATTCGAGATTCTTAACCAGATCCGATGCCGACGATGCAAGGAAATTCATCTAAACACCCTGTGTAGACCAAATCCTACTATGGCGCAGACCGAGCCTCACTCTACCACACAGCCGCTGAGCAGACGTTCCCGGCAGCACTGGAACCATCTGGCACGACGAACGCCTTGCCCACTCGATCACGACCCTTGGAATTCCAGAAGCACGACCTACCCACAGCTTCTCCAGCGAAGGGTGCCTCGCGTTTACTCACCTAGAACCGCGGGAACACGGTAACACTCCTCATCCTGTTTCGGCGCGCCAGAAAGAACTTCAGCACGCGTTAAGCTCGGACGAGGGTTGTCATCCGCAAACACGTTGACCAGCTCACCTGCATGTGAGAGAGGGCTGACGTTCTCCGTGTCAAGCTCAGCCAGCTGATTCACATAATCAACAATCTGTCCAAGCTGACTCGTCATCCGTTCAAGATCTGCATCCGAAAGTTGCAACCGAGCGAGCATTGCGACCTTCTGAACATCCGCGAGCGACAGACTCACCTGGCACCTCTTCATCCACGGAGACGATGAAACACATAGAGTCAAGCAGATCCGGGAAGCTTGAAGGGGCGCTGATGTACAACTTTGCGAACCGACCCACTACGAATGCAGCTGGTACATACTCGCATGGTCTGGTTAGCTCCGCCCGGGGTGGTCACCTTGACGCGCTGTAAATTCGGCTTGAACTTGCGTCGCGAGATTCCCGTAATTTTCGTTCCAACACCCCCCAGATACTTGGCCTTTCCTCGCGTCTCAACGGAGTTTCCCATCTGGGACTTTTTACCGCAGACTTCGCAGACCCGAGCCATTGGAACACCTCTTTCGCTTTTCTCAAAAACCCAAATCAGGGGCAGTGATCCCCCAATACAGCCACGAACCAGCCAGTATACTGCCTGACTTGCGGTCCGCAACCGCAACTAAATCGAACCCGTAACCTGCGGCCGTACTTGTCTCACCGTAGAAAATCAGGGACCGACGGGCTACACCGGGGAGGGCCGCGCACTGCCTACCCAGGAGAACGCGGAAATTATTCCTCTTCCCCCTTAAACTTAGCCATAGCCACATGATTCCCGGCATCGTTGAATTCGACCGAGCTCATAAATGACTTCATAAGCATTAAACCACGCCCCGACGGAGCGTCTAGATTTTCGTCGTCGGTGGGATCTGGTACCGCCGCGGGGTCAAATCCGTCACCTTCATCTGTGACTTCAATCTTGACAGCGGTGGCCGACACACGAGTTTGCACCTTCACCTGCTTTGCCGGGTCTTCTTGATTTCCGTGCTTGATGGCATTGACCAATGCCTCTTCAACCGCCAGGTGAACCCCAAAGACGTCTTTTTCTTCCCAGTCTTGGCGTCTCAATTCGTCGAGCAATTCCTCCAGCAGCACACGGCCTGCTGCCGTATCGCTGGGGATACTCTGCTCTCTTGACCAACTCCAATTGTGGTCATCTGCCATTGTTCTGGGGGAAGCGATTGCTTCGTGCGTAGAAAAGGCCACAAAGGCGTTCTGCCGAACACAGGAATTCTGGCACAACAGGGCAACCCATTGCACGCAGATTTCATGACTCTCTTACAATCAGACGCGCGACTATCATAGCAGCGCAAACGCCTTTCTCCAATCACCGACATCGGATTCTCGAGGACAATGTCTGAGACTCGCTACTTCCCCGATCGCCATGAGGCACGCAATTCGGGCGAAATGCGACAAGCTTACCGGATGCGACTACGAATCGGAGTTGAGATCCGCTAAGGCTTCGACTTCGTCTTCAAATATCCGAAACAATTCATGCAATCGCGTAATCATGAAAACTTCATTCAACTCCGGACGAAGATTCGTGAGCCGCAAACTCCCACTGACTTCCTTAACTCGCCTGTCAAGAAAAATCAGCTTGTTCAACGCGCCGCTGGAAAGAAACTCGACCCCGTCGAAATTCAAGAGCAGTTTCTGGGGCCCAGGTTCCTCAAGAAGGGAAAATAATTCTTCGCCCAATTCCCCGATATACGTGGCATCCAGGATCTTGCGGTCGTTAAAACGTACGACATGCACATCGCCCACGGTATTGACTGTAATGCGGCGACGCTCAGACATCGAGGTAGAACTCCGCTCTAGAGATATTTGGGATGAGACTGACCCGGCGACAACCGAGCGCACAATGCGTGGCTGGCCTTACCTGACGTGTGTGTAAGCCTATCCCCTCATGAATTTCTTTGCAACCGAGCGATTTAGCTCCAACCTCTGGGCAGCATTACCGAGCCCCCCATTCCCCCCACGTTGCAACCAAATGCACCATCTCCTACTTCGTTCCCGGTGATGCGATTTCTTGGCACATCGCAGAGTTTGAGAAATCCGACGTTTGTACAACACCTCGGCTGGGCTACACTGAACCAACTTGGCGACCCGGCACCCGCCCTCTGCGGATACCCACAGGCAACCGTCGCGAACTCGCGGCCTACCAACCACAGTGTCTTCCCATGGCCGCTGTTGAAAAATATCTCAAGCCTGAAATCATTAACCAAATTAAGCGACTGGACCTACGTGCCCAGTTCGTAGTCAAAGGCTTTCTGCAGGGGTTGCACGCCAGTCCATTCCAAGGCTTTTCCGTCGAATTCAGTGAGCATCGCAAATATTCCTCCGGCGACGATCCGAAAGACATTGACTGGCTTGTCTATGCCAAAACAGACAAGTATTACGTCAAGAAGTTTGAGGCAGAAACAAACATTACCGGGTTTCTGGTGATGGATTTGAGCCAGTCCATGGCGTACACGTACCGACAAGAGCTAACCAAGTTCGATTACTCCATTTGTCTGGCGGCGGCAATCTGCTATCTCATGATCCAGCAACAGGACCCCGTTGGGCTGATCACCTTCGATGAAGCAATTTGTCAGAGCCTCGCCCCAAGATCAAAACGTCAGCAGATCGCCACGATCCTGTCCCACTTGACCCAACTGAAACCGAGCGGCAAAACCGACATCGCTCGAAGCATGACACAAATGGCGGCAATGCTCCGACAACGCAGTCTGGTGATGATCTTCTCTGACTTGTTGGCTGACCCAAAACCCGTTCTGCAATCTCTCAGGCGTTTGCGTCATACGGGGCATGACGTGATCCTGTTCCACATCCTCGACGAAGCCGAGACCAGCTTTCCGTTCCAGGGAATGGTGGAACTGGAAGATCCGGAAACGAACGATCGACTACGCATCGACGCCAGCGCGTTCCAGCAAGACTATCGTGCAGAAGTGTTGGCATTTTGCGAGGAATACCGTCGAGAGTGCTTTCAATCGGGTATCGACTACGTTGGCCTGGATACCAGCATGCAGTTCGACAAGGCGTTGATAGAGTATCTTTTCAGTCGTCGCGCGAGGTTCTAGTCAATGGGACTGGTCAACGCGTCATTGATCATTGGAGGCCTGCTCGCTGCAGTACCCATCGCGCTGCATTTACTGATGCGCCCCAAGCCGCAATCAATGGTGTTTCCTGCGATTCGCTTTGTCCGTAACCGTCGTGAGTCAAACGTCCGCAAGTTGCAATTACGCCACTGGCTCCTGCTCGCTCTACGTTGCCTGATCATTGTGTTACTCGCACTCTCCCTCGCGCGTCCTTCGGTCGTCGCAGCCTCCTATGGCCGGTGGCTGGTCAGTGGATTCTTGTCCGGACTATTCCTGCTATCTCTCACCCTGAGTATTGCTGCGCATGTGCATCAAAAACATCGGGGAATCGTATTGAGCATGGCAACGACTACCGCGGTCGTGTTCATCTTGCTGGGCACCTCCATGGCGTACGCGCTGCGTGGTCGCAGCATCCTGCTGACGGGAAACCGTCTGGCGCCGGTGGCGGCAGCTTTGATCTTTGACACCTCATTGAGAATGGATTATCGGACACGCAATCAAACACGACTGGAAGTTGCCTGTGAGATGGGCCACTGGGTTGTCGAACAACTACCACAGGACAGCCAGGTGGCGATCCTCGAATCCAGGATGCCCGTTGGGCAAAACATGCAGTTCGAGGGTCCTGCTTTCTGCCTGAATCATGCCGGAGCACAGCGAGCCATCCAGCGACTGCAAACAACCGGCCACACTCGTTCCCTGTGGCGCGTTATTGAAGAGAGCATCAATTTGCTGGCACGCAGCGAGTTGGCGCAGCAGGAGATTTTTGTCTTTACCGATTTCACGCGATCAGCATGGTTACCCGAAGAAGAAGCTCTTCGTATTGGAGAACTGTTACGTCAACAAGAACACATCGTGCTGCACATCATCGATGTCGGCGTCACACAGCCGAAAAATGTTCGTCTCGGCAATGTAAAACTGTCCACTCAAACCGCGGCCCTTCACCAGCCCTTGGATATCTCGGTCAACCTTCACGCAATTGGGCTATCAGGCCAACGCACGTTGGAACTCGTCGTCGAAGAGGCCAATTCAACTGGCCCATTGGTCCAAGATGAGAAGACTATTTTGCCGGTCGCCTCAACCAGGGGACAGCAGCTAGTAAACGTCGACAATGCACGCAGCCACGCCACGACGTTTCCGTTGCCACAGCTACCCCTTGGCATCCACCACGGACGCATCCGCCTGGTCGAACCCGATGGCCTGCCCGCCGACAATCAACGGTATTTCACGTTCGAGGTTCGTGACCCATGGTCTGTCTTGATTGTTGCGCCTAAGAACGTCAACACCCACCTTTTCACCGAGGCTTTAAGCCCACAACAAGACGCGGCTCGCGGCGATACTAGCTACAACTGCGTGGTGGTTCAGCAGGCCGCTCTAACCGCAGAACAACTGGCAGATTTTGCCGCGATTGTGTTCCTGGATCCCAAGCCGCTTTCGTTAGAACTGTGGCAAACCCTGGCAGCCTACATCCGAAATGGCGGAAGCACGGCATTTTTCCTGGGGCCAAACGCAAACCCGGCTGGCCCTTTCAATCGGCCCGTCGCCCAGGAGCTGCTACCTGGAAAACTGGCCAGGCAGACGCGTGCTGACAATTGGAACCTGTTCCTACAACCGGAACAGCTACAGCATCCGACATTGGCAACGTTTCGAAACATCCCGCCCGAAAATGTCCCCTGGCAGCTCTACCCTGTGTTTCGTCATTGGGACCTGGAACCACTCCATCCCACCACGAACGTCATCATCCGATTTGGCAACCAGTTGCCCGCGTTAGTTGAACGCCCAGTCGGACAAGGACGCGTCCTTGTGATGGCAACACCCATATCTGACCCCGCCAGGCCAAGTGGCCGAGATCCCTGGAATGAGCTTGCCGGCCCAAATGACTGGCCGCGCTTTGCCTTAATCAACGACCTGGCTGGTTATATAACGCAACATGACGACACTCCCGCATTGAATTATCAGGTTGGAGACCATGTCGTCCTTAGCAACGATTCAGCTCGACAGCCAGATCGCTACCAACTGTTCGTGTCAGACGATGAACCCTATGAAACCCTTGCTCAACAAGCAACGATCTCCATCCGCTATACCCAACAACACGGCACCTACCGCCTTAAAGGCCAGCGAGGAGGGCTCGTGTTGAGAGGTTTTTCTGTGAACATCCCGGCCCAGGCAACCGAACTGCAGCGACTCGAGGACGATGCGCTCGCCGGCTGGCTAGGGCCAGACCGTTTTCACTTGGCGCGAAAGAAAGAAGCCATTGAAGTGGACATTCGTCAGGCCAGGGAAGGCCGAGAGCTCTATCCCTTGTTGATCCTGGCACTGGTGCTGGTGCTCGCAATCGAACACTTGCTGGCAAATCGATTTTATCGCGACCGTACATCCTCGTCCGAAATGTTGGCACCGACTTCATAACAACCATTTACAAAACTCGCCACGAAATCCAAAACAAGCTTCGCGCATAAACAAATTGCCAGTCGCCGAAACCGAGAACCGTTTTACGCCAGAATGTCACCTACCACATTACCCGCGACGTCCGTCAAACGAAAATCACGACCGTTCTTGCGATAAGTTAACTGCCTATGATTCAACCCCATCGCATGTAGGATCGTTGCATGGATATCGTGAACGCTCACTCGCTTCTCGACAGCCTTGAGTCCAATCTCATCGGTCGCCCCGTAGCGCGCACCTCCACGGACTCCACCACCAGCCATCCAGGTCGTGAAAGCGTGGGGGTTATGGTCTCGTCCCGTACCTCCCTTCTGAACCAACGGCAGTCGGCCAAACTCGCCACAACAAACTACCAGCGTCGTCTCCAATAGTCCTCTCTGCTTCAGGTCCGTCAGCAAAGCTGCAATCGGCTGATCCGTTTCACCAGCAAACTGCCGATGATTGGCATCAATGTTATTGTGCCCATCCCAGCAGTCTTTGTTATCAAATCCGCCGCTGTAGATCTGAACAAACCGAACACCTCGCTCCACAAGCCTGCGCGCGATTAGTGCCTGACGTGCAAACGCGTTGCAACCAGGTTCGTTCGTACCATACAAGCGATGCACAGCACGGGTTTCTTGTGACAAGTCAAGTGTTTCCGGCGCTGCCATCTGCATCCGGTATGCCAACTCAAAACTCTCGATACGTGCCTCCAGCACTTCTTCACCCGGCAGACGTGCCGCCTGTATCTGGTTGTGACGCCTGACAAAGTCGAGTTGCCGACGTTGAGCACGCATCGATCGACGTCGCGATGCCAAATGGGCGATGGGTGGACCGCTACTATTAATCGCCGTGCCCTGATACACCCCTGGCAAGAACCCAGCGCCCCACGCAGGGGCTCTAGACTTCGGCAACCCACGGCCACGTGAATCATACATCACCATAAATCCTGGCAGATTCTGATTTTCACTTCCCAGACCATATGTCACCCAAGCACCGACGCAAGGAAAGCCCATCCGCGCCATACCGGTGTTCATCTGAAATTGGGCTGGCGAATGATTGTTTTCGTGCGCAAAACACGAGTACACAAAAGCCATATCGTCAACATGGGAAGACAGGTATGGAAACAGCTCAGAACCCCAAGTTCCACTCTCACCATGTTGGCGAAACCGAAACGGCGACTTGAAAATCGGCCCACCTGCCCCGGCAAAAAAGCCGGTACTCTGATCAAATCCAACCAACGTCTGACCGTTCCGTCTGGAAAGCTCCGGCTTGTAATCCCATGTATCAACGTGACTGGGCGCCCCATGCATGAACAACCAGATCACGGACTTCGCCTGTCCGGCATGATGAGGCGGACGGACCGCAAGGGGCTGCGCAGGATCAATGCCTGAAGCCAGGTTTGTCTCAGGAGAAAGCATGGCCGAGAGCGCCGTAGCACCAAATCCCAGCCCCATCCGCCGCAAGAACGCCCGACGTCCGCAAGGCAATGTCGCCCGTTGGCCGAACGAAATGCAAGGGGAACGCCGGTCCATCTGGGACGGTCTTTCATTCGACATAAATAAACTCATTCAAGCAAAACAGAGCCTGACAAAAATCGGCCAATGCCTTCTCGAGCGGAACGACATCATCACCGAGCAAGTACTTTTGCTGCAAATACCGGTGCGTCTGATACACCTCTGCTGGGCTCAGCGCACGATCAAACACCAACACCTCCGCAATTTCTCCGTTCAGCGCACCTGATATAGTCTCATCCATATCACCAATCTTGAAGTCCCGCGGATTATTCACGTTCGTCTCGGCCGTTTCGCGCAGCGTCGTATCGACATCTCCCCCGTCGCCGAGGAACAAGCTCAATACACCTGCCCGACGCAGACCTGTCGCGCAATGCCAAATGCCCTTATGCAACCTCGACATCGAGTCCAGATAATTCACTGGTCCTTTCCCAGCTTTCAAGTCGCGGGTAGAAAACCGCAACTGCTCATTACGGTGCTGAAAAAAGAAACCGGTATAAGAACCGCCACCGGAAAAGCTATCTTTGCCAAGGATTTGATTGTCGTCACCGGCCGCGGGGTCTATACGAAACAGCACGCTGACTGTGAAATCCTCCGTACCAAACTGCAATGCCTCCTGGCTGGCCATCCGCATCACAGTGGGCATTGGGCCAAACCTCACAGCAGGCCGCTTGAGCGTGGTTGCGGCAGGTTCCCACCGAGGCACATGCCCCTCATTCGCTCGCACGCCTGAAGTAGTAGCCCGGCCTGCCCATCGAGACAAGGGAATGGCCTTGCCTGTTGCTTCGCCGGCTCGTGTTGCGTCCAGCCACAACACCACCGCATCTTGAGCCGGAGGCCCCCTTACTCCGGGTTTCGCCTCACTGTACTCCACCTGTTGACTGGTGACAAAACCGGTTGCATCAAGCAACTCCGCATCGGTTGGCATGCGGCTCAGCGTTTCCGCGTATGCAAACGCCAGCACCTCGGGCAACTCCTGGCCACGCCGCATCAAACGGCGCGCAAAAGATTCCGCCAAACGGCGCACCGTCCTGGAGTTCATCATCGCCAATGCTTGCGGCGCGACTGTTGTCGCAACTCGCACGGGTGTTGACTGCAGCGTGTCGGGGGCGTCAAACACGCCCAAGAACGGAATCTGTCGACTGCGTTTGGCACGAAAGTAAATACTGCGTCTTGGCTGTTGCTCATCGAGTGTCCCCTCCCCAAACATGCGCCGATCAAACGCGTCACTAACTGCCAACATCTGATCGCGCACAATCTCTGCCTCGAGTCGGCGAACTTTGTGCCCACAAAACAACTGATCATCACGCGCTGTACGTGGCCTGTGAAGTACGTCTTGCTGCCATGTCGCACTGCACAAGATCTGGCGATGCAGACGTTTCAGATCCCAGTCGCCCAAAATCAACTCGCGTGCCAACTGATCAAGCAGGTAGGGGTGCGTAGGTGGAGCCCCTCGCTTGCCAAAATCATTTGGCGTCGCCACAACCCCTCGCCCAAAATGGTATTGCCAAAGACGATTCACCATCACTCGGGCTAACAAGATGCCGGCTCCCTGCGGCACATCCGTCATCCAGCGGGCTAATCGCGCCCTGCGAAATGTCGAACTACTGCTCCCTGCTGGTCGGCGCGCCCAATCCTTCAATGATATTCCTGGCTGGGTGAGAACCTCGGGTACTGCGGGCAGGACCAGGTGATCTTTGAGGCGAGCGTCACCCCGACGCAGAAACCAAGTCTGCTCATAAAAGGCGGGGGGAGGGTTGTAAATACGAGCCAGGGGCTTGAGCCCTTCGCCCGCCACCAACACTGTGACCGGAGGCTCGCCAGGCCAAATCGACATCTCCGTCTCGCCGCGAACCGTCCTCTCAAACGTCGCCACGAATCGATAGTAATCCTCCTGCCGGAGCGGATCGAACTTATGGTCGTGGCACCGAGCGCACCCCAAAGAGAGTCCGAGCATCGCATTACCAATGGTAGACGTCATATCGTCCAGTTCGTCATACCTTTCCTGCTCGACACGTACTTTGGCAATATCCGCATTCCTGACACCGGCCGCGAGAAAACCCGTGGCCATCCTGGCAAGTGGTTCATCGGGCGCCAACTCATCGCCCGCGATCTGCCACCGGACAAACTGGTCAAACGGCAGGCCCTGATTTAATGAACGTACGACAAAATCGCGAAAATGAAACGCGTTCGGATTATCCAAGTCGTGTTCAAATCCATAACTCTCCGCAAACCGGACTACGTCGAGCCAATGACGTCCCCACCGTTCTCCGTAATGTGGACTTGCCAACATCTGATCGACAACACGAGACCAAGAATCCGGTGTGTTACGGCCGGATTCTCTCTCCTGATCAAGTACCGATGGCGGAAGCCCCACTAAATCGAGCATGCCTCGACGCAGCAGCTGCAAGCGGCCCGCGCGCGGTGCCGGCGGCAAATCAGCTTGCTGCAAACGGGCCAGAATGTACCGGTCGATAGGTTGCTGACTCCAAGAACGCCGCAGCAGTGTGATGCCCTGCACCGGCATCTCGGGCAACTTCAAAACAAGCGGCCGAAAAGACCAGAACTGCCGATCCTGCTCGGTGATTTCCCGTGGCCGCTGCGTCCCGCCCTCAGCTGTCAACGGTTCGTGGTAGGGGAACCCTGCCTCCAGCCAGCGTGCCAGCACTTGAATATCGGCGGGATCAAGCCGTGGCCCATCTTGGGGCATATACGGCTGCGCTTGATGGGCAATCAAACGATAGAAGCGACTCCCCTTGACATCACGCATATCGACTACAGCGCCACTTTCCCCTCCCTCCATCAGGCCCTCGCGTGTACTAAGATCAAGCCCGCCTTCACGCGACTCCGTGTTGTGGCAATGGAGACAGTGATGAATCAAAACATAACGCACCTTACTGTGAAATAATTTGCTTCCCGATTCCACCACTTGCGCGGGCGTACTTCGCCCCACCGTTGGCTCTTCCGCAAAACCTATGCCCCGCCATAACATTCCACAACCAACAACCGCAGTCACAAGTAGCGGTCGGCTCCACCGTAGGGGAGCACCACGTCGAACAAGCGGTGATAACGAAATCATTCCCTGCGACATCCCCATCATCGTATTGCAGAACGCCAGGCTGTGACCGACTGCGATTGCGTCCGACTGACAACACACAGAGAGACCGCTGTGCAACCACTACGCGCAACGTCTCCCTGGCTTCCTATCTTACCGCCCACCCACAGGGGTGAAAAACGACTTCTCGCCCATCTCGAAGAAAGACCTTGCCAGCTACCTGCGGGCCAAGAGGTTGGTTGGTGTTCCCAACCCCAGATCCGGCCAAAACTGACGTTGACGCCCGCACAGCGTGAACGATAAAAGGCACTTGCAGCCTTCAACGAAGTGTGGGCAAGTAGACCTCAACTCGGAACGCCTCTATGAGCCTGGCGGTCAGTACAAATCCCGTACAAACCGAACGCGCTGCCGGTAAGCTGGCCATGACTCCCTGGGGCTGCCTACCAGCCCGGATGCGAATCCTCTTTGTTTCTGGTCGCCAGCGTTCAGGCGAATGGCTTGCGGAGTCAATTGGCACTGATAACGCATCGGAAGTGCTCTTGGAGAAATCTACCGGCATGGCGGCCGGGTTAGCACGCCTGCGCAACGAAGTCTTCGACGCGGTTCTATTAAGCCATGAAGTCGAGGGATTTGATGCGTTGGAACTCCTCGACGCGGTGCGTGCTGGCAGCAGTGACGAGCAACCCGTCATCGTACTAGGCCAACAAAGCGAACAAGAAATGACGGCGGTTTGCCTCGAATCAGGCGCGGATGCGTATGTCTGCGCGAGCACCGCCACCGTCCGATCACTACTCTGGGTTATCGCGCGGGCCATGGAACGCCATCGCTTACTCCGTGACAACCGCCACTTGCAGAACAGCCAACGACATCAGCTGGAAGCAGATGGTAACGAAGCCATTCGCCTGCTTCAACAACAACGCAAAATGCTCCAGCACCTTGACTCAGCTGATCTTAACGAAACACCAGGAATTGATCTGGCAGACCGCAATAGCACCAATGCGTCAGAGTCGATGCCATCGTTACCACGTCAACTTGTTGAACATTACCAAGAGCTACTGCGTGCCTACGTCATCATGGGCTCCGGAAATCTCGCCCTGGAAATGAGCCAACTCGCAGAAGTTCTGGCGGCGTCAAAAGTCAGCTCACGACAAGCGATGCTCTTACACCTGAGCGTGCTCGAAGACATGGTCGTCAGCCTAGGCAAACGCAGCGCGCGTCACGTCATGAATCGAGCCGATATGCTGGTGCTCGAATTGATGGTCAATCTGGCCGAGCGATACCGCGGGCAGTATCTACTGCAGATCCACCCGCCACACCAGCAATGGCTCCCAGGATTCCTAGGAGCCGGCTAACTTTACACGCCGCGTCACCCTCCGGACGGCAAAACTGCCCCGAGTGAACCACCGCGTGCTGCCGTCGCTGACAACTACCAGTGCAAGCGCATCGCGCATCAAACAGAGCGCACTGCTCCTGGCCCCTGTACGAGTCTAGTCGCCCCCTCCCAAGGCCTCTTCCAACTCGGCCATCACTCGCGCTTCGACTGGAGAAATCTTGTTACCAATCCCCAGAATACCACCGGCAGACTGGGCAACCTCACGCGCCTTACCAAGAACTTCGGTTCGAATCGCGGCACATTCGTCCGCACCCAAATATTCCACGAGCCCATTGGCGTATGACCGCCAGGCAAGCTTGAGGTCCTCGGTCAAAGGCTCTGCAAGCCAATTCTGCAAAAGCTGGTACGCCACATCCGATGGTCGACTCCCCTTCGACTCGGCAGCGGCCAAAATCGCTTCGCGTTCGCTTTGTGCGATGCTGGCATCGGCCCAAGCAACTTCAACCAGCGGCACCAACTTGAACGCCAATAAAGACTCAACCGAAATATCGGCTTGCACCAATAAGTCAAGCGTGCGGTCATCATCAATCTGCGCGGCAGTAGACAACGCCTGTTTGCGATCCGCCTGCGACAACTCTTCCCGCAACGCATCGAGTAATTGCTGGTTCTTTTTGGAGAAAAACGATTCTTCCAAAGCTCGGCGGCGGTCTTCTAGTGGTGATGCCATCATCATGGGTTGCCTAATCATCCTCGCAAGTGAAGTTCTCGCTAATCAACGGACTCCCAAACCTTAAGATTCGCGAGCGAACCCAAGCTTCGCTCGCGTCAACTGCTCTCTGCTGGGCAGTTTATAGCCAGGATGCAAACTTGCACAAGCCACCGGCTAGTAGGACGCAACACAGAACGTCACCAAATGTGCCCGCCTGTCGAACACAGCAGCCGCCCCCGGCAGTCGCTTCTTCTACGACCGGACCATCCGGACTGCCAAGCCAGCGTGAGCCACGCACACCGCCGCGCGGCGACTACCAACAGGGCCTCTCTCCCCAGCGAACCGCAGTGCGACAGCGACCATAGAGCCCCATCCCGAACTCAGCAATGCCCAGGCGCCTAGCTCACTGCAGTCTCAGTGACAGGAAAACTCTCGCTGCTCGGCAGCGTGCCGCTGCCGTCCGGCTGTCAAACCGGCTCGTTGCGTGCCCGTGTTTCCAGGGCCTTTCGCCGATTTTGCTGTTGTGACAACCAGCGAAAAGGTGGAAAATGGGTCATCTGAGACAGCTCTGTCAACGTGGAAGAGGGTGGAGAATAGTACAGCTTTACCCATTAGGTAGAATTGCGAATGTTGCTCGGGCGCTGTTTCGCACTTTGCCGCGTACTGCAGACATTCGAATAAACGGCGCAGGGGTCTCGAAGACAACTCTTTCGCGAAAGTCGCAAGGTACATTGCCGCATTGTAAGTCCTGCTCTTGTCCTGCCATGGTTCGAAAAAGGAGTCCAAACGTGGTCGTTAGGAAATTCCAGGTCGCCGTCCTAGTGGTTCTGTCCCTGCTGGCAACTACCCAGGTAGCGCCAGCAGCCAATCCAGGACGTCTCGGAACACTACTGCGAACACTCCTTTCCGGCCGTCAGCAACCAAGCGAGAAGTCTGATTCCGGACCGACAGACTCCCAATCGCAGCCGAAGGCCACCGTACTAGAGCGTGGCACGCTTGCTAAACACGCACTTGCGGCGGGCCGCGACTTCCAACCAAAAACCGCAAGAGACGTCGCTGTAGCGATCGAGCAGGTGCAAATGGCAATGCAATCGCTGGAACAGTTCTTGGCGACAAACGACGACACCTCTACCGACTGGAAAATGCACCTGAGATGGGAAGACGCCATAAAGCTGTTAGCGCAAGAAAAACCACCTGAACTGAGATCGTTACGAGACATTCTCCAGTGTTACCGTCAAAACATTCCCGGTATCGAACGTAAACCGTTTACGAAGGTGCGTGACAAGCTGGAAATACTCTCCAACACGGTTCTCTACTCGAATGCGCAAATCACCAAAGTCTATCAACAGCGTGTCAAGCAACTCGCAGACCAATTGATGACGTATTCAGAGACGTCAAACGCCGATGACGGATTTCTGATTGGGCGACTGAGCGGATTTCTGCAACAAGGAGGGCAGGCAGATTCGCTGGTTACTTCGATCCGGCACCACTATTCACACCCCAACCTGATGCTGTCGGTGTCCCAAGACCTGATTGGGCGTCTGCTGTCACAGCGAGTCGAAGACACGATGCCACTTGAAGATCGCATCAACGGGACAACACTGCGTGGAACCGTTCACACCGTTGGCACTGTCACCGTAGAACTCGTCGACAACCCGTCCCGCGGCAATCTCAGAGTTCGACTCCGGGGGAACGCCGAATCTAAAAGCATTGGTAGCAACCTGGGAGTCACTGTACATACGACTGGCAATACCAAGATCAATGCCAGCAAACTTATCCATCTCGATGCATTCGGCCTGCACCCGCAGCCGGCCTCCGCGAATTGTGTAACTGAATCTTCGATCGACTCTATCTCTGCACGTTCGCGCTGCATTGAAAAGATCGCCTGGCGGCGTGCGCTGGCCAGCCAGTCTCAAGGTGAACAAATGGCATCTCGACGCGCTGAGCAACAAGTTGCTGAACGTGTCGATCAACAAACGACAGAGATGCTCAAGGAGGCCAACCACTTCCTCAAGGAGCAGTTTCGACAACCGCTCATTCGTCGTAATGCGTTCCCCAGACTATTCGAATTCACAACCATCGATGGACACTTGAAGTTGCGGATGCAGCAGAGCAATAGTCGCCAGCTGGCTGCACCCGGCCCCGCCCCACAGCATGAGGGAACTCCGGACGTTGGAATCAAGATCCATGAATCGCTTATCGGTAATTTGTCCGAAGCGATCCTCGGAGGTACGGTACTTACGGGAGATAGCCTGCAAGGCTTGCTGGAAGACTTGGGCGCGGAAGTGCCCGCAGAATTGCAAGGGGATGCGGGTGAACCCTGGTCGATTACCTTTTCGTCCAACCGCCCTATCCGGGTCTCTTTCCAGGATAACATCACCTCGATATCGCTTCGCGGACGCCGCTTTACCCGTGGCGACACTGTCGTTGGCAATGTGATCGACATTACCGCACGCTACTCAGTAAATATGACGCCGGCAGGCCTCAAACTCAAACGCCAAGGAGACGTAGAAGTTGACTATGTCAACCGCCGCACCCTCGGGGTCCCGCAGATCGCGATCAAGACAATGCTGCTGAAGAAATTTAACTCCCTCTATAAACCAGAACTGGAAGTCCAAGATCTTGTGCTCCCCGAGCGTTGGCGGCAGGCCGGCAATTTGAGACTCAAGAACTCCCAGGTCTCAACCGGCTGGCTTGTACTCAACTGGATACGTCAACCTGGAACCAAAACCGACGCCAAGGTCGCACAAAAGCCATGAACCGCTGGGTGCTAATCGATTTCGAGTGCCTCCCTTTGCGCAGTGTAGGGCGACTCGACATACCACTGGACGCGTCACCGAAATTCCAAGACCAATGCCTGCGCATTAAACAAGCGATCGAGAAACACGGTCGCCATAACACGTATTATCTACATCAAGCTACCTGCACCTACCACCTGACGAATCAAGCAGACCTAGGATCTCTCACCTTCCACTTTGAAGGCACAATCCTGACCGATGCGTCAGATATGCACGCGGAGAGTTGTGACCTGAAAGTTACACTCGCTGCCGAGACATGCAGCTGGCTCACCGAGCCGATGGTGGACTGGTTCGCGACGACTGTCACCCACAGTGTCAAATGCGAATTCAATCGGTATATCGAAGCCGGCGACCTGGACAAAGCAAAGCAGAGAATCGAGCAAATTGAAGAGTCGAGCGACGCATCAGGTGGTTACGTAGGCATGTACCTTTAGATCAGAATCCAACCGCTGCCGCTTGCTCCTTCCGAAACCGTCTGGCCACCGCATATCCTGCCGGTGTCACGCAATATACTGCGACTCAAACCGCTAGCGGTTATTCCGGGCCATCGACCAAAACTTGTGCCAATTCTCCGAGTGGTTCGCCATGGCGTTTACCTCGCGCGTCGTGAAGTACTTCTAGCAACAACTCCACAACATCCTCACGGCGACTGGCCACGTCATTGACTTCCCAACGGTCATCCGGTTTGACAAACAATTTATGCTCGTCTTCACGCGCAGTGCAAAGAAACCACCCGGGGGTGCGAACTGCCTGATACCCTGTCGCCACACTAAATCCCCTGTCGCGAAAACTGGCACTCTCTTCACTCGGCAGAAGAAAGCTGCTCGCCCAATGGGATGCAGGCCGCGGCAGCACATCAAACCAATCCGCCAGGGTATCGTACAAACTGGCTGGCTGAATCAGTCCTCGCTCCCGGACCGATGCCGATTTTCCTTCGGGAAATCGGCAAAAAAGTGGAATCTGAATCAGTTCCCCAAAGAGCGCGTGATCACAAGCTCCAACCCGATGGTGTTCTCCTAATGGAAATCCACGAGGAGAAGTCACAATCAACAACGAATTCTCCGCTGCGCGTGACGCGTCGATAGCGTCAACGAGGACCTCCATACAAGCGTCCAACAAGACCACTTGCCCCGCGCAGGCATGCTGTATACCAAGCAACCAATCCGGATCAAATCCGTGATCCAGCCGACGTTCCGGTGCCTCAACAAAGCCAGGAGCCGCAGGATCGTCATCCTCCGCAAATTGTTCTCTCAGCTCCAGAGGAGCGTCCCAGGCCCCACTTAACCCGGCAGCATGCACCCACAAGCAAAACGGTTCCTGACTATCCAGCACGGCATCCGCGGCGGTCGCAAACAACCGCGCAAGCTGCGTATCACCCATCGTCTCCACGTTGGTGTCTATGGAAGTAACGGGAATTTCGGTGAGGCGATCAAATTCTGAGACGGATGGCGATCCAGCAAGCTGCTGGGAATCTGTCAGCAAGTGTGTTTCGACTGCGGTCGATGCCAGCAGGCCACAGAGGCTATCCTGATCATCGAGAGATTGGGCAAACGCGTGCTGACCAAACCAGACACTGCGGTAATAACTTGACAGGTCAACGCTATCACTTAGTGCCGTCTCAAACATCAATGACTGGCTGGCCAATCGATTGAACCCCGGAGTATCAATCCAGGTATTGCCATACGGCCCCAGCCAGCCTGCGCCAAGCCGATCCACAACCACCACCACGGCGCTTCTTTGAGTCACGGGCAAACCATTTCCTGCATGAATTCAAATTTCCTCATGCGAGGACTCCGAATACCTCGGAACCAAAACCATCTCGCACATTCGCCCCGCCGTAACACATACACTCAAACAAAACCTCGGCAGTAGTCTTGGGCTCCTTGGTATCCACCATATGCCGATTATGGTGTCAGGTCCACACGGCAAACCGCAGTACGTTGAGCGACACAACGAGAAATAGCACAACAAGAACGCACGTTCGCTCGCACACTAACGTTTTCTCCACAACGAATCATCCGCAATGCCGAGTTGGCGCTGAGTCGTCTCGATCTCCTCCTTGAATCGTTTCGCGTCCACAGGATAGCCCGCGGTAGGACGCAAACCCGGGAGTAGGCAAGTCCAGAATTGATTGAACGCGAACATCGCGAGCTCACGCAGGTATTTTGCCGTCATCGACGCCAACGCGGCGGGCAGAAACTGCTCTCCACCCGTAACGAAACCGATCTCCACGCGTTCGTTCGCGGGGCCCCAACGGTACACGCTCTGCTCACGTCCCTCACAGACGACTTCAATGAGATACTCCGGAAATGTCTCCTGTAGCAGTGGGCCGTATCGGCTCCGACCTCCATGTTTGTCGCAACGAATCGTCACCCAATCCCCGGCTCCAAACTCCCTGCACTTGCTTATTAGCTGCAATGTCGCTTCCGAAAGCAGAGTCCCTTTCGATCCCGTCGCATCGACTCGCCTGTTAAACTCCTCCGGAAAAACCACACGAGCCAGTACGCCAACCAGCTCAACTCCCCGCGCTGGCAACGATTCGCATAAACGCGTCCTCCACCAATCAACATCCGCCGCGGCAATGTCACGCGGTAATGAGATCTGAAAATCCGTGTACCAGGGCAGGGGGGGTAATATCGCATTCTCCCGATCGACAGCTGGCCAGACCTCGGTCCAGTTGTGTACCGGGCCACCAGTTAAAGACAGCGCTGCCAGCACCGCACGTTCCAGGTGGCCCCAGTCTGATCCTGGTCGATAGAGTTGCTTTGAATCCGCAACTGGAAGGCGTTTCCGCTGATCAGTGCGTGGCAATGGGGTTCGACAAACAACGTCGTCTAATCGCTCGTAAAGATCCTGACAATCCATCGCTGTGGAGGTCCGCCACACCGTCGCAGCGACGACCAATGGTCCTAAATTGGGGCCATACCCCGCTTCGTCGGTCCCAATCAACAACCCCACGCTCGACCACTCCTGGCTCTTCTAACCAATACTAGGTTTCGCGGTAATTGCAGTAAAACACGTCGTTCCCCCGCTGGCCACGTGCAGTTTCAGGGGAGTGGCAGGTTTTTGAGTTCAAATGGCAGACGCACAGGGATCATTAATGCAGGGGCCCTATAGATCAGCTGGTAGGATGACACATCCCCTTTAACGACAAAGAAATAACCTATTCCCGCCTCACTGCGTCCTTGCAAATACTCCTCTGAAGAGACAAATTCCGCCTTGTTTCCTTGCGCATCCAACAACGCAATTTCATTGCGATGCACCCAGCCTCGATGACTCTCCAACGCTTGATTGGGCTGCTCCAACCGCAGGTGAATCCGCACTTCAACAACACCGGAGTCGTTACTCTTAAGAAGGTCGTCATAGGTAACCCTGATACCCGCTCGAGTCTGGCTCTTTCCCCGTGATGCGCGCAAGTCGGCAAATTCAAACGTAGTAAAACGCCCGGGAACCAAAGCCACGATTTCCCCTGTTAGTGACGCAATTTTCTTCTCGGCGCGAGAGGGCAGTGGCATCGGAAGATCAAGTTCAACAGATGACATATCCGGAATCGGGCGGGCAAAACGCACTCCCTTCAAAGGAAGATTAGATCGCTCTCCCGATTCAAATCGGGCTTCAACTTCTGTGAGCGGCAATGACAGGGAAAGTGGTGTCAGCCTCGGCTCCCAGGCTACCTCAAGCACAACCTGTAAATGATTCGATCCAGGGTTCCTCAGCTCCCGAACCGACTGCAGCCGCGTTGCTTCCAACCGAAACAGACCCGCGTACGCGGCCATTCCGAATCGACGCGGCCCGTCAGCCGCGCGACGTTGGGTTGTCAGCGCGCGTCGATTACCGGCGTAGGGATCGACGCCAAGGCCCGCTTCATCGAGCATTCGGTCCAGCACCTGCCAAAACGGCAACCGCTGATAATCGACATCGATTTCGATGTCCTGGCCTAGGGAGTCGACCATCCGGTTCCCCGTTTGTTTTTCCAGACTCGCCCACGCTTCTGTGAGAGGCATGCGTCCTTGTAACGTGACGAGCGATGCGGCCGAACTCCTGACCGTCAGAAGGCGTTCAAGTTCTTTGACAATACGTTTGAGACGTACCTGTGTTTCAGCGGGCAAGCGACGATCGGCTTCCGGTAAATGACGGAGTATCTCCGGGCCAAGCTTCACAAGCGTGCGTTCCGCGTTTTGCCGCTGCGCACGTTGTGTTGCATTTAGTTGCCGAACCAACTCGCGCACACGTTCTCCGCTCACGCGTTCTTGTAACGCACTGTCACCCTGCTCCCAGAATAAGCACGTTATCAACAATAAGGTCTTCACAGAATCGGCTCCCCGCTCCAGGAGATGCACGCTGGCAGCGGCATCCACGCATGCCCGACTCCCTGCCGTGTCAAGACAATCATCTTACGAACGGATCCGCAAATGTTCCAGCAAGAGCGCGCCTGACTTACACTTCCACAGATTTCGTTTCGCAACTTGAGGTACCCCGATACCCGAAAAATCCAAAGGCCTGAGGCCAATCTGCGCGGTAGACTTCCCAGGGGGCCTGGCGCACCCAATTCCTTTACCCAGCCTGGCACGAAGCCCAAATGAAATACTTGCTAGTCGCAACAACCTGGCATCTTCTCGCGGTCGGGCTCTTATTACGGGTCGGTTCGTCGGCCGAACCGTTGATTGAAGTTCATCTCCAGGGCGACCACATCACAGGAACCCCGCTCCATTGGTCGGCTAAACGTGTCACGATGCTAACCGCAAACGGCGTGCGCAGAGACTTCTCACCCAATATGGTCCAACGATTTGGACGACTCGCTGGCGAACTGGTTGCCTCGACGCAACAACAGGTTTGGCAACATCTTCGTGGCGAATTCGGTACACCGTTTTCAATCAAGGCGACTAAACACTACCTGGTAGTGTACCCCGCGGACCGCGTCGACCGCTGGAGCAGCCTCCTGGAAAACCTGTACTCAGACTTTCATGGCTTCTTTCAAAGCCACCGACACGCACTCCCAAGAACACGTTTTCCACTGGTGGTAATCGTGTTACCCAACCGAGAAGCCCTGCTGCAAACCGCCGCCTTGAGCGGCCATGCGGATCCGAGGAAAATCGCCGGCTACTATTGCGATCGGTCAAATCGGATCTGGATTTATGCTCCACCGTCAAACTCACGTCAACTTCCACTCAGCGATCACATCACCCTGCGTCACGAGGCAACCCACCAATTGGCCTTCAACACCGGGATCCACGAACGGTTCGGCACGACACCCCGCTGGCTCGCGGAGGGATTAGCCATGTTTTTCGAGATGCCTCAGCAACCCGCGTCACTTCGAACAAGAGACAGCCAATCTGAGTCCGCGCTCCGGCAGACTGCATTCCTCAACAGAGGCGACAGTCCGAGAGGCCGCAACGTTCCCTTGAAACTCCTCATTACCGACGACTCTCTTTTCCAGCAGAGTCCTGAATTAGCATACGCCCAGTCCGCAAGCCTGACTCGATTCCTGATAAGAACTCATCCCGCAGGCTACGTGGGCTATCTGAAACACGTGGCCACGCGTCCTCGTTTTACTTTTTATGCCGCACGTACCAGGCAAACGGACTTCTCGTCTTGTTTCCCTGGAAATATGGCCCGGTTGGAATCACAGTGGCGAGCGTTTTCCAACACACCACGTTGACCAAACCTGAAGCCCTGTCGTGGCGATAAACTGCCAAGCAATTCGCTTAGTGACCGGCTGTCGTTTTATACGGCATGAGGATTTCATCCACCTCCAGGTCGGCAATCGACCGAAAACCACCGTCGACAATCGACTCACCTAGTTGGGTCACTTGTCGGTAGTAACGATCGGTGGGTCGCTCGCCCGTCAATTCGCGCCGCAAGTCTTGGCATAGAATATCGGCCGCGTCATGTACGATCTCGTCATCCTGCTCTGCCCCATACAGAGCAGTACATAACATTACTACCAGCTTCTGAATTCGAGATGACATTTCCGACATCCGGCACTGCCGGTCAGCCAGTTTAAGCTGATGCTTGCGCATCATCCCACTGATTTCTCGAGCAGCGCGGGGCAGGTGTGTCGTCGCAAACGAAACATGCGCTTGTAACGCAGCGGGCAATGCTGGCGTCGGGGCGGCTGAACCTGGAACCCAACGACCGACCCACCAGGCCGCATATGCGGCCAATGGACGTCGTAAATTCCACAAATGGCGAGGGTTCCCCAAACGCGGACGCTGCACTCCCATTTCAGCAAGTGCGCGACCAACCGGCTCAAAAAACGTCGTACCGTGTTGCTTTACCAACGACTTGAGAAATGCCATACCCAACATTTCCCCTTCTCCCTCGTAGATACAAGGAGCAAGATATTCGTGAACGTTGTCCCCAAACAGATGACCGTGCAAGAACGATCGGCCGCCATGTGTTTTCATCAACAACTCAATCGCAGCTTCCTTTTGGGCTTCACTCCCAAATATTTTCGCAACAATACACTCCATTTCTCCACGGTACCCAAGGTCAATCAAGGTAGAGCACCAGGCCGACAGTGCATCGCAACCGACAATCAGCCCCGCCAACCGCGCCAACCGCCGTCGAACCAACTCACGGCGTGCAATAGCTGCGCCATAGGTCGTACGAAACCTCGCCCAGGGGAGCATACTGGCCATCATCATGCGCATCGTGCCCGCCGCGTTGGCACATAATGAAATACGCCCCAGATTCAAACCGTGGTAGGCAATGGTCAATCCGTTCCCCCGTGACGGCGTCAACAAGTTCTCCACAGGAACACGAAAACGATCAAACACAATGCCTTGATTGTAGGACTGACGCAGTGCCCAGAGGCCATACTTCTTCAACTGGAAATGCGCGTCCTCAACATCCGGAAGTTCACAGATCAAAACCGCCGGCTTCTCTTCGACAAGACAAACCAGACCAATTGTGCGTCCCGGAACGACATTGGTAATAAATAGCTTTTCACCGGTCACCAGGAAGTCATCGCCGTGTCGATCGGCTCGCGTTCTTAATGCAGTCATATCCGAACCAGCATTTGGCTCGGTAAGAGCGAACCCAGACAAACGTTCGCCACTCGCTAGAGATGGCAGAAAACGTTCTTTTTGCGCCGGCGTGCCAAAAGCCTGAATCGGGTCGACCGCGCCAATACACCCGTGTACGGACGCCATGCCGGCGACGGTGGGATCGATTGTCGCCATCCTGGTAATAAATGCTGAAAAACTGCGAAACGGAACTTCCAGCCCACCGTATTGGCGGCTCACCAGGAATCCCCAGTACCCAACATCTCCCAGCTCTCGCAACACCGTTTCAGACGTCTTGCCGTATTCATCTACCAGAGTCTGTGCATCTCTATGACGTCGTACGACATCGACAGACGCGTCCATCGCTTCAACAATCGACGCTGCCGCATCAACAGACTGTGCGCGAAACAGATCGACTGGCACACGCCGTTCCCAAACCGCCCGATGTACCGGGCTGTTTGCGGTTTGATACTGTGGTTGAAATAACTTTTCAACGTTGTCGTCAGCGCGATCTATCGCCCCCGTACGGCGCGCCTCCTCCACACTCTTACCACCAAGCCGCAATGCAGTTTCCGCAAAGGAGCTTTCAGACGCAGAAGCGGCAGCATCCAAATGGGGATCGGTACGAGCTGTGTCGGGACACATTGGTAGTTCCTGGTGAGATTCAATCAGGCCAGGCGTTTGCCCGGGAGAGTTTCTATTATAAGGCCAATTCACTGGTTCTCGCACAATCGAAAACGCGACACCAGGCTACATCCCACATCCGAATTGCTTGCTACGAACAACGCCCCCACCACCTGCGCGGGCTCGGCATCGGGTTCGCGAACCCGATACCACACCGCACGTGGCCTGCAGATGATCTCATGCATTAATTCCTCACCCGGACAACGGCATGCGTAGTACCCAAAACGTTGACACCGTTTACAATTGCACCCTGCGAATCCGTTTGAAACCGCCTTCACTTTCACCGCTTTCGTCAATACGTCGCGCAGGAATCGATCATGCTGTTGATTCATTCAAGCCTCCTAAGCTTTGCTTTACTGAACATCGCGCCCCCCCTGGACACCGCAACGACAAATCAGAGGTTTAGCCAACTGTTCGATGGCAAGACCCTGTCAGGCTGGGAGGGCGATCGAAAACTCTTTCGAGTCGTCAATGGCGCCATCGTGGCGGGCAGTCTGAAAAAGGCAATCCCTCAAAATGAATTCCTCTGTACCCGCAAAACCTTTGAGAATTTTGAGTTGCGACTCCAAGCACGCCTCCGAGGAAAAGGAGACAACGCGGGCATCCAATTTCGTAGTCAGAGAATACCGAACAATCACGAAGTAATCGGCTACCAATGTGACATGGGAAGCACTTCCGAATTCAAGAATATCTGGGGGTGGCTCTACGACGAATCTCGCCGGCGCACATTCCTGGCACGGCCGACGCCCAACACAACAGCCGACCATTTCAAACCTAACGACTGGAATGAACTACGAATTCGTTGTCAGGGACGACGTATTCAAATCTGGCTCAACGGAGTGCAAACCGTTGATTACACCGAACAGGACAAGCGGATCAGCCGACGCGGTGTGATTGGTCTACAGATCCATGGCGGGGCTGCATCGGAAGCCTCCTACAAAGCAATACGCATTAAGGAGCTGCCCCCCTGACGCGGCAACGGCCAACGGTGCCATGGACGTGAAATCCCACCGACATGAACAGGTGTCACTCGCAATCACGCAACACGCTGTGTATCGATCGGTGACGGTAGTCGCAACCTCTGAGCGAACATCGCAACTTCCAGTTCAATCATTTCCGAGACGATTTCCTCGGCGTGTGGACGGCGACATGGTTCTTTAGCGAGCATTCTCATGACCATGGCAATTAGATTGTCGGGCAATTCTGGCGTCAGACGCTCTAACGGCAGTGGCCGTGTACAACGGTGCGCTTTAGGCAGGCAGTGTGAATCCGCAAGCGCAAACGGAAGCCGACCAGTCAGAGCCTCGTAGAGCAGTACACCAAGACCGTAAATATCACTGCTGGCGTCAACAACTCGTCCAGCAACAAACGTCTCCGGCGCCGCGTAGTTCAACGTCCCCGTGAACACCTTGCGACGCTGGTCACCGGAAACAGCCCTGCGAGTGCTCATCCCTAAATCAATAAGCAACGTGTGCCCGGTCGTTGCCACGTAGATATTACCTGGCGTTAGATCTCCGTGAACCCAACCTGCTTCGTGCAGTGCCTGCAAACCTTCAGCTACTTGCCGAAACACCCACAAACACCGCGGCGCTAAACGCCACATCGAAACGCCGAGCAGATCGCCCCAGGTCTCACCTGGGAAATAGGGCAATACAAGATAGTTTGGAGACCTCGTGAACTCCGCCTCCAGCACTGTTTGCACGTGTGGATGAGAAAATTCTTGACTGACCGTCGCTTCTCGACGCAACATGTGCAGGGCCGTCTCGGAAACGTCTTTCTCTAGCGGCACTTTGACAACGTAATCCGCCTGCCCACTGGCGGAAAAGTGTCGAGGTCTCGCGCGGTACGCAACGAACCAACGCCCGCGGCCGATCTCAGTAACTCGCTCCCACTTTCCGATCTCGAGATCGGCCCCTGCGGTGTCTGGTTGGGGTTGCTGTTTCAGCGAGGTTGACATTGACATTTGAAACCCCGTGCTGCCGAGACAACCACCCGGTCGAAGTACCTGTCTCTTGCATCGGCTGATCCCCGCCAGAAATCCACCTGAGATCCGTCACAACGTCACCAACAAGTACCAGCGTCACCGTCCGTTGCGATCCGCCTCTGCCATCATCTTGTCGGTACTCGTCGGGTCGACTTGCCGGCACGTGTGTTCCAGTTCGTCGCGCAGGCTGAATAAATCGGCACGCCATTCTGCCGTAGAAACATCGGGCGGTGTCAATTGAGAGAATTCACCCAATAGAAGTAGCAAACGCAACAAGTGCCGAAATATCACTCCCTCCTGCTTCTGCAATCTTTTTCCGGTGATGTACTTATTGAAGTCCCCTCCCCATTCCAGCAACTCTCCAGCCACCCATACCGGCACTGTATTCATTCCATGTACACCAGGGAACTCGAAGTCAAACAGCAACCTCAATTTCTCCGCAAGCGTCAGAACACGTCCACCACCATCATCAAACGCCGTCTCGTCATCTTCGTCGTCGTCATGCTCCGCGGACAACTCGCCGGGACTGACCAGCCCCATCTGCAACAATTGAACATCCAGCCGCATAGTCGCCAACGGACCCGGTGGAAGCTCGTCGTGGCCAGGCACCCACACCTGCGGCCCGATAGAACGTGGCATGGCAAGGACGCTCTCCATCGCCTGAATACGTTCGCTACGATCAGCAATACCGAGATGCTTGATCAGGAACACGCCAAACAACGGGTGAGTCCCGCGAAAAAGCAACAACTGGGAAAGCTCGGGACGGGGGCGGACGGTGAGAGGTTGATAACGTGTCGATCCTGCTTCTTCCGCTGCCCCACCGTTAACCTGCAAGGCAGTCGCAACGACTTGACCAGGATCTGCTACCTCGCTCACATCGTCAGTTGCCGGCGGCTCTGGTTCCAGCTCCACGTAACCGGCCCGCCACAAAGTCAGCAACATCGAATCCAATTCCCGCTGCCCAACCTCCTGCTGCCGCCCTTCCACAAGCCGCCTTCTTATCAGCTCCCGCACTCGCGATATGTCCGGAATCGCCTCTAGCAGATAAGCCAATAGTCTCCAAGGCAAGCCGCCGCGGCTCTGAAGCTTGCCCGGCTCCGCATGGATCAAACGCGTGAAATGGGATTCTTCCCAGTACTGTTGCGTCGCCCGCCTCGTCGGCATCTTTTTCTTGAGTGCCTTCTTCGCTTTGCGCAACCCGGGGTCTTTTGTGTCTGCCGGAATTTGGTCAAACTTCTGTCGCCACCTACCAATCTTCACATCATCTTCGTGGGCCAGTCCATAGACATGTCCTTCAACATCGAATTGCGGGCGACCTGCACGACCAAACATTTGATGTGCCGCACTCGCATCCAGAAGCCGTTTTTTCTTGGGAGGCCCTTTGAGCAAACTCGGAAGGAGGACACTACGAGCAGGTAAATTAATCCCAGCAGCCAACGTTTCCGTGCAAACCGTAACAGCGAGCAACTTGCGCTGAAACAAGTCTTCGACAATCCGCTTGTACTTTGGCAAAACGCCGGCATGATGAACACCAACTCCCCGCATCAGCAGCTGCCTGATTTTGGGCCCCGCACCTTGTGACCAGTCGTATCCATCCAACGCAGCAACCAACGCGGCCTGCTGACCGTCGACTAGCAGCTTCTTCCCCTTGAGCTGCTCCGCAGTACTCCAGCAGAGCTCCCGATTAAAACAGAACACCAATGTCGGAGTACGGCGTTTCTGATCGTCACCCTGCGCCATCTCCTCTAACTGGTCCGCCAGTAACTGGTCACCAATCCAGTGAAATGAAAGAGGGACCTTACGGTCATTACTCTGTATCAACTCAAGGCGTCGTTGATGCGATGTGGCAAGCCATCTCACAAATTCATAGGGATTCCCTACGGTCGCAGACAGCAATAACATGCGCACATTTTTCGGCAGTAAGCCCAGCGTCAATTCCCAAACGACACCTCGCTCCGGGTCATTGAAGCTATGAAACTCATCCATTACCACTGCCGCGACACGCTCTCCATCAAATTTGCCATCATGCAACAGTCGATTGAACAAGATCTCCGCCACGACGACCAAAATAGGGGCATCTGGATTGACTTGGCGATTACCTGTAATCAAACCCACGTCATCTTCCGAATACCCCCAGCGTTGGACCGAAGCTTGTAATTCACGCAACTTCTGTTCGGTCAATGCAATCAACGGCGTGGTGTAATAGGCCCGCTGCCCGGTTCGCAAAGCTTCAAAAATCGCCGCTTCAGCAATCAAAGTCTTGCCAGTCCCCGTCGGCGCGCATACCATCACACCTTCCGGAGACGTAAACCAAGCCAGCAGCGCCTCTTCCTGAACTGGATAAGGCTCCACCTGCAATTGCTCGAAATAGTCGTTCGCCAATTGGTCTCGCGACACGGCTAGAGGCTCGCTCCCAAAACAAGAATGGCTTTCTCATCCGTCGGCGCACGGCTGGCACACCCGTACAACGAGCGGAGAATTCCCTCCAGCAGGGTACCTCGCGCACGGTACCCCGTTTTCAACGATCGATAGTTCAAACCGAGGCTACCCCGACCTTCAACAACAAATACCGCCCCTTCCGGAGAAGCGGTGCGGCCATTAGACCAACGTCCCAGATTGGGGATCCACACCCACTCCTCCTACCACAGCAGCCAGAGTCTCCAGCACGAGCAATAGCGAACCTGGGTCCAGAAACTCCTCCTCTTCATCACTACCAGGCACGAGCCGCTCGAAGTGGAAGATGTCAAAGCGAGCAGTGGAACCTGCGAGCATGTCGAAGCGTTGTTTCTCCTCGGATGTCAAATCGTTGACATCCAGCTCATCCTGCAGCTCGCGAATCTGATCCTGGATTTCGTCGCCCTCGACATAACTGATATCCATGCCAGAGAAATCGGCTGGTGAAACCAGTGTCAGGGATTCGAACTGCCCTCCTTCAGGACCCGCCCCGGCCAGTTCATATCTGCCACCCAGGCTCGCCAAACTCTCAAGCACCGCTTCGACAGTCGGACGTTTCTCTGCTTTGAAAAGCACAAAGAAAGTTTCTCGCCAACGGTACTCGTCATTCTCGAAAAGTGACATGCGTGCGTCTACTTTCTGCGTTGTGCGTGTCGTTCGTGTTCTGTGTCGATTCCTCTGAACACTCCTTCGTCCAGGCAATCAGCCTAAAGCCTCATTGCAAGTCATCGCTCCCACCGAAACTATCCTGGTAAACACAACTCTGCCGAAAATACGGATTACCGATCCTCCCGACGTATCAAGAATCAGAATATCCCTCATCTGGACCCGGCTCTTGCCCCGTCTGCCAGGCTTCCATGGAACGCAAGACATGATCGCGTTCTTGCTGTGAATTTACCCACACCGATTCATCCATTTCGAGCCGTACTTCATAGTCCCCTTCATGATCGCAATCTTCGTGGCCACAAAAGTGGGGAACCTGTGACACCCACAATATCCGATACAGCGGAATATGTTTGTCATCGACCAAACAAAAAATACTTGGCATTCGGGTCCCTAACTTATAGTGAGTCTTCATTTATTTCACACGAGATACCGTTGCTCGTGTTACGGCAGCACAAGTCATTGTTTCGCCAACACGCGCGAACGATCGGTGGCTGCCTGGACCGCTGCAATACATGCTGCGGGCACCGCGTGCGACTCAAGTACTTTCAAGCCAGCAATCGTCGTTCCACCCGGACTCGCTACGCGATCCCTCAGAACCGCCGGGTGCTCTTTCGTCTCGGCCACCATCTCAGCCGCGCCACGGACCGTTTGGACGGCAAAAGCCGTCGACAATTCACGAGGCAACCCCATCAGCACTCCACCGTCGCTCAGCGCTTCGATGATGGTATACACAAACGCCGGGCCAGATCCGGACAAGCCAGTAATCGCATCCAACCATTGCTCTTGGACGCAAGCGCTTGTTCCGACTGCATCCAAGAGACTTCCCACCAATTTTCCATCCTCAGCGTTCGCGCCATCGGCCAATGCATAAGCTGATGCACCAATTCCCACCAGGCACGGCGTGTTCGGCATAACACGAATCACACGCTGTGTACCAAGTCCCGTACAGAGCTGCTCTAATGGGACACCCGCCGCAATAGAAACGGCTAGTTTGTCACCCGTAACGCACCCCTGTAAATCATTAAGAACGACCTGCATCACTTGAGGTTTGACCGCCAGAATAAAAACCTCCGATTCCGCAACGACCTGGCGGTTGCCCGCCGCGATTCGGGCATCCGGAATACTCTCTTTGAATGCATTTAGTGACGCCTCGGCTGGATCATAGATCACCAACTGCTGCCCCGGGACACATCCCGCCTGGACCCATCCGCGGGCCAGTGCTTGCGCCATCTGTCCGGCGCCAACTAATCCAATTTTCATTTCCAGTATTTTTCTTTCCACAGCAACAACTCAGCTGCGAGACGTATTCCGGCTGCATTTTGATTTCTGCTGTCTGACTGTTGCTGCCCCGAGCAACGGCACCAATGCTAAGAAAATCACTTGCTCAAAACAATGTTACGCTAGTGGAACAGCTGCGTGCGTCAGCACAATCCGCAGTGAGTAAGGAGTGAGAAATACGCTCCTGTGTGATATCGCTAAATCCCCGTTTGCAGTTGTTGCCATGTCTTACCGGCGCTTCAATGGCCAAGAGACTCCGGAGCACGCAGCCACCATAAACCGTTATCTGTGCGGAAGGAAATGAAATGTCCAGCAACGTCACGGTGTAGCCAGAGCATTCTTGACGAGGTGTGAATAGCGGTAAAAAATCCGACAGGCGCGCTACCCTTGACACTTTTCCTCCGGCGAAAGAAAATATTTTGGTTAGTCAAAAAACATTGGCGATGGTGCTCTCTCGGTCTCGGCTCTGCTAACCGCGCCCGGTCCGCGTTCACCGAGGAACAAGTGCCTATCTGGAATCTAGTTGCAAACTGCCGATACCGCCAATTGGAAGACGCAGTGGAACGGCCACTGCGTTAGCGCGTCTCGTCCTCCCTGATACAAAACCCTAGTGACAAAGCATGATGTATTTCCTCCGACTTACTGTATTGGTCATCTTACTTGCCAGCACCACACTCTTGTCAGGATGCAACGCGCCAGCAACATCAAGTGGAGTGGACAAAAGCCATCGAACAGATGCTGCAACGCCTTTTGAAATCGTCTCCACCTGTGGCATGGTTACCGACATCGTCAAACAAGTTGCCGGATCCGAGGCAACGGTCATCGGCATTATGAACGAAGGCGTTGACCCACATCTCTATCGCCCCACCAGTTCAGATGTCAAACAACTCGGTGAAGCAGATGTCATCTTCTACTCAGGCCTAATGCTCGAAGGACGTATGAGCGACACGTTCTCTCAAGTCCAACGCACCGGGATTCCGGTTTACGCCGTAACCGAAGGTATCGATCCAAAGCTACTGCGCGAGCCACCGGAATTTGCCGGTCACTGGGATCCCCACGTCTGGATGGATGTCCAGGCATGGAGTGCCTGCGTCTCTCAAATCGCCGACGCACTAAGCGAGTTCGATCCGGCTCATAAAGAAACTTACGAAAAGAACGCGAAGAGTTACCAGAACGAACTGACCAAGCTAGATGATTATGTCCGAAAAACTATCGCCTCGATCCCTGACGACCAACGAGTCCTAGTAACAGCCCACGACGCCTTCGGATATTTTTCTCGCGCCTATCAGATCGAAGTTAAGTCGGTACAGGGCTTGAGTACCGAATCCGATGCCGACCTGAAGCACATCAACGAACTTGTAGAGTTTATTTGTACGCGCAAGATACAAGCCATTTTCGTCGAATCCAGCGTTTCCGATCGCAACATCAAGGCGATACTTGAAGGTTGTGGAGAGCGCGGCTGGGAAGTCAAGATTGGTGGCAGCCTGTTTTCAGACGCGATGGGTGCGCCTAACACCTATCGCGGCACCTACATTGGCATGATGGATCACAATGCTTCGGTCATTGCCGGGGCGCTGGGTGGACAGGCAGCTGAAAAAGGCCTCAATGGAAAACTCTAAACCCGGCAAACCTGCTCCTAGCATGTGTCCGTACCATGCGGGTTGACGTTTCCAATAGTTCACCGGAGTCCGTATGGACAGAAACCCCGAGTCTTTCTGAATACCGCTGAACGTGCGGCCTGGTTGTGATGTGCTATGCCTTCCGAATCCGTTTCACCCGACGTGACCGTTGTACCACCGCTGTCGATCCACGACATGACGGTGGCTTATCAACGCAAACCCGTAATCTGGGACATTGATTACGTCGCCCCGACTGGCAAACTGGTGGCCATTGTCGGCCCGAACGGAGCCGGCAAAAGTACGCTGATTAACGCAGCCTTGGACTTGATTCCGCGTGCCTCGGGACAAGTGCAATTCTATGGCGGACCTTACCGCAAACAACGTCATCGAGTTGGCTATGTGCCGCAACGCGAGAGCGTCGACTGGGACTTCCCCGTCAGCGCTCTGGATGTCGTTGTGATGGGCCTCTATCGCAAAGTTGGCTGGTGTTTACCGGTGCTACCGCGGCACCGACACACCGCGCTCACGGCACTCGATCGAGTTGGCATGGCGGATTACGCACATCGACAAATTCGTCGTTTATCCGGTGGCCAGCAACAACGCGTTTTCCTGGCCAGAGCTCTTGTTCAGGATGCAGATCTATACCTAATGGATGAACCGTTCACCGGGGTAGACGCCGCTACCGAACGAGCCATTGTCGAAATACTCCGAGAATTGAGATCTCTGGGCAAGACAGCCCTGGTCGTCCACCACGACCTGCAAACTGTCGCTGAGTATTTTGATGAAGTAATCCTGTTGAATATGCGTCTTGTGGCAACGGGACCTGTGGCGACCGCGTTCACTACGGATAATCTCCGCAAAACTTACGGTGGCCGATTGATGTTGGTTGAACAGACCGACCGCATCATCGGGAAAGGCACTTCCGGATGAGTTTCCAGAGGCAAGTCGACGGGGCCCCAAACATCGGTCGCTTCGCAGCCTGCGGACCTATCCCGCAAACTGTCTTGTGCCTGCTGCTTGTCATTGGAATCAACTCAACAATTGCTGCGCAGACACCCGCGCACCGCGACCAAGAACACCAAGCAGCGTCCCCTCCGCACCGCAGCTCTCTGGCAGACAACCGGCTATCTTGGCCAGCAGCGGCGGACGTTAAACGAGTCCTGCTCATGCAGGACTACAACACCCGCATCGTGCTATGGGGAACAACCACTTTGGGACTTCCGCCGGCATTGCCGGAACCTTCCTGTTGCTGCGAAAACGCTCGCTCCTAGGTGATGTCGTTGGGCACGCCTCGCTTCCTGGAGTAGCCATCGCGTTTCTAATCATGGAACTCCACGAGCCCCAAAGTGGCAAATGGTTGCCGGGATTACTAATAGGAGCGTCGCTTTCTGGAATTGCCGGTATGATCTCGACGGTCATTATTCGCACGTGCACACGTATCAAGGAAGATGCCGCGTTGGCTATCACTCTTGGTGGATTCTATGGTCTGGGAATCGTCCTGTTCACCATCATTCAGAAACTTCCCACGGGCAGTCAGGCGGGGCTGGCAAACTTCATCTACGGCAACACCGCTACAATCACCCAGAGCGAAGTGGATTTGATTTGGCGGGTCGCGATCGTCGCCATTGTGGCAGCCGGGCTTCTTTTCAAGGAGTTTGGCTTACTCTGTTTTGACGAACAATTCGCAGCCTCTCAAGGCTGGCCAGTAGTACTATTGGACCTTATTTTGATGGGACTGGTAGTCGCGGTATGTGTCATCGGGTTACGGAGTGTCGGCCTGCTGTTGGTCGTAGCCCTGTTGATCATCCCCGCGGCTTCCGCTCGTTTTTGGACCGAAAAGCTGTCTCACATGACGTTATGTGCAGCCGTGATAGGTGTCGTTTCGTGTTACATGGGCGCTGTATCCAGCGCATTGTTCTCACGTCTCGCTGCCGGCGCAGTAATCGTGCTAACTGGTTCAGTGATGTTTTGCGTAAGCCTGTATTTCGGTACTCGGCGCGGCGTCTTGTTGCGTTGGTACACCAGGCGCCAACTTAACCAGCGAATCGCCACGCAGCAATTGCTGCTCGCATTCTTTGAGATCCTCGAAACCTCGGTCCCACCGGCTCCCCATCAATCCTTAACAGATACAACGGTGAGTCTCGATGAGCTACTTCCGAAACGGTCCTGGACCGCTAAACAACTGCTGCGCAGTCTTCGCGATGCTCAAAGACTCCAATACCTGGCTTCCCACTCTGAGCGTGAATACCGGCTGACAGCGCAGGGAGAAACTGCGGCACGCCGCGCGGCACGCAACCATCGTCTCTGGGAACTCTACCTGTTACAACACGCCGATGTCGCTCCCGGCCACGTCGACCGGGACGCAGATCGCGTTGAACAAGTCCTCGACCCTGAGATCATCATAAAGCTGGAAACCGCACTCTTCAAAAAATATCCGCAAATGGCTGTCTCATAAATCTGCCTTCACGTCAATTTCATCCGCCGTCTTGATTCACTTAACGCAACACGCTCACCGTAATATGTTCGTTGAAATACAACACCATTTGTCTGCATGGGGATCGTTCGATACCTGGATCGTAATTACGGCATCACTCGCCGCCATGGCCTGTGCATTGCCAGGCGTATTTCTGGTATTACGTCAACAGAGCATGATGGGCGACGCCCTCAGTCACACCGTCCTGCCAGGGATTGTCGTGGCGTTCCTGCTGTCTTACGGATTACGAGACGCAGCATGGATCAGCCCTTCAACGCAATTAGCAACACTCCCCCTATTCTTGTTTGGCGGAGCTGTCGTTCTAGGCGTCGTCTCTGCCATGCTGACAGAATTTGTCCAACGATTAGGACATGTAGAAAGTAGCGCAGCACTCGGCGTCGTCTTCACCTCCCTGTTCGCATTTGGCCTGTTGATGATTCGTTTGAAAGCCGATTCCGTTCACATAGATCCGGACTGCGTCCTCTACGGAAATGTCGAAACCGTCAAACTGGGTGTGGCAGGAATCCCTCGGGCAACAGCCATGGTCGCGGGCTTGCTCGTGGTAAACCTGATCCTCGTTCTGCTGTTCTATAAAGAACTCACGATTAGTGCCTTTGACCCTAATCTCGCCACGACGCTTGGCATCCGCGCACGACTTATGCATTACGCTCTAATGGCTACCACAGCCGCCACACTCGTCGCAGCTTTCGAAAGCGTGGGAAGTATTCTGGTCATTACGATGCTGGTTGCGCCAACCGCCACTGCCAGCTTACTGACGGACCGTTTACCAACACGGATTGTTGTCACTCTGGCCATCGCGTTCACTACGGCTTTGCTTGGACACGCGATGGCACTAACCCTACCAGCACTTGTTTTTTCCCGCTTGGGATTCCCTGAAATCAAAGACGCCAGTACCGCTGGCATGATGGCAGTCGTGGCCGGTATGCTTTTCAGCTTGGCAATGTTCTTCGCACCGCGTCACGGAATGATCAGCAAGGCGCTAGGACAAACACGGCTGACATTCCGTCTCGCCTGTCATGACCAGTTGAGGTCGCTGTATCAGGCAGAGCGTGCAGCGGCCCTGGCCGCAACATTTGAACCTGCCACCTGGGCTACCAGACATGGGTCGATGTTACAACACCTGGCAACGTGGTCTCTCATCTTCACGCACCAGGTTACCCGCACCTCACATGGTCACCAGCTAACAAGCAGAGGAAGGCAATCTGCCGAACAACTCATGAAAGCCGGAAACGAACATGCCCCGGCGTGACCAGGGCACAGTCGAAACCTCAAATAACCCTAGAGAGAACAATAACGCAGCATAAACGTTTAGAGTCCGCGTCCTTCTGGGCGTCCGCCACCAGGACCACCGAAGCCGCCGCGACCACCACGGCCTTCAGGGCGTCCACCGCCGCGACCACCACGGCCTTCAGGGCGTCCACCGCCGCGACCACCACGGCCTTC
>PAQH01000159.1 GCA_002709225.1 Planctomycetaceae bacterium
GGGTGGGCGACTGGAAGTTAATCAAGTGGTACGAAGGCGGGCACGAGTTGTACAACCTGACGGAAGACCTGTCCGAGCGTCACGATCGCGCCACGGAGCTGCCGGACAAGGCCGCTCAGCTGGAGGCCCAGCTGATGGCCGAACTGCAGCGGGTCGATGCGAAACTACCGCGCCCCAATCCCAACTACCGGCCCAAACCCCAGCCGAAATAGGTTGCCTGAGAGGCCAACCCCAGCGGCAGCTGCGCAGTGATTGTGATTTGCGCAGCGCCAGTGAAAGTTGGCAGATCTGGATGGTCGGCTCGTCCATGCCGGTGGCCATAACGGCCCAGTCTGGGTTCCAGACGATGCGCCTTTCCGATCCTCGGGAACAGCTAAGCTTCGTCGGGCGTCCCTTCGTCCTGAAGATAGGTTTGGCCTCGATAGGTCAGTGCCACCAGGATAAAGAGGATAGCGGCGATTCCCATGGCGCCGGTAAAGAACCAGAAATACGTCGCGCCTTGCAAAGAGGATTGTCCATGTTCATCTTGCGTGAAGCGATTTACGAGCGCGGTGAAGACATTGCCTGCCGAGACGCTCAGCAGATAGAGCGCCATGATGAACGACTTCATTTGCTTGGGTGACTGGGTGTAACTGAATTCCAGGCAGGTGATCGAGATCATGATTTCGGCTGCCGTCAGTAGCGTATACGCCAGAAATTGCCAGGCGATGTGAGGGATTTGGCCCGCGTCGATCCACTCCTGAATTACCGACGCGACAACGTAGGAAAGTGTCGCAACGAACAGGCCGATGCTGACTTTGCGCATCGGGGTTAAGTAGAAGAATTTGCTCACGATCGGATAGACGACGTAGTTGAACAGCGGCACGAACAGTAGTATCAGAACTGGATTGATGAGTCCTACCTGCGAAGGCAGGACTTCGATGCTGCCAATCATGCGGTCCATATTCTTGGCTTGCTCGACCCACTTGGAGCCGCCCTGGTCAAACAGCGACCAGAACACGGCGACAAACAGGTAGACGGGAAGTAGGCTCCTGATTGCCTTGAGACCGGTGCGGTCAAACGTTTCTCGTACAAATGCCAAGCCGCTTGCGGGAATATGTACAAAGCGTTTTCGTCCCAGCCAGAAGACGTATGTTGCCAGAGCCATCAGAATGCCTGGTACACCAAAGGCCCAGCCCGGCCCGTAATATTTCAACAGCAGCGGCGTTGCGAATTGCGATGCTGCGGCTCCGAAGTTGATTGAGACGTAGAACCAACCGAAGACTTTGGAGAGCAGGTGTTGATTGGATTTGCCGAACTGGTCGCCCACATGCGCAGAGACACAGGGCTTGATGCCGCCACTGCCGATTGCAATTAGGAGCAGCCCGGCGAACAAGAAGGTTCTCGGTTCACAGGTTGCGGTGAGAAAGGATTCGGGCATGTCCATCAGCGCGAGACTGAGGTGGCCAACGCAGTACACCGTCGACAGCATCAGGATTGTGCGGTACTTCCCCAAAAAAATGTCAGACGCCAGGGCGCCGAAAACAGGGAAGAAGTAAGCGGACGCAACGAACCAAGCTTGCCACTCGGTGGCTTGCGAATCGGTCATGAAGTCTGCTGCTCCAGTGGCGGAGAGCAGGTGACTGGTCATGAAGACGAACAGAATCGACCGCATGCCGTAGAAGCTGAACCGTTCGGCAGCCTCGTTTCCAACAATAAAGGGGATCCCCGCCGGCATCCGTTCGGAAGCTAACGGGGCGGTCAGGTGATTGGGTTTCGCCATCGGATCAATCTCAACGAGGGGTCATGCCAAGGTTCTTGACCAGGAAGGCCCATTTGTCGGCCAGTTCTTCGATCACTTTGGCGGTCGGTTTTCCGGCGCCATGTCCGGCGCGGGTCTCAATGCGGATCAGGACAGGTGCCTCACCCGCGTGGCAATGTTGCAGCTGGGCGGCGAACTTGAAACTGTGGCCGGGGACGACCCGGTCATCGGTATCCGCGGTGGTGACCAGCGTGGGGGGATAGCGGGTCCCCGGTTCCAGGTTGTGGTAGGGCGAATAGGCCAGCAGGGCCTGGAATTCGTCCGCGTCGTCAGCGCTGCCGTAGTCATCGACCCAGTAGCGGCCGGCGGTAAATTTGTGGAACCGCAACATGTCCATCACACCGACCGCCGGCAGGCAGGCGCCAAACAGGTCGGGGCGCTGGGTCATGACGGCCCCCACCAGCAGTCCGCCATTGCTGCCGCCCATGATGGCCAGCTTGTCGGAGCGGGTGTATTTCTGCTCGATCAGCCACTCCGCGGCGGCCACAAAGTCGTCAAAGACATTCTGCTTTTGGAGTTTGGTACCGGCCCGGTGCCAGGATTCGCCGTACTCGCCACCGCCCCGCAAGTTGGCCATGGCAAAGACGCCTCCCATTTCCATCCACTGCAGTCGGCTGATCGAGAAACCCGGCTGCATGGAGATATTAAATCCCCCGTATCCATACAGCAGCGTAGGGGTGTCGCCATTGAGCTCCACGTCTTTGCGGTGGGCGATAAACATCGGTACCCGGGTGCCGTCTTTACTGTTGTAGAAAACCTGCTTGACGACGTAATCATCCGGTTCGAATTGGACAGCGGCGCGGCGGAGCAACCGGCTTTCCCCGGTGATCAGGTCGTAGCGGTAGATGCTCGGTGGCGTGGCAAAACTGGAAAAGGAATAGAACGTTTCCGTGTCCGCCTGGCGGCCGCCAAAGCCACTGGCCGAACCGATTCCGGGAAACTCGACTTCGCGGACAAACGCGCCTGTCAAGGTGTGGATGCGGATCTGCGTGCGGGCATCCTTGAGGTATTTGGTTACGAATAGGTTTCCGACGAGTCCGACCCCTGTGAGTGTCTCGTCGCGTTGTTCGATGAGGACCGTTTCGGCGCTGCCTGCCGGTTTCCGGATATCGATAGCCACCAGTTTTTTGCGCGGAGCGTCGTGATCGGTCTTAAAAAAGAACATTGGCCCGTCATTGCCGACGAAACTGTATTCGTGGTCGAATGTGGCAATCAGGTCCAACGGGATCCCGTACGGTTCCAGCAGATCTTTGTAGAGCACGCGGTACTTGTCATCGGTCCCCTTCCAGACGGTGATCACGAGGTAACGCCCGTCTTCGGTGACCTCGGCGTCGAATCCCCAGTCCGGATGGTCGGGTCGGCGGTAGACCAGCACGTCGTCACTCTGGTCGGTTCCCACGCGGTGGTAGTAGACTTGCTGATTGAGATTCAGGCCCTGGAATTCGGCGCCCTCTTGCGGTTCAGCGAACCGGCTGTAAAAGAATCCGCGGCTGTCGTTGGTCCACGAGGCCCCGCTGAACTTGACCCATTTGAGTTCGTCGTTGAGGACCTTGCGGCTGGCGACTTCCATCACCCGCCAGGTCCGCCAGTCGGAACCGGCTTCGGCCACACCGTAGGTGACAAAGCGGCCATCGTCGCTGAAGCTGATGCCGGCCAAGGCGACCGTGCCGTCTTTCGACCATTGATTAGGGTCCAGGAACAACTCTGGCTCCGAGTCCAGGGTTGTTTGTGTGTACAGCACCGACTGGTTTTGCAGGCCGTCGTTCTTGTAGAAGTAATAATGGCCACCCCGTTTGAACGGGCTGCCGAACTTCTCGTAGTTCCAGAGCGTGGTCAATCGTTTCTCAATCGTTTCCCGCTGGGGAATCTGCTTGAGATACCCGAACGTGACCTCGTTCTGGGCTTCGACCCAGGCTGCCACATCGTCCGATTCGCGGACGTCATCTTCCAGCCAGCGGTAGGGATCGGCCACCGACGTACCGTGGTAGGTATCGACGTGGTCGATGCGCCGGGTGGGGGGAGGGGTTGGTTGGGTGGGGGGACGGGTTGGTTCGGCAGCGGACGCGGTCATCACGAGAGTTCCGATGAGCAGGGTCGTCGACAGGAAGCGGGTGCAGGTCACAGTCCATCTCCGTAGAGTGTCTCGGCGGGCACCAACGATACGCCTCCGTATTTAACTGGACACGGCGACAATTGGCCAGACGTGCTAAACCAGATAGGCTGGTGTACCGGGAATGCCTCTCAAGGAAAAATCGTGTTGCCCTGGAGTGTATTGCCATTGTTCGTATGGCCGATTCGATGCCGGTGAAAACGGACTACAATGCCCGCTCCTGAAGATGACGTAAAATTGGAGTATGGAAGGGTCGCCTGGTATGGGGTGCCGATGGAAAGGTTGAGGACAGGGACTGCCACCTCACGCTTACTGCGCCGGGTTCCTTGGCGTCGGCGGCCGAGTCCGATCGTGATCGGCGGTTGCGCGCGTTCGGGGACGACGCTGCTGCTGTCAATTCTTTCCAGTCATCCACAAATCGCGGCAATTCCGGTAGAGACCCAGACACTGTGTCCCACAGCGTATTGGGGTGACTTCGATCCGTTGGCCCCCTTCCAAATCGATGTGCTTCAACAACACTTGGAGCAGTTGGATCTCCCCGACAGTTGCCGTTACTGGTGTGAAAAAACCCCTCGCAACATTCTCTTTTTCGAACGGATTCTCCAGGAGTTCGGGCGTCACGCCCGTTTGATTCATGTGGTCCGAGACGGTCGCGATGTCGTCTGTTCACGGCATCCGGACGCGCCGCAGCGATTCTGGGTATCGCCGGCACGTTGGATAGCGGATGTGCGAGCTGGCGTTGCGTTAGACCCGCATCCACAAGTTCTCACGGTCCGTTACGAAGATTTGGTAACACGTTTCGCCGAGACGATCGCCGGCCTCAGTCAATTTCTGAATCTCGATCTCGTACCAGAGGTGATGGCGTACCCGGAGCACGCACAAGTGAACGCGAGTAATGCGTGGTATGACAAGGCGCGTCCGCTCGATCCATCGCGGATTAACAGGTGGAAAGCGGATGCACTGCGGGGGCGGGCTAGCGAGTTGGTAGCCGCTCCCGGGGCGACCGCATTGCTAGAGTATTTCCATTATCTCTGATAGGAAACATGTGGTGACGCGCCCTCTCACGGTCATTTCTTATTGCACCCCGAATTTCCGGTGTTTCTCTGCGGGGCTGCGGACCGATTGCGAACGACTTGGATATTCACTGCATCTGGAAGAAATCGAGAAGCAGTTTGAGACGGTGATTCAGGCATTTGACTTTAAGATCGAGTTCATCCGCGACATGGTGCGCCGTTACGACCAGGTACTGTGGCTGGACGTCGAATGCCGGATTGTCAAACACGTTCCGGATGATTGGCGGAGTCCGTTGATTTCGACCTACACGCACGGCGGCAGCAGCGGTTTTTCTTCGGGCGTGTTGATGCTCGACCGGGAACAGTTGGAGCTGATCGAGTTGTGGCTGAAATACGCGAAATACTATCCGGACTATCCGGATGATTTTGTGTTGGATTTTCTGTCCCGCTCACTGTCCCTCAAATTTCGTACCATCCCATTTGCGCTGTACGACAGGGAGTCGATCAGTCCGGTGGCACGCGGGTTATGGAAGAATGCCAACACGGTTGTCCAGCATCCCACCATCAATCGTTGGGCGGAGCCGATCAAGTATCGCCGCGCGTTCAGTGGAAAGCAGCGTGATCGTTCTCGAGAGGAGGCGGTCGCACGCCAACGGAAGACGATTTTCTATCGCAACTTTGCGGGTGATTTTGACGAGGTCGATCGGGTTATGCGCGAGGGAGCTGAACCCGAGTACCGCGCCGCGGAGTGGGTGTTCAATGCGGTGGACTGGACCTATGCGCCAGAACTCTATTGGCCACAGTTCCCGGGCGATTACGCGATCAAGCCGCGTTCGTTCGAAAAATCCAGGGAGTATTACGAACAGCCTGTGAATTCGATCTCTTTTCGTGATCGCGCGATTGCCGCCATGCGGCTTGATGCGGAAGATGCCAGGCGATATGGTCTGGAGCAGCACTTTACGTTTCGGCAGCGCGCACGCCAAATTCTGGAACGTGTCGGATTGACACGACGGTAGATGCGATGTTCCTGCGACCGAACGTGCGGATGCCGTGATCAGTTCGAGCAACTGGTTGTCCGTAGGCTTGTGAACAGCAGACGTACCCGTGACCGAAAAACGCAAACTGTTACTGATCGCGGAACGGTTCCCGCCCGACCTGGGCGGCGTGGCACGCAGTGCCCTGCGGACCGCGCAAGCGATTGCCGGGCTCGGTTGGGAGGTCCACGTCCTGGCGTGGACCAAGACGCTGCCCGCGGGAGTGCTGGAGACGTTTTTTCCTGAAGGCCATGACGATCCGACACGCGGGCCTATCTTACACAGGCTGGGGTTGTACTCGAACTGGGATTTTTCGCTTCAGCACACCTGGAATGTGTTGGAACATTTGCATGGGGAATTCGAGTTCTCTGCCGTCTGGGGGCATTACCTGTTTCCCGCGGGATATATGGCCGTGGTTTTCGCCGAGTCGGCGGGGATTGCCTCGACGGTCAGTGCGCGGGGTAACGATGTCGATCGTTTAATGTTCCCCCCCGGCGACTTTTCACGTTTATTGTGGACGTTGCAGCGCGCTACGCTGGTCAGTTGCGTGTCTCGCGATCTGGCGAGCAAGATCAAGTTACTGCTGGGAGACAGCTCTGAGATCGTGGTATTGCCCAACGTCGTGGACACCGAGTTGTTTACGCCGCTGGCTCCACCGGGTACGCCTGAACTGCGAACGACATTGGGTATCCACCCGGAAGAGGTTGTGCTGGGGTTTTGTGGTGAGTTGCGGCACAAAAAGGGCCTGCCCCATTTGTTCAGCGCGCTGCATGAAGTTCGCCAGACGCGTCCCGCTTGCCTGTTGGTGATCGGTGAAGTGCGACCACGGGAACAGGCCCACATCACGACGTTTGCGGCGGAACATCCTGCTGACGCGGGGCGGATTCTGGTCACCGGGCACCTCGAATCGCCAGTGGATGTGGCACGGCATCTGCATCTCTGTGATGTCACGCTCCAGCCTTCGGTTTGGGATGGATTACCGAACGCCGTGCTGGAGTCCATGGCGTGTGGGAAGATCGTGGTGGCGAGTGACGCTGGTGGGATTCCAGAAGCGGTGGAACACGGTGTGCACGGGTTTCTGGTTTCGAAGATGCAGTTACCTCGCTTCGGCGAGGCCATTGGCGAGGTACTTGACCTGCCTGCAGCAGATCGGGTGGCGATCGCGGCGGCCGCTCGTGAACGGATGGAAACTAGTTTTCATTCCGACGTAGAGGGGGCGCGACTGGAAGCATTGCTGAGCCGAGTGGCGGAATTGGCGGAACAGACGGATAGCAGACTGTCGTAGGCGTTGGTGAGGCTGGTTTGAGCGCGGTGCCAGGTGAAGTATTGTTCGACCCGTTGCCGAGCGGCCACACTCAGTCGTTGTGCGAGGTTGGGTTCATCGGCCAGTCGCAGCAATCCGTCCTTGATCGCTTTGGCCGACCCGGGACGCACCAGGATGGCTTCGGAGTCGGCGGTGGCCAGTTCCCGCACGACGGGCAAGTCGCTGGCGACCAGTGGTGTTCCACTCGACATCGCTTCCAGTACCTTTAAGGGACAGCAGCCTTGCACCGTGTTGCGATCGTTGTGCGTCAATGGCGCGAGGATAACATCGGCCTGGTGATGCAGGTCCGCCAGCGTGGTTCGTGATACGGGGTCGAGGATCTCGACGCTGTTCTGCACTCCCAGTTGCCAGGCGTGTTGTAACAGGTCACGCCTTTGGTAAGGACGGGCGTGGCCGATCAGTGTCAGCTGGGCGGGCCGGTCACGAAGATAGGACGCCACGGCTTCAATCGCCAGGCCGACGCCCTGCCAGCTGGACATGGTCCCGGAATAGAGGATTCGCAGTGGGCGGTCCTGGTTCCTGGCCGCCGGATTGACAAGCGGCGGGGCGCGGTAGGTAAACATGTTGGCGTCAACACCATTGGGAATGACGCGAATGCGATCGCGGGGAACGCCTCGGTCTTGTAGGTGTTCCGCATTGACCTGGCTGACGGTCAAAACCAGGTCGGCGGCATCCAGGCAGACCTGCTCTTGGTGGATCAGTTTACGCAACAACTCTCGGTCATCGGCGCAGTTGGGATAGCGGTATTTGAGTTCGATTGATGGCAGACCGTTGACTTCAAAGACCAGTTGTCTGCAGAAACGTGACTTGTGTCGGGCGATCGGATACCCTTCAAAGATCGAGCGGAAATGGACAATCGGTAGTCGATTTTGTTTCCGGCCAAAGTGCTGTTGCCACCACATCCAAATTTGCGAGCGAAAGCTCAGTACGCGTTCGAAGAACTGTGTCCCCGGGGCTTCAAAAGAGTGGTGTGTGACGCCGTCGGCTTGCCACTCGGAGGCCCGAGAATTAACAGCCACGGGGTGACGCACCAGGAGCCTGGGGTGGTGGGGTGCGGGGCTGTCGCGTAGTGCCAGTGAGGCTGCTTCACTGGGAATCGTGATCAGCGTGACATTGCCGAAATGCCCGCCCAGGGCACGAACAAAGGCATCAATGTGCGTTGCCGCGCCTTTGGGTGATGGGAAGCGATCGAAGGAAAGGTAGACGATCGACATAAAGTTGACACCGCGGGGACGAATTAGTAGAAACTTATGCGTTGGTTTTTGGCGAGAGGACGAACCAGCGTGAAACGCGTCCGCTACAGATGTAAATGCCTCCGCGGCCGTACCATAACAACAATCGTGGGGCCTCGAAAGTTCGCGTTGTTGTTGCAGCTAACAAGCAATCGATGCACTGTGTGGGATGCTTCTGTTCGTCGCGGTACTGCTAGTGTGACTTGACTCGAGAAGGGATAGATGGTCCATGGACGATGCGATCAGGGAGTTTCGCAGCCAGTTGAGTCAAGCACTGCGTGGCCCGGAGGCAAAAAATTTTCGCTACGCGGAGTTTGTGCAGCAGTCGGGTGTGGCACGTGAGGTGGCGGATCAGGCGGCGATGAGCCTGTTTGGTCAGCTCTGTGTCGCCGCCGCGGAGGATGGTGTGATTACCCAGCCCGAGCAGAAACGCATCCTGAGTGCGGCGGTGGTGCTGGAAATCAGTCAGGAAAAGGCCACCACGGTCGTTCGTCAAGCCAAGCAGACGGTGTACCGCGAGCAGCTGAAGGCAGCCCAGGCCGACGGTGAGGTGACCGCGGACGAGGAAGCCGCGTTGACGCAGCTGCGCGAGTCGCTGGGAATAGCGGCCGCTCCGGCTGCCGCGGCGGCCCCGGCCCCGACGGGGGAGGAGACTGCGTCAGTGGAGGTAACCGCGGGCGGCGATTTTTCACTCTCGGAAGAGGAATTCGCGGAATCGCTTCAGTACCGTGTGCGGAGTACGGCCGATCGCGTACTCGCCGACATCAAATTCCTGAAGCAGTTTGATGCGATCCAGCAAAGCAAGGCCGCCTCCTGGAATAAGAAAGGCACCTTCGCTGGCCTGGGCGGTCTGGTCGGTGGAATCCTGGCACTGATTGGAATGAATGTTGCTGCCCCGCTGGCGGCCCTCGGCGCAGTGGCGGCCGTTGTCGGGTTTGGCTTTGCCGTTTTTGCCTGGGTGCAGGGAAGCAGCGCCGCAAAGCTGGATCTCGAGAATCGTCGTTATGGTCTGCTCGACGGTGTGGTCCGCCTGATTGCCGCGGATGTTGGCGGCGACACGCCGCTTGGGGTGAGTTTGGATTTTCGCGACCAGACGCATGCCGACAAGCTGCAGCGTAAAGGGAAAGTCGGGCGTTGGGAGGCCGAATTTTATGTGGACCGCTGGTTGGATCTGCAGGGGCGTTTCGTGGACGGCACAAAATTTTCGGTGGCGATGATCGAAAAACACCAGAAACGTCATCGCACGAAGCGAAGTCGCAGTGGGAAAATCAAACACAAAAACAAAACCAAGCATGCGACCGAAGCGATCGTCTCGTTAAAGATCAAGGGCAAACGCTACCCGCAGCTCACCGGCCAGGCGAAGCAGGTCGACAAGTACATTCAGTTGCCTCCCAAAGCGACGCTGAAGTCAATCCGCGTCGAGGGTGAGCAGTTGGTGCTCCGTTCCACTTGTACAGTTCCCTGGTCCCTCAAGTCGATGGGCGGAACCGGGTTTGCCGAGCGAGTGAGAGAGGGCCCCGGACTGGACGGCGTGAACTGGCTCGCCATGATGCTGCTCAGCCTGTACGCCTTGTTGAATGAATCCAAGTAAAGAGGTGGTGCCGTGTCTACGAGAACACCGTGTGCGCAGTCTGCAGGTCTAACGAGCGGTTCACTGCAGGTAGTTGTGGGCAGTCTGGTGGTCGCCTGTCTGCAGTTGGCAGGCTGCGGTGGCAAGAAAACTCCAGCACCTGAAGTGACCACCCGCGTCGTCGATAAGCCAGTCAAGAGCGGCGTCCGGCCCAATTCGGGCACAACAAAGACATTGAAGGCTAAATTAAAGTTCAAGGATGCCGCGGGGCAAGCAGCGTTTTCACTCAAGCCGCAAACCAATGGTGCGAAGCTTGTTGACGGGCAGGAACGTGAACTGGCCCGATTTCAAGTCAAGGGTTCAAAATTAAAGATCAAGGATGCCCAGGACAAAGTGCTGGGGTACGTGAATGCGTCGCAGGGAAAGTACAAGATCAAGGCCCCTGATGGCAAAACCGATTTATGGCAACTCGAAGCGAGGACGGATGGGGGCTGGAAGCTGGAGGATGCTCAGGGTCAGCTCGTTTACCGTATCAAGAAACGTGATTATGGTTTTGAGATCGAAGACGGGGCGAAATCGAGCCTCTTCAAGGTCAAAGTGAAGGCAGGCAAAACATCACTGCGCGATGCTGCCGAAAAGACGGTCTATTCAACACGGGGACAAGTGTCCGCCATCGCGGTCAGCTGCCTGGGCCTGACCGCGATTGATAGTCTGACATTACGGTCCGGGTTACTAACGATGATCGCCATCCGTGGCGGCGGATAACGCCGGCATGGTTTTTTGAGGTTCAGCGAACAGGAGGCAGGGGATGCCGAAGAAAGAATGGCAACCAGACATATGTAACGAGAAGGCCGGCTTCCTGTTCAGTCATGCATGTGATCGTCAGCCGGCGGCGAACTGCGGCAATTGCGACAAGCCGATTTGCAAAAAGCACACCACCCGGCGGCGAGACGGTGTGACGCTGTTGTGCACCACTTGCACCAAGGAGGCGGGTGCCGAAGACACTGGTCGCGGTTCGTCTTATTACGATGATGATCCCTACTACTACGGTAGCCACTATTATGGCGATCATTATTACGATGACCGATACGATCGGCGGAGCAGCTATTCGGAGTCTCGCCGCAACGACCCGCGGGACTTCACCGAAGCGGATTCCGAAAGTCTTGTCGCGGAAGCGGACGGCGATTTTGAGAATGACATGAGCGAAAGCTGACAAAGTGCGAGTTGGCGCAGATTCTCTCTCGATTCGAACGGTGCCGCGGGGGCGCTGTCCCGGAGGGGTGGTGTCGGTGATGTCCGGTGGTCGCGACTAGCGACTGCAGCGCTTGCCTGGTGTGTTGCCGCGTTGAATGTTTTGCCACGCCAGTCGTGTGTGAGCGTTAGGGAGAGGTATGTATGGCGTTTGACGAGCAGGAGTTCCAGAAGACACTGACCTATCTGTCCGATGATGCGCCGGAAACGGTGCTGGCCGATCTGGAGGCGATACGACAATTTGATCAGGGCCAGGAAGAGCACCTGGCGCGGGAGCCCGGAGGTTGCGGGTGGTATTTGCTGGTTTGTTTCGTCTGTTTTATTGGGGCTTATGTCACGGCGATTATCGCTGCTGGCACGGCGTCTAGTAGCTTGGAAGCACTGGCGGTAATGCTGCTGCTGGTTTCCGGGGCGGCCTTTGCGCTGATGGTCTGGAATATTATTCGTAGTGTCAAGTTTTCCAGGATTCCAGTGTTCGATCTGGACAATCGCCGGTACGAGTTGGCCACCGGTTTGGTGCGTTTGGCGGGTGCGGACATGGGTGCGGACCAGCCACTGGCAATGCAAGTGGACTTTCGTGAACACACCCACGAGGATCATCTACAGCGGAGAGGAAAAGTCGGGCATTGGAACGCTGAGTTTTATGTGGATCAATGGTTGCAGTTGGAGGGCCGCCTTGTCGACGGCACCAAATTCACGATACGTCTGATCGAAAAGCAACAAGAACGTAGTCGCACCAAACGAGGCGCCAGCGGCAAGTTAAAAACCAAAGAGAAGACCAAGATCTCCAGCGAGGCTATTGTCAGTTTGAAATTCAAGGGCAAGCGTTACCCGCGCGCCGCGGAACAAAGTGCCACAATTGAGCAATACCTGAAGCTGCCGCAGTGGACAACTCTGAAATCGGTCGATGCGAGTGGCTCGCAACTGACACTCCGCTCGACAACCAGGGCGAGCTGGACGGCCGGAGCCGCGGAGCCAACGGAGGGTGATTCGACGTGTGACGGTGTACAGTGGGTGGCGATGATGCTTCTCAGCCTGTATGCCATGTTGCACGCGTCAAAATAGCAGGCAGAGCGTCGCAGGCAGTGCGGCGGACTTTAGCCTTGATCCTGACATGCCGAGTCTTTCGGTCTGTTCCCCGACCGGGCCGGTTTGCAGGGAGTGATCCGTAGCGAGGTTGTGTTGGCCACAAGGTGTGGGAGATTGTCTGATGGACGTGGAAGCTTTCAGGAAATCATTGAAATTTCAGTGCACGGCTACTTCAGAGACGGTCCTGACGGAACTGGGGATGCTGAGGCAATGGGACCAGGGAACAGAATTGGAACTAGCGGACCGGCCTGAAGCGGAGTTAGCGGATGGGCCTGAAGCGGAGTTAGCGGATGGGCCTAACGCGGAGTTAGCGGATCGGCCTGAATATCGCGGTTGTTATCTTGTCGCGTGCGGTTCGCCAGTGGCGATGATTTTGTTTTTCGTGAGCAAGGTAATGTTGGACCGGGGCGCAAATCCTTGGTTCGGAGTCGTTTTCCTCGTCGCCGCTATTGTGGCGACCATCGCCTCGATCGTTGGTTTGTTGCGCGCGCGTAACTCGGTGAAACTGCGTGCCGAGTATGACCGCAAAGCTGGAAAGAGTGCGCAGACGGATCCGGATAAAAACGCTGGGAAGCTTTCCCGGATCGATCTGGATCACCGCCGCTACGAACTGGTAGCGGGTTTGGTCCAGTTGCTGAGCGCGGACATCCGTAGTGACGCGCTGTTGGCGGTGGATATAGATTTTCGAGCCCACGATCACAGGGAAAAGCGGTTGCCCACTCGGTATATCGGGGACGGGAATATTAACAGTTATATCGACCATTGGTTGCAGCTGCGGGGGCGTTTGGTCGACGGTACGAAATTCACAATACGCCTGATCGAAAAGCAGCAGCTGAGCCGACGTCAGAAAAACAGTGCCAGTGGAAAGCAAAAGATAAAGACGAAAACCAAGACTTCGAGCGAAGCCATTCTCACTTTGAAGGTCAAGCCCAAGCGTTATCCGCGGATCGCGCAACAACATGAGGTGATGGACCAGTATGTAAAAATGCCGGAATGGGCGGTGCTGAAATCAGTCGATGTAAGTGGCCCGCAACTAACTCTCCGTTCGACAACGACTTCCGTCTGGAGTGCTGGAGCGGAATTGTCGAAAGAAGGTGAAACGCCGAAAGAAGATGCAATCAAATGTGATGGGGTACAGTGGGTGGCGATGATGCTGGTCAGTTCTTACGAAGTGTTGAAACGGTCCAGGTAGGCTAGGTCGCATGACGAGACGGTGGAACCGCGCGACCGAGCGAAACGGCTGCCCCCAGCGGGCGGAGTTGGTGCAACGAAAGAGATCCGAAGTGGCGGTAGAGATGGGTAACGACCACCGCGACTCGACAGCAGCCAGCAGCCGACGCTGGTTGCTGTACGCCCTGGGTGGTGGCCTGGGACACGTCACGCGGGCTGTGGCGCTGGCTCGAGCGGCCGTGGCGCATTCTCTGGACGCTTCTCCACCACGCATCTGGCTGCTGACGAATAGTCCATTCGCCGATAGTTTGCCGTTGGAGTCGGAATTGGACTGTGGGCGGCGGATCGTTCGGATTGATCCCGATTGGAGTCGCGACGCGGTGGCTCGCTACGTCCAAGAGTTGCTTGGGAAGGTGCGACCGGATGTCACGATTGTCGATACTTTTCCGCGCGGATTAGGTGGCGAATTGGTTGCTCTATTGCCGGCGCTGCGTTGCCACAAAGTACTAGTTCACCGCGACCTGAATCCCGCGTATGTGGAGCAGATGCAAATAGCTGAAGTCCTTGGGCAATACGATCGCCTGCTGGTGCCAGGGGAACAGGCCGTGTTTGCGGACCACCCTCATGCGGTCGCAACACCACCCTGGTTGATTCGCGATGCGGGTGAATTGCTGCCGGAGCAGGAAGCGCGGCGCATGTTGAAAGTAAGATCCGATCATGTTCCCGTGGTGGCGGTTATCGGCTGTGGTAAACACGAGGAAATCAAAGAGCTGCGAGAGCTAGCTTCCGCACTCACCTTGCAGCTGGCGGAACGTGCGGAAGTGCGGTTCATTACGCCGGCTTTAGAGCGTAAGCAAGGTTCAAGTGAGGGCGCATCGTCCCAGGTGACGTCACTTCACCTGTGGCCTTTCTTGCAGGCCATACGAGGCGTTTCTGTGATCGTGGGAAGTGGGGGGTACAATACGGTACACGAAGCGCGTGCCACCGGTACCAGGTTAATTGCCTGTCCCCGGAGCAGACTCTATGACCGTCAGGATCGACGATTGCGACGACAGGAGAAAGTGCTGACCATCGCTGACATGCACGTGAGTGTGGTGGCAGCGGTCGAGCAAGCGTGGGCGGAGGGTCCTCGGAGAGTGACTAGCTACCCGAATGGTGCGACCGAAGCGGTTGCGGCGATCGAAGCCCTCTACATATAGTTGTTCGCCAGGTACGTTGGTTATGCGTTGTCTGGCCGCGAGTTGGTGTGGACAGAGAGCGGTCAGGTAGTCTGTCAACGAAGCAGTATTTCTCAAATGAGCGAGTGGTTTACCATGTGGAAATCCTATATGGCGTTGATTTTATGTAGCTTGTTGTGCCAGACAGTCGCGGTGTGTTCCGCTGCGGATGAGGTGTCTGATCAACCGCTGCGAGTGGGGGTGAAATTGTCCCCCCCATTTGTCATGAAAGATGCGACGACAGGCAGGTATTCCGGTTTCTCAATCGACTTGATCAGGTTGCTTGCCGCGCAGGTGGATCCACCCCGGGAGATCGAATTTCAAGAGCAGGAGTCGCTGGCAGGCCATCTGGAAGCGGTGCGTGACCAGCGGGTGGATCTTGGTATTGCCGCGACTTCCATTACCGCGGAACGTGAGAAAACGCTTGATTTTTCGATGCCGTTCCATGAAACCGGACTCGATATTGTGGTGCAGCGCGGGGCCGGCGGTGTGACTGTGTGGGCGGCCCTCAAGTTATGGAATCTGCTGTACCCAGTTTCAGGTCTTGTGGCGTTTGTGCTCGTCTGTGCCCACGTGATCTGGCTTACCGAACGGGGCAAAGACAATCACTTCGACGATCGGTGGGCTTATGGGGTCAGCCAGGCAGTCTGGTGGACTTTGGTGACGATGTCGACCGTTGGCTATGGAGATTTCGTGCCCAGGTCCCCTCTAAGCCGGGTGATCGCGGTGTCCGTAATAGTGGTGGGAGTTGTTGTGTTTGGGATCGCCGTAGGTATTTTCACCTCCGCGCTGACTGTGCAGGAAATCGCGTCGGATATTCAGGGTCCAAAAGATCTGGTCGGCCAGTCGATCGTTGTGGTAAGTGAGACCATTGCCGCAGAGAAGATGCGGGGATCCCGCGCAGCGGTAATTGAGGTGGCCCAATTGGACGATGCCCTGGCGGCAGTTCGCGCAGGAGAAGCATTCGCGGCGGTACACGATGGTGATCAGTTGAGGCACAATCTCAAGAGATCGTCGAAGCGTTTGATGCAGATCAATAAACCTTTTTCCATGCAGTACTATGGCATTACTTTTCCCAGCGGTAGCCCGTTGCGAGAGCAGGTCAATCGGGCGCTACTTGAAATCATGGAAGGTGGTGGAGAGTCGTTGTTTCAGCAGCTCCACGACCGCTGGCTAGGTCAGCGCGACTGAGGCAGCGGCAAGCCCGTACTCTGCAAACGCGTGTTGCGGTCGCGCGAAAAAGTCTGCCCCAGGAGTCAGCATATTGCCCGATAATTCGGCTGTTTTGTGTGAATCGCGTCCTGTCGCCGGCAGCCTGGTTGCGAGGACTACAGCCAGGGAATCTGCTCGATGATCGCTTGCTGCTGCCCGTCCATGCAGATTTCGATCAGGTGCGGCTGGTTTTTCGCCACCGCATCGACCAGCAGTTCCTGGAACTGGCCCAGGTCAGACGTCCGCTGGGCGGTGACTCCCATCGATTCGGCCAGCGCGACGAAGTCGGGATTTTGCAGTTCGGTGCCCAGGATACGGTTTTCATAGCCCTTGATCTGCGACGCCTTGATCGCCAGCAGCGCTTGATCGGACACAACCACCACGACCAGCGGAATCTGATGCTGGGCGGCGGTCGAGAGTTCTCCGATGCTCATCATGACTCCACCGTCGCCGCAGATGGCCACCACCGGGCGGTCGGGACAGGCGAGCTGGGCACCGATGGCGGCGGGCAGGCCATAGCCGAGCGTCACATAATGGCAGGGGTAGAGGAAATCTCGCGTCCCCTGCACAGGGTACTCGTCGAAGGCACGGTAGGTCAGCGAGGTCACATCCGAGACCACAATCCCCTCCGCCGGAAGGGCCTGTCGGACCTGGCTGAGTACCGCTCCCGGAGTCATCTTGTGTGGCAGTTCTCCCAGGGCGGCATCCCACCAACGATCCGAGGTTGCGTTTGGCAGGCTACTTTGCAGCGCGCCCATTGATGTCGCCAGATCACCGACAATGCCTGCATTGGCGGGGTATTCTCGACCGATTTCGCTCGGGTCTCGATCGAGCTGGACCAAGGTCTCGGGTATGGGCAACGTCCAATTCAAGGTGTCGATTTGCGTGAAGCGGACGCCGACCGCCAGTAACCCATCGGCACTTTCCAGTAACCTTCGTCCGCGTGGGCCTAGCGTGTGACCGTAGTTCAAAGCGAAATCCGTGGCCACGGCACACTGTCCCAGCCGGGTGAAAATCAGTGGA
>PAQH01000160.1 GCA_002709225.1 Planctomycetaceae bacterium
AAAAACTTCCGAAAGATATGCAGCGCAGGGAAACTGCGCCGGCTAACGTTATTCTATTTGCCATAATTCAAGAACGCCACTGAAAAATAAAAAATCGCTCGCAACTTGTTGCTATAGATGGTTTTCTGTTCCGTTTCCAATAGGAACTTCCCGCACAACCGCCCCACGCACCCCTCTCGAGAGTGTCAAGCAACCCAATCTCGCCTATCGCCCGCAATTTACCAGTCATCTCATCATATCGCCTGTGATGATCGGTCCCGCGGAAACCAGCAAACTTCGCGAACAGGTCACTTGGGTTCTTGCATCGCGAGCGGCCCCGATTTTCCGATCGTCCTCTTTTCTGATACCGAACAGCCAGTCTCTCGCAGAGGCGAGGGGCTGCGGTCCTCACTCTCTCTGAAACGTCTTCTTCCAGGCCGCCTGGAAAGCCCTGCCGATTGCCGGGGTAACCGCGGGCGGACTCAGCTCGCCAGGAAAAGGGCTGGCACCAACATCATCACCTCGGCGGCCAGCAGCGGCTGGCAGCGTCGTGGCGGGCACCGATCCCAGCGGCTCGTCGCCCAATCCCGCCCCGTCAAATCCAGTACCTTCAAACGCATCACCAGTACCTTCAAACGCATCAAAGGTAGCGGCCGAAGGCTCAGCAACGATCGCCACATCCTCGTCGTTTTCCAGCGTTTCAGTGTCAAGGACAAGCGGCGTTTCCACTGCTTCATGCAACGTGTCTTCTGTAGCTACCTGCGGCCCTTCCTCAGCTGCTGGGGGCACCGCACCCTCGGTCACCAGGGCGACAGCAGACGGATGACTGCGAATCGCATCACGGTCAGGCTCAGGTGGCGTTTCCTGAAAAGCCGACCGTGGTCCGATGCCGGTTCCAATCGGTTGTGGATCACTGGCTATCGTCACAGCGGTACTGGCATCTCCAATCGTATCTTCAGGGCCGTCAATCACAGCGATGAAGTAACCCAAGCTGGGTTCTTCAGCTGCGTCAATCACAGCAATGAAGTAGCCCAAACGCGGCGCGCCAGGCTCGGGAGGAGACTCCACTAACGTGCCGGTTGATTCAGGAACGGGTTGAGTGAGTTGCTCCGCGGCTACCAACGGCACAGTGGGGCGCGATGGCGAAGCCTCGGGACGCGCCGTTTGGACCACTGCGGCGCGTGTGGATAGCGGCGGTTCCGGTGGAACCTGCAGCGCCAGTCGGGCCTGCTCTTTCTGGTCGACATAGGGGCAGGCACTAGACACGACAGCAGGCATCGGCGATTTCTGCGGAACCGTCACATCGGTGGCAGCCACTGACTTGGTAGCCACTTGCGGCACAAATCGATGCTGCCCGGCAGCTTCCTGCAGCCGTGAGAGTAAGGCAATCCGGCGGACAACGACGTTGCGGGAGACGCCGTGGGACAACATCGCAACCGCACGGGGATCCGCCAGATAGCGTTCCTCATCTACCTCCACGACCGACGGCTGGGCGACGGAGTTGCCGTAAACAGCTCGGTCGTATGCTGGATCAGGCCCACTGCGCAAAACGACCGCCCGATCGACAACTGGCTCTGGCGGTACGGTCTCCGTGTCCGCGGTACTTTGGTTTGAACTGGAAACGAGCTCGTCCGCCCCTGTTGGCGTCGATTGCGATGGGGCCTGTTCGACTAGCTGGCTTTCCTCACCGGGGGAAAGTGACTGGCTGGGGCGCCCGATGGGGCCATGGAGTGCAGCCACCTGGCAGGGTGCGGATTGAACACCTACCAGACACGTAATGAGTAATACAACCGACATCCTCAAGAGCTGCAGCGAATGGTTCATCGAGCCATTTCTCCGTAAACGAGCGCCGAACATGATTTTGTTGGCAGGCCGGCCAGCCAATGCCACGGTCGGAAGGCCGGGAACCTGCGGGTACGAGAAGAACATCGGACTAGGGAAAACGCGAGTCATGAAAAAAATGGGCAATACAGGTAGTACTGAGTGGTCCTGTCATGTGCGTCCCCTGGGACAAATCCAGCGATATTCCGGGCCAGGCAATTGTTTTTCTTCAAGATCGCTCGCAGGTGGTCGTTATCAGGGCGGCTCTCGATGATGCCCAAACCAATACATTACTATCTTGGTCAACATAATGACAAATAAGCGAAAATCTGCTAAAACCAGTCGGTTGGGAACGATTTCGTTACGCTCGGGTACATACTCTCATGTGGTTACCGGCCGCCGCGCAACCGTGGATCGCAGTTGCTGTCACACTCACCGTGTTTGTGGTCTTGCAAGTGCGGCACGGGGTACCAACCGATCTGCTTTTCCTAACCGCGCTGTTGGTTGTGACCCTCACGGGTGTCATTTCCCCCCAGGAAGCGTTGGCTGGCTTTGCCAATCCCGCACCGATCGCCATTGCCGGTTTGTTGATTGTGGCAGCCGGCTTGAGGTCCAGCGGCGCGCTGGATCTGCTCGGCTCACGATTGTTGGGAAAAGCACGCACCGAACAGCAAGCTCTCCGCCGTCTCGCCCCCACCTTACTCGCCGCATCCGCATTCACACTCAACACTGCGCTGGTGGCGATGACCATGCCCGCCGTAATCGATTGGTGTCGGCGCCAAAACATCAGTCCGTCACGCCTGTTATTACCGCTGAGTTACCTGATCATCCTGGGCGGCGTGTGTACCGTGATCGGTACTAGTACGACGCTGGTCGTCAACGGACTATTGCGCGAAGAACAACTAAAACACAAACACGTCAGCGCCGCACCGAATGAAACACCGAATGAAACACTGTCCACCAGGGAACCAAACGCAAAGTGGTCGGCTGTCTTCCTTGACCGCATGCGACCCATCGAGCTGTTTGAGCTGGGCCTGGTTGGACTGCCATGCGCTCTGGCTGGAACCGCAGTACTGCTGGTTATCGCGCCCAAACTACTCCCCAAACGTATTGATATTGTCGAACAGATGGGTGAACAACGGCGCGAGTATCTGGTGGAATTACAAGTACAACCAACCTGCCCCTTGATTGGCCAGACGATTGAGGAAGCCGGCTTACGGCATCTCCCCGGATTATTCCTCATCGAGATCGATCGGGCGGGGGAGGTGCTGACCCCGGCAGCGCCACGTGACGTGATCTGTGCGCGAGACCAGCTCATCTTCACCGGTATTGTCAGCACGATTGTCGACCTGGAAAAAATCCCTGGCCTGGTCTCTGTTTCGCAGACCCTACCCGAAGCTACCACAACGCGTGAGCAGAGAAACTTGATCGAAGTGGTGCTGTCACACACCTCTCCCTTGATCCACACAACCGTCCGGGAGGCTCAATTTCGACAACGTTACAATGCCGCAGTTGTCGCGGTCCACCGTAATGGAGACCGGCTGACCAATAAGATCGGCAACATTCTGTTGGAGCCCGGGGATACGCTACTTTTGCAAACCGCGGGCGACTTTGTCCGCACCTATCGCAACAGTACTGATTTCTATCTGATTAGTCGCGTCGAGGGGACTGAACCGAGGCGACACCATAAACTGCCCATCGCCATCGGTCTGTTCGTCCTCGGCATGGCCTGGATCATGCTGGGTGGTTGGTGGCAGGCAGCCACGCCGGGCAGCTTTACGACCCCCGGCGTCGCTGCGTTAACGATTGCTGTGTTGATGGTCCTCACGCGCTGCTTGCGGATGGTGGAAGCCCGCGCGGCGCTCGATGTACAAATGCTGTTGACGATTGTCGCCGCCCTAGGACTGGGACGCGCCTTGCTCAATAGTGGCGCTGCGCATAAGATCGCCGAGAGCCTGGTGAACCTGGTCGGCGCCGAACACCCCCTGCTGCTGCTGCTGACCATTTACCTGTTGGGTCTGGCCTTCACCGAAATGGTTACCAACAACGCGGTCGCCGCCATCCTGCTACCGATCGCGATCGCCGTCGCCTGGAGCGGTGGCCTGGATCCTCGTCCTTTCATCATCGCGATCACACTGGCAGCATCGCTTTCGTTTGTCACACCTATTGGGTACCAAACCAACCTGATGGTGATGGGGCCGGGAGGCTACCGCCCTGGCGACTACTTGAAATGCGGACTGCCCTTAGCTGTCGCCGTAGGCATCACCGCCATGCTGCTGATTCCCGTCTGGTGGCCGCTCCGCTCCCTCTAAACCAGCCATCCGCGCGGCGCTGCGATCTGATTCCAAGCGATCAAGATGGCGGTGAGCTGTGGTCGCCATTGCGCACGTCATTCCCGGCGCCATCGGTCTCTGTCGGCGCTTTCGTTTCCACTTTGGCCTGCGCGCGTGCAGCGGAATCACCCACGAGTGAACTCGACCGCGGACTCGACGTCGCCGGTCGTTTCCTCTTCGCAGCGCGCTTGCCAGCGAGATGCACACGGGCGTTTCTGATTTTCTCGAAATCAAACGGAATCGGCTCACGGCGGGCGAAGGGCTTGACTGCATCCGCCACTTCCTGAGCGGTTGAGTAACGCCGCGTTGGCTGTTTGGCCATCATCCGTTCCACGATTTTCACAACGGCTTCGGGAACTTCTGGACTAAACTGCGCGATGGGCAGAGGCTTCTTCTTCCGATGGCCCATGATTTTCTGACCGTTACGGGAATACGGAAACGGTAGTTTTCCCGTGAGCATGAAATAGAAGGTGCACCCCAAGCTGTAAATATCGACGCGATGGTCCACTTCATAGCTGTTGATCGTTTGCTCAGGTGCCACGTAATCCGCGGTTCCCACGCGATCCTGCCCAAAGATCATCGCCATCGAAAATTCTTCGTCATTTTCATCCAACATGGCCAGACCAAAATCGAGCACCTTGACGGTTCCGTTAGTCCGCAACAACAAGTTTTCAGGCTTGACATCTCGATGGATCAGGTCGACTCCGTGCGCGTACTCTAACGCCTCAGCAGCCTGTTGAATCACATCACAAACCTGTTCCCAGGAAATCTTCCCGGCCACGGAAAACCACTCCAGCGGAGTGACTCCCTGTACCAACTCCATCACCATGTAGGAGAATGCGCCATAACGATCTTCTGATTGATTCAAGGCCAGCGTGCGCAAGATGTGCGGATGCTTCAGCCGCAAACCAGCCGCCGCTTCCAACTGCAAACGCACCACCATCCCGGCATCGTTGCGCCGCTCCTTGGAAAGCACCTTGATCGCTACGGGCCAATCCGAACCGACTTCTCGAGCCGAATAAACACAGCCCATGCCACCGGAGCCCAGAACATCGAACACGCGAAAGTTGTCAATGACCAGGCTTCGCGTTTGACCATTGAGGACCCGCTCAGCCTGAAACTTCGTGATCACCCCATGCTTAACCAACCGTTTTGCAACATTGATGGCTGAGGTTTCTTCCTGTAGACCATGCTCCCAAACGACCGGGTCTAGAACGGTCTCGGCGACTACCTCGCTTTGCACGAGAAGCTTGAGAAAATCATCGGTAGCCATGAGATCAGGCATCGCAAAGCACCGCTTTAGCGCACGGCATAGATGAGGTGGCGAGTTACTTCTGAGTGTATCGAAAGCTGGCGGAATGTGAATCCTGCAGTGCGACAATTGCCACCAATCGACCAGCTCTCACCACGGCCAGAGCGGCTCTGACGATTATGCATGTGCAGACGCAGACGCCCACTACAAGGGCTTCCGAGCACCCCCAAAGAAGGGGGCTAACGGACTCTTCTGGGCTGTGGCAGGGAACCCGCAGTGCGCAGCGTTTGCCTGGCAAGCAGCGTTTGCCTGGCAAATCGGTTTCGACGAGCAAGCATGCGAAGCCGCCGGTCCTGGTTACGTCAGTTCTGTTTTCGGTATCCTACTGCCAGTGTTTATCTGTTTCATACCGCGGCTGAATCGTCAACCACCAAGTCCGCAACCGCAGGGCATACCCTGCCGGAAAGCGCCTGGCCTCATCATGAACATCTACCATCACGATCGTTTTGCCGAACCCACGCGACCCGCTCCGCGCATTGAAACCGAGCACCGACGAATCCGAACCCCTATCCCGGCGCCGCAAACACGTGATGTACTGGAGGCACATCGACGTCTGTTTCCCCGGGTAAACTGCTATCAACCGCCGATTGTCTGGGACCGAGCCGCAGGCTATCAAGTCTTCGATGCCGCAGACAACTGTTGGATCGACTTCAGTTCAACCGCTGTAATGACCAACGCGGGACATGCCCATCCAGTCATCCGAGCGGCGTTAGAAACCCAGGCGCGGGAAGGTATGCTGGCTCAATTCAGCTTCCCTTCCGAACAACGTGTCCGTCTCGCTGAACGCATACTCAATGTCTGTCCACCGGGCATGGAGAAAGTGTATTTCTGGACGACCGGTTCTGAAGCGATTGAGTCGGCGTTGAGGCTGGTCCGCGCGTGGGGACACCAGCAGGATCCGCGGAAGACGCACGTACTAACGCATCGGGGGGATTTCCACGGCATCACACTCGGAGCCACCCAATTGTCGGGGGAAACCGCCAGCAAAGACTGGCTGGTCAGTGCGGATCGACACATCCATCACCTGCCCTTCCCCGGCCCACCCGATCACCCTGATCTGACCGACCCCGTGGCTCTGTTGGATGAGAATTTAACTCAGTTGGAACGACGCGGGGTTTCCGGTAAACAGATCGCCGGGGTGTTTCTGGAAACGATGCAAGGCTGGGGCGCGCTTTCCTATCCAGCCACTTACCTGGAGCGGATGCGCGAATGGGCCGACGAGCACCAGGTATTACTGGTATTCGATGAAATTCAAACCGGCTTCGGACGTACAGGACGCTGGTTCGGCCACCAGCACTACGGAGTACGCCCCGACCTGCTGTGTGTCGGCAAGGGGCTCTCCAGCAGTCTTCCCCTGGCAGCAGTGATCGGACCGGCTTGTGTGCTAGATGTATTGAGCCCCGGAGCAGTAACCACAACACATGCGGCCCACCCCGTCTCCTGCGCAGCCGCGCTGGCCAACCTGGACGTGCTGGAGCAAGAGAACCTGATTGACGAAGCGGACCGCAAAGCACAGTTGGTGGAGCAGGATCTGGCACGTTTACAGCAGCGTTTTCCCAATCAGATTGCCCGTGTCGAGGGACGTGGACTGCTGTGGGCTTTGCACCTTTACAACCCCTCCACAGGAGCAGCGGATGAGCGTCTGGCAGCGGACTGGACCTGGGCTGCCGTACGACATGGCGTGATGGTCTTTCACACAATGCGCCCGACCCTCAAGATCTGTCCGCCATTGACGATTCCGGACAGCGCCTTGCGTGAAGGAATCGAGGCTTTGGCTACCGCCCTGCAATCACTGCTGCCACAGTAACCCAGAGAACAAGCAACCCAGCAAGTCAGGTACGTCTGTTATGGAATCGGCAGTCACGAACCGCGCGCAAGAGCACGAAACTGCGAAACCCTAAGGCAGTAACCGCGTGCGCAGGTTGCGGAGCAGTTGACGCAATTTCCCAGAGGCCATGCGTCTGCGTTTCAACCCACTGCGTGAAAACAGCAGGTTCGCCCGATGTCGCGGCACCATGAGCGGCCGCTGGCCGATCCCATACAGATGCCCAGCGGTTCGGATGACAAACAGACCGTCCGTAATCGCCGGCGTCGTCATGCAGATCTCGCCCATCTGATTTTCCGCCAATAAGACAAACTTGGGGCCTGCTTGAACGACAAAGACACCTCCTTCTTCGCTGGTGAAATAGAGCTTGTCATCCGCCGCGACCGCAGACGCCGTAAATCCAACTCCACCGGCCAACCGTTGGCGGTAGAGGCGTTTTCCCGAGCGGACTTCGTAGCAACTCAAGACACCGTTGTTCTTGCAAGTATAGAGGTAATCACCGTATACGATCGGAGTTTGCATATAGATCCCGTCGCGCGGTAGCGACCAAGCGATGTGCGCCGACGAAGTGTTCGGCCCCGCGGGTGTAATATCACCTTCGGCGCCCGCGCGAATCGCCCGCAGGGGAGCCGGACCGCCATGGGCGCTACTGAGAATGATCAGATCACCAGCAGTGATGGGAGTGCACACGGGAATATCTCCACCTCCACCCAATCGCCAAAGTTCGCGCCCCGTCAGAGGATCGTAACCTCCCGCATGGCGATATCCGTTAACCAGCAACTCGGTCCGGAACGCGCCCTCAAGAATTGTGGGGGTGCTCCAGGTCGGAACATCTTGGCGAGGACTCCGCCACAACTCGCGACCGTCGCGCACGTCAAAAGCAGCTAGAAACGAATTGCTTTGGACGTCACATTGCAAAATGACACGTCCCTGGAAAATGATCGGCGAACTGCCAAATCCCCACTGCGCCGCGGGGACCACATAGTAGCCTGAGTCGAGCAGGCCCAACTCGCGCTTCCACAAATGGTTACCCGCCAGGTCATAACAAAAGAGTCCCTCGGACCCCAAGGAAACAACCAGGTGTGTCCCATCGGTCGCTGGGGTCGCGTTTGCGTGGGTCGCCTTGGTGTGGCGTTTGATACGTGGCACGCCGCTGTGCAGAGTCCGTTCCCACAGCACCTTACCGGTGTACTTACAAAAACTGAAGAGTTTCCAAATATGAACGGTGTCATCCTCGACAGAGGCAATATCGCCGTAGAGGCCAACCCGCAAGCCGGCATCCGCCGCGCCGCTGATCGCAGTCACCACATAAATCGCGTCGCCACAGATAATCGGACTGGCATGCCCCAGGCCAGGAACTTTGGCCTTCCAGACAACGTGCTTTCCTGACTTAACATCCCAGTGACTAGGAATTCCAGCTGACCGCATCTGCCCCGCTGCTCGATAGCCGCGAAACTGAGGCCAATCTACATCCGGATCCACATCGTCAGCCAAAGCGACGGACCACGCAACTCCGACCACCACAATCATCATCAACAGACTGGAACGCAACATTAGAACCATCTCCTCGCGCCAAGAACCCGGCCCACCAACCGCTACCTATTGTAACTCGCCGAGCAGGGCAAACGTCACCACCGAACTCCCCTCCTGCTGGCGTGCTACGCCGCGAGCCAGCCTGGCAAATCGTGCTGGCAAATCAGCCTCTATCAGCTGGGTTATCGCTGGGTTCAGTGACCATCGGTTTGAACTGGCAGCCATCGACAAACATCTCGAAAAACTGCGGCGTCGTCTCCAATTCAACATGCTCGACGCGATTCAATAGATCGAGCAGTTCCTGACGTTTGGGTACCGAAATCAACAGCTGGCGAGCCCCTTCCAACGCCGCATTGCCAAGTCGCACAATGCGTTCCTGCGGAACCGGGGCCAAGAATCCGATCTCCGTGGCCGCCGTGACATTGATGTAGCTGGCAAAGCCGCCAGCTAGGTAAAGGCAGTCCAACTCGCCGGGGCCTATGCCTAAGTGCTCTAACAGAATCACTTGACCGCAATAGTTCGCCGCCTTGGCCTGAGCTAACTGGCTGGCGTCCTCGCGACTCAATGTTAGCGGCGGATCAGCGACGATTGTCAGCTCCCGCTGCTTGTCGGCAAATACACCTTTCTCCGTCATCCAATTGGCCCGCCGCAACTCGGCCAGCAAGTCGATCAATCCAGACCCACAGAAACCCTGTGGCGGCACACTACCGATTGTGGAGTAATGAAATCCCGCCCCATCGTGTCGAATAGACTCAATCGCTCCCTCGCAGGCGGGCATGCCGAAGCGAACCAGGCCTCCTTCAAACGCGGGGCCGGCAGGGCACGAAGCTGCCAAGAGACGTCCGGCATGGCCGATGATCACTTCGGTGTTGGTGCCGATGTCAACCAACATAAAACTGCCACGCTGCTTCGCGACATCCAGTGCCAACAAGTCGGCCGCCACATCCCCACCCAAATGGCTGCCGATCAGTGGAGCCCCGTAAACGCTGGCATTACGATTCATGCTGATTCCCAGCTGGCGTGCCGAGACCGCGCGAACGGTGTTCGACCGGTCACCGGCAAGCTGTTCCAACTCAATGTCGGATTTGTAGGGGCGCTGGCCGATCGCTTCCACGTCCTGCCCAAAAAACAACTCGCGCATGGTCGAGTTGCCGACCACCACGAGGTCATAGATCTGGTGACGGCTCACACCCAACTCGGCGCACATCCGGCGGATCTCGAGATTGAGTATGTTGATCATCGCCCGGTGTAGTTCGCCGGGACCGATCTGCGAGTCGTAGTGAATCCGACTGATAACGTCGCTGCCACCGAATCGCTGTGGGTTCTCGAAATGCGCCTGGTACAGTGATGTGCCCGATTCCAAGTCAACCAATTCGGCGACAACAGTACTGGTTCCAACGTCTAAACCGATGCCCAGAATACGGCCGCGATACCGATCCACATCGGCTGCGCCGCTGACCACCCGATCTCCCACTCGGCGCACAGTAGGATCCAGTGGCACTGGCAATTCCGTCTTGCTCGAGAGCACTTGAGCCGCACGACGCAAGAGGGCGAACTCCACACTCTGCCGGTCGTGGCAAACGCTGGCCTGGCAGGCCAGACGGTACCCCTCGCGCAAGAATGATTCCGCCTCCGTAGCGGGCGACAAGGCATTGGCTCCTTCGCGAATCTCGACAACGCATTCATGGCACGTCCCCATGCGACCACATGAGCTGGGAACTTCAAGTCCCAGGGTATCGGAGTGATCGAAAAGCGTTTTGTCGATCTGAGGGGCGCAATTCCGATCGCCAGCAGAAACAGACGTCATCGCAGCGAACTCCTGTCGCAGTCAACACGGGTGCGGTGCGCTATCTTACAGCCCCCCTTCATCCTGCGCTTCTACCTCCCAGGCGTGGCGGTAATTCAACTGGTCATCGCCACGACACGCGGGCAACCCGCATTGAGCATCAATATCACGCTGATTGCGGCAACCGAACTGCGCCGTGCAACAATCCAATCGGTTCTTGTAGGGACATCGAGAAAGCGCCTGCTGCTCAGCGTGGTACGCCAGCTGCGAAAAAATCTCACTGATCCGATCGATCCGCTCGGCGAACTGCCCCTGGTCGATCTTCTCCATTGACCCCACTCCTCATTCAGTTACCAGTCCCAACCTGCCTGACGCGACAACGCTGCTGATCCGCCAAGATTCTGTCACTCGGAAACGCCCTGTCATTCGGAAACGCCCTGTCATTCGGAAACACTGACCAGCTGCTTCGCCAGTTCGACACACTCGACTGCATTGTCGCCGTAGCCATCCGCTCCCATGTCGTCAGCAAAATCGCGGGTCACGGGTGCTCCGCCGACCATGAACCGGACATCGTCTCGCAAATCCGCGTCAATAAAAGCCTCAATCGTCTTCCCCATATTCGGCATCGTCGTCGTCAACAGGGCAGACATTCCCACCAGCGTAGCGTCATGCTCTTCAACAGCATCAATAAACTCATCTGCAGAGGTATCCACACCCAAATCCACCACTTCGAACCCCGCTCCACTGAGCATCATGATGCACAGGTTTTTTCCGATGTCATGCAAGTCCCCCTTTACGGTCCCCATGATGACTTTACCGATGGGCTCGATTCCTGACGCCGAGAGAATCGGTTCGATGTGTTTCATTCCCGCCTTCATAGCCCGTGCACACGCCAGCACCTCGGGAACGAAGATAAAATTCTCGCGGAACTTGATTCCCACCAGGGCCATGCCTGCAATCAACCCATCATCCATAATCTCCAGCGCACCAATCCCCTGTTCCAGAGCGTTTAGAGCCAAGCGATCGGAGACGAGATGGTCGCCGTCAATAATTGCAGCCGCGAGCTCCAACAACAGAGGCTTTGCCGGCGCGTAGAGGTTGATCAGGTGTCGTTTTTCCTGTTCTTTCTCTACAAATTCCTCGAGTTCCTGACGAATGAACTCGTTGGGAATCTCCTCGATATGCGCCATGTCCTTTTTCTCCGCAGGTTCTTCAGTTTCCTGAAGATAACGCGCAATGGCTTTCATTCGTACCCAGCTTGACGGCAGGATTCGACAAAAGCACGCACATGCTCAGCAGACGTACCACAACATCCACCCACGACGTTCGCGCCCGCTTGTACCACGCGAGGCATACACTCCGCCATCATCTCGGGAGTGTCTGGATAGACAATTTCCCCCGACTCAATACGTGGAATCCCGGCATTGATATGCGTCAGAATGGGCGCCCCGGTCGCCGCGCGCATATCAGCGATGATCTCGATCATCTGCTCGATCGCGATCCCGCAATTCGAGCCGACCAGATCAGCCCCCGCGGCGGTCAGCTGCTCCGCGGCGCCAGACGGAGTGATGCCCATCATCGTAAAAAAACCACGTGGGCCTTTGTCAAAGGTCATCGTCGCCACCACGGGCAAACCAGAAACCTCCTTAGCAGCCTGGATGGCCAACGTACATTCCGCCAAATCACTCATCGTCTCCACGCAAAACGCATCCACACCACCGGCTGCCAGCCCCCGTGCCTGCTCGGCAAACACATCATACATCTCCGTTTCAGTAGCGGTCCCATTGGGCTCCAAGAACTCGCCTGTCGGTCCGATCGAGCCAAGTACAAAGCACCCCGGCGGCGCCACCGAGCGGGCCAATTCCGCACCCAACCGATTGAGTTCTTCGACACGTTCCTCGAATCCATACTTGGCCAACATGTAGCGACTGCCGCCAAACGAATTGGTTTCCACCATCTGGGAACCGGCCTCAAAATAGGCTGCCGCCATACCCCGAACTACCTCCGGTGCATCCGCGTTCAAAACCTCAGGGCAACCCCCGGCTTCCAGACCATGCTGTTGCAGATAAGTACCGGTCGCACCATCTGAAACCAGCACGCGACCCTGTCGAATCTGTTCGAGAAATTCACTCATCGGCATCGGTACACTGTTACAAGATCAAGGGATGTCATAGGGTCCAGGCAGGTAAGTCTTAGTGGCATCAGAAACGGCACCTGCGGCCGGCTTGTCATTGCTCTCTCGGGAGCGCCGAGCGTCATGCTGTCGACTCCTGGTTTTGATGCCACCGCGCCACCGCCTGAGGGATCGCTTTAAGGTTTTCAATCGACGTCTGCAGTGGAATCGCACATTCGGGTCCGATCAGGGAAACCTGGGCGTCCAGGTTCAACTCGACCTCTCGCTGAACATCTTCAGGGTTCTTGGCGAACAACGTCTCTGGGTTGTTGATGTTGCCGACCAGCGCGATCCGGTTATCGACGATCTCCATCGATTCGGAAGGGTGATTCTTGGAATCGAAATGAAATGCCGCCATCCCAGTTTGCGCGATATCCCCCATGCGATCGACCGTCCGTCCGCAGATGTGAAGGATCAGGGGAATCGGAATCTCATCGACAAACTCCGTGTGCATATCGCGCAAGAAGTCACGGTAGTACTGCCCACTCACCAGGTCACCAGTAGCATGATCCGGCAAGGTCAAGGCGTCGGCACCGGCCTCGATTTGCGCCCGGCCAAAATCCACCGTGATCTTGCGCATCCGGTCCAGACAAAGTTTGGTCTTGCCGGGATCGTCAAGCGACATCAAGAGAAACTTCTCCACCCCAAAACAGTGATAGCCCATCGTCCAGGGGCCCATCGTCTTACCGATGATCGCCACTTCGTCTCCAAATTCCTTGCGGAGTCTTTCGATGGCCTGCAAGACACATTGAATGTCAGGATGAGTCAGAAAATCATCCGGAATACGCACATCATCCGGTTCCGACCAGATCGGCCTGCTCATGCGAACCGTCGGCCAATTGTCCTTGCCTTCCCATTGCATTTCGCATCCTAAGGCGGATGACTCCTGGACAATCGTAAACACGGGCATGATCGAATCGAAGCCGAGTTCGGTATAGCTGGTGGCCGCCAGGCGGGCCATCTTCTCGCCGTTTCGATTCGCTGCTGGAAAATGCGCATCGACCAGGTCCATCAGTTCCACCGTCGCGACCGAAGTCGGATTGCAGACAGGCGTCCTGTCGACCGGTTCACGCGCCAGGGCCGCCAGCACACGCTGGCGACTATTCATCGAGATTGGTTGTGGTTGTGTGCCCATCATCGTGTTTCGCAATACTCCCGTACTGCGCGTCATGGCAGTGCGGATGTTCCCGATTACTAATTCCAGAATTGACTGCTCCAGAACCGGCGTAACTAGACCTGTTGACTTGGCGCCGCGAGCACACCCCGCGACACAGCCGCCTCATCTTCACGCAGCGTCGAACGGACATTTTGGGCTCGAAACAGTAGTAGACCTAGCAATCTATCGTGAGGGGCTCCACACGGAAACCGGACGCGGCAATCCTCTCCCTCTGGCGATTCCATTTCACAGAGTTTCAAATACCCCCGAGCCACGGCCTGGCAACGGCGCTGGGCAGCCGGAGTATCTGACTCCGCATCGATGCGGTATTCACCATTACCCAATGGAACCACGGTAATCTGGCACTCCGCTTT
>PAQH01000161.1 GCA_002709225.1 Planctomycetaceae bacterium
CAACGTTCGCCAGCAGCTGCGAAAGCGCATCAGACAAATTGAAGGAAACTGGATCCAGTTTGAATCGGCGCGGACTCAGCCGGCTGGTCAGGGGGCCATACTTGACGTCCGCTTCAGGAACGCTGCCCAGGTAAGTTTCACGGTTCGACCCATCGACATCGAACAACTGCTCACGGACACTCGTCGGTACCTGGAAAGCCGACCCGAGCAACTCGACCACAACGAACTGCAGATTGAAAACGTGGGATATCGACTGATCTACGACAACAGAAAAAAATACTTGGGGAACCCTGTCACCCGGTGGGAACTGGAACTCGATCCACCCGCAGGACACTTTGATGATCACATGTCTGTCACTACGCCGTTGCAGGATGCGGGGGCCTACTGGGTCGAAGCAGAAGTGCAGGACGGCAACACATCGCAAATCGTGCTGTGGATCGCAAACACAGCCATCACCAAAAAACACATTGAGGATGGCACCCTTTACTATGTGGCTGATGCCGCTTCCGGAAAGCCGGTGGCTCGAGCTGACATGGAATTCTTCGGATTCCGCCAGCAACGAATTGGACAGTCACGAAAGTACCGCATTATCACCAGCCGATTTGCTGACCGAACGGACAACGACGGTTTGTGTGTGATTTCCGGGAAACAACGTCCACGGCTGCGGTGGATGACCGTTGCCAGAACCGGAGACGGACGCCTTGCCTATGAAGGCTTCAGCAGTTTCTGGAACCCTCAGCCTCTGAACAAACTGCACTACAGCCCGGTTAAAGTTTATACGGTCACGGACCGCCCTGTTTACCGTCCGGAACATGAGGTGCAGTATCGGATGTGGGTGCGCCAACCTCGCTTTCATCAGGACAAGGCGCTGTACGCACACAAATCATTCGTGCTCCAGGTGCGAAATCCCCGGGGTGACGTCGTCGAAGAAACGAAGGCCACCACCGATCAGTGGGGCGGCATCGACGGCCACTGGCTGATTCCCAACGACGCGGTTCTCGGCGGCTACACGCTGGCGATCTGTGAGGATGTGAATCGCGACGACAAACCAGTTGTCGGCACGGGCTCGTTTCGAGTGGAAGAGTATCGGAAGCCGGAGTTCGAAGTCACGATCAATGCGTCCGACGAACCTGTCGCACTCGGCGACACTGTTTCTGCCACTATCAGCGCTCGTTATTATTTTGGTACACCCGTCACCGATGCCAAAGTGCACTACAAAGTCGAACGCACAAAGAAAGACAGCCGCTGGTATCCGGAAACCCGCTGGGACTGGTTGTATTCTCCCGGGTACTGGTGGTTCACTCCGGATTCTACCTGGTATCCGGGCTGGAGAGGATGGGGTTGTCTCGGCCCCATTCCCCCGTGGATCGGCTGGAGTCCTGATCCGCCGGAAGTCGTGGCTGAAGGCGATGCCTCCCTTCGCGACGACGGAACATTTCAGGTAAAGATCGGTACACAGTCAGCTCTGCAGCAACACTCCGACAGTGATCACAGTTATCGTATTACCGCCCAGGTGGTCGATCAGTCACGACGTACGATTTCGGCCACGGGTGAAGTCCTGGTGGCTCGAGAGCCATTCAAGGTGTTTGTCTGGACCGATCGAGGTCACTACCACACCGGTGACACCGTCACGGTCAACCTGCAGGCTCGAACACCGGACGGAAAGCATGTCACAGGAACCGGCAAAGCCAGGCTTTTCCAGGTGACGTGGAACGAAGACGAAGCAGAAGAGCGTGAGGTCGAGGCATTCGAGTTTACGACCGGTGAAGACGATTCCGCGTCATTCAAAATTGTGATTCCGAAAGCCGGGCAGTATCGACTCTCCTGCAGTGTGACCGATGCAACGGGAACCCGTAAGGAAGGTGGGCAGCTGCTGTACGTCCGGGGGCCGGATGCCGATGGCCGAGGCTATCGATTCAACGATCTGGAGCTCATCGTTGAAAAACGCGATTACCAGACAGGTGAAACCGCTGTCCTGCAGATCAATACCGATCTTCCTGACAGCACAGTGTTGCTGTTCGTACGTCCGGTGAACGGAGTGTGTCCCCGTCCAAAGGTGATTCGACTGGAAGGCAAGAGCACCACATATGATCTGCAGATTGGTCGCGACGACATGCCGAACATCTACGTCGAGGCTCTAACGATTGCAGACGGTCGCATGCACTCGATCGTGAGGGAGATCTTTGTTCCGCCCGGTCAGAAAGTGGCGGATGTTGAAGTGATCGCCTCGCAGGAAGAATACCGTCCTGGCGAAACGGCGAAACTTCAGCTGAAGCTCACAAATGAAGAAGGCCAACCCTTCGTCGGTAATACGATTCTCACAGCTTACGACGCCGGTCTGGAGTATATCGCGGCTGACGTCGTGCCTGAGATCAGGCAGTTCTTCTGGAGTGTACGTCGTCATCATCACCTGAATATCAACTCCACGCTGCAGCGCATCACCGGACCTCTGTTCCGGCCTGGCGTGGCTCCGATGCAGCCGCTGTCCGACGGTTCTCCGACCTTGATGAACAGTGCCGAAGGTGAAGTCCGACGGATGCGGAGCGACGGGTTCCTGGCAGGTTCTAAATCGGCTGCCGGTGCACCCGCCCTGGCCATGGAAGCCGTGGCAGATCAGGCTGCTCCCGGCGAAGGTGGAGCAGACGCAGTGCGGCCGGCCATTCGGTCCAGTTTTACGGACACAGCGCTGTGGCTGGCATCGGTAGACTCTGATACTGACGGCCTGGTGACGGCGGAATTCAAAGTCCCCGACAATCTCACCACCTGGAAGATTAAGGTCTGGACTCTCGGCGAAGGCACACGCGTCGGCTCCGGTACAACGGACATCATCTGCAGCAAAAAATTGATTATTCGGCCACAGACGCCCCGCTTCTTCACTCAGAAAGACCAGATCACGCTGTCCGCCGTCGTTCACAACTACCTGGATTTCGCCAAGGATGTGAACGTCGTTCTGGAAACCGAGGGAGGACAGTTACGTCATTTGACAGCCAGCACTCAAACGCGGAAGGTGGAAGCGGGCGATGAAGTTCGAGTCGACTGGCCGGTGCAGGTGGTGGCTTCGGGCACGGCAAAGGTGCGCATGAAGGCACTTACCGACGAAGAATCGGACGCCGTCGAACTCACAGTGCCGGCGCTGGTTCACGGGATCCTGAAGACAGAAAGTTTCGCGGGCGTCATTCGGTCCGATCAGCAGCTGGGCCGGCTGCAACTGCAGGTTCCTGCCGAACGCATCGAACAACAGTCGCGTCTGGAGATCCGCTACAGTCCATCGCTGGTCGGAGCCATGGTCGATGCGCTGCCGTATCTCATTGAGTATCCCTACGGATGCACGGAACAGACGCTCAACCGGTTCCTCCCCGCAGTTGTTACACAGCGAACGTTGGTGAGAATGGGACTGGACCTGGACGAGATTCGCCGGAAGCGCACAAATCTGAACGCTCAGGAGACCGGAGATCCCGAGGAACGACGGCGGCGCTGGAGTCGCCGGAACCCCAACCCGGTCTTCGATTCCGATCACATGAACCGGATCGTCCGTGACGGTGTTCAGGCACTCACGGAAATGCAGCTGTCCGATGGTGGCTGGGGCTGGTTTTCGGGCTACGGAGAATATTCTTCGCCTCACCTGACGGCACTGATCGTGCATGGACTCACTGTGGCTCGCGCGAATGACATTCCGATTCTGCCGGATGTGATCGATCGAGGTGTCACGTGGCTGAAGACTCATCAGGCCGCTGAACTGAAGAAACTGGGTGAAGGTGACAAACGCCGTGAACTCGGCAAACAGGCTCAAAAACGCCGCAAGCCGTATCGGATGCAGGCGAGCAACATGGATGCACTCGTGGCCTGGGTTCTGGCGGAACACGACTCCGGCGACCCCGCAATGACAGAGTACCTGTACCGGGACCGTCTCAAGCTCAGTGTCTACGGCATGTGCATGAGCGGACTGGTACTGGACAGCCAGCAGTTAATTGACCAGCGCAACATGGTCCTGCGCAACGTCGAACAGTACCTGCAGCAGGATGAGGAAAACCAGACGGCCTGGCTCAGACTGCCTGGCAGCTCGTGGTGGCACTGGTACGGCAGCGAAAACGAAGCCCATGCAATGTATCTGCGCCTGCTGCTGAAAGTGCGCCCGGACGATCCGACAGCGTCCCAGGTTGTGAAATACCTGCTGAACAATCGTCGAGCGGCAGGACGCTGGAGCAGCACGCGGGATACGGCTCTGGTGATCGAATCCCTGGCGGAGTACATCCAGGTGAGTGGAGAGGACCGGCCGGATATGACAGTGACCGTGAACATTGATGGTCAGCTGCACAAACGAGTCAGAATCAATGCGGAGAACTTCTTCAGCTTCGACAATGTAGTATTGCTGGAAGGCGATGCGGTTCAGACCGGATCGCATCACATCGAAATCCGTCGCACGGGAACAGGGCCGATCTACTTCAATGCGTACCTGACGAATTTCACTCAGGAAGATCCCATCACAGCGGCCGGCCTGGAAGTCAAAGTTCGGCGCAGATTCTATCGACTCGAGCGGGATGACCGGGACGTCAGTGTTCGCGGCAGCCGGGGCCAGGCCGTGCATCAAAAATCGACGCGATGGCGGCGAATACCGCTGAAGAATCTGGATGAAGTCATCAGCGGTGATCTGGTGGAGGTGGAGCTGCTGGTCGACAGCAAGAACGATTACGAGTACCTGCTGCTGGAGGATCGGAAACCCAGCGGTTTCGAACCGGACGACCAGCGCAGCGGTTACATCCACAAAGGCCTGCGAGCCTACCGCGAACTGCGTGACGACAGGGTATCCTTCTTCTTGGCAGACCTTACCCGAGGCAACCACAGTGTCAGCTATCGTCTCCGAGCGGAAAGTCCGGGCCGCGTGGCGGCTCTCCCGGCCCGCATCTAAGGCATGTACGCGCCTGAACTCGTCGGCAACAGCCATGAATTCCGGCTGCAGGTGACTGACGGAGAATAGCGACTTGCAATGTAGTCTGACCAGTCGCTGGCCCGGTTCGGTTTTGCCGACTCCCGTCACAACGGCAAACGACAAGACCCACGTCAGCTCAAGTACCAGGATCCGTTGTTTGGTGACGATCTATAGGTTAAGGGATTCGTACTGAAAACCCCGTGCCGATGAAGTAATCGTCCGAAGCCCCGCTCAGACCCAGGCCGGCGCGGATGTCGAACTGCACGTCATTGCTGATCAAATACGTAAAGCCAGCATTGGTATAATGCTGGGTCTGTTCGGTATCGGCACTGTCAGGAATCAAAACAAACCACTCCGTGTAGGCTCCCAGATTTTCTGTGCAGGAGTATCCGATCGTGAACGATTGCGCTACTTCCAGATAGTCTCCACCGGTGACAGAATCAACCCGGCGGTTAGCCTGAGTGGACCCGGCCATCGAAATGAAGTCGTTGACTTCCCAGGCGTAGATCCAGTTGAGACCTGGCTCGATGCGAGATGATGTAAAACCGGGACTGCCGGTGGGCAGATTGACTTGAGGAATCAACGCTATTTCCGGCAGAAATCCATCCTGGGGTGTCAGTCCGATCTTAAAACCTGTGTACAGATCTTCAGTCCCCCATGTGGTACGGGATACGCCCGCGGTTGTCGTCTGCTGTTCAGAAGGAAACAGGGCGATTCTGAATTCCAGCCAGTCCTCAAACAGGCCGTAACGCAACAGTGGTTCTCCATACGACTGGCTTCTGGTACTGGTTCCGTTGTCACTGTTGTAGCTGTACGTGTAACCAAATTCGATCTGCGCAACTCCGAGTCCCACTGTTGACGATGCTTCCGTGAAGTCGGGTCGGTCGGTAACCAGAGGTTCATTCAGATCTGGACCGCCCCCCACGGGGGCATCCGCATTCCACTGCAGCAGTGTTCCTCGCGAACAGGTGACTCTGTCCGAAGATTCAAACAGATTCGGTCCGTTGGCGAAAATGTTTTCCACGATCGACAGATCGCCGGCAGCCAACTGTCCTGCCCAGCAGCAGACAGCCATTAATCCTGATATGCCGATCAATCCTGTTCGTGTCATCAGTGGCTCTCCAAGCCAGTGTCGATTCCAGACGCTTTGATGATCGGTCTTGACGTCGGTCCGGCAGTTGACGTTTTGACGTTCCGTGAAACCTCGCCACCGGAATTCGGCCGGTTATGAAGTCTGCTCCGTTTTCAACACATCTGCTTCTGACTCCTACGCACCAGGAGACGACCGCTTCGGCGAAAACCGCCGGAATCAGAGCTGTGTCCGGGGGAAAAACTTTCAGTAGTTATGGCGAAGCAGTATGGCTGCCACCCTGGCTCCGTCAGTCGGTCTCGATTTTTTTGAAACTCCGATCCACCACGGCGGATCCGACGGAGTCACCAAAGGCATTGGTCGCCGTACGAAAGCGGTCCAGCAGCCAGTCGATTGGCAGGATCAAAGGCAGGTAGGTCAGCGGTAAATCAACGGCGTTCAGCACAATCATCATCGTCACCAGACCGGCTTCCGGGATTCCGGCAGCACCAATGGCCGCCAGGGTCGCTGTCACCGCGATGATAATCTGTTCCGTAAAACCAAACGTAAACTCGGGATCTATACCTGCGTGGATCTGAGCCATAAAAATGGCGGCCGCGGCTTCATAAAGGGCTGTTCCGTCCATGTTAACGGTGGCCCCCAGCGGCAGCACAAACTCCACTGACCGCCGGGAAACTCCCGCTTTCATCTCGGCGCATTCCATGGTCACCGGCAATGTGGCGGATGAGCTTGCAGTTGAAAACGCAGTGAGCAGAGCGTCCGACATTTGTTTGTAGAACTGGATCGGATGGCGCCTTGTAACGACCCACAGAATCAGTGGCAGCGTGATAAAGGCATGAATGCCCAGTCCTACCAGCACCGTGGCCATGTACCAGCCGAGGCTGGAAATCTTTGACCACGCATCACCTTCCAGAAAAAACTTTCCGAACGACGATGTCACCAGACAGAAGATGCCGATAGGGGCAAACTTCATCAGCAGCATCACGAATCCCATCATCGCATCATTGATGCCGACAATCAGTGTGCGAATGGTTTCTGAGCGACGGCCCATCGTTGTAAGCATTCCGGCGAACGCAATGCTGAAGACGATCAACGGCAGAAGTTCACCTTCGACCATCGACTTTAACAGGTTGCTGGTGAACAACATCAACACCATCTTGTGAAAAATGTCGCCGATGTCTTTGGGACCCGCTTCGTCCTGTTTAACGTCATCCAGCTTTTCCTGATGTTCGGCGGTGTCTAACTCTTCCAGTAACGAGTCGGCATCCAGTCCCACACCGGGGTCGAACAGGTTCACAATCAGCACACCGGTTGTGACGGCAAGAACTGTTGTTGAGAAGTAATAGCCGATGGCGATTGCTCCAGGTTTGCCGAGCCTGCGAACATCACCCAGCCCGAGAATGCCGCTCATCACGCTGGCCATGACGAGCGGCACGACAACCATCATCAGCAGTCTCAGAAACACTTCGCCGCCCAGTTTAAGGCTCACTGCAAAAGACGGGGCTACCCATGCCGTCACCAGAGCTCCGACAATGGCGCCGATCATGTAAAGCGTATGATGTCCCCCGCCCTTCTGTTTCCGAGTGTTATCTGACGACTCCGACCCGGTGCTCGCAACATGTTCGCTCATGGTTTCTCCTGATCTGCAGTGGCCGGCGGTTGCCCGACGGATCATTTCCACCAGCAGTGTAACACGGCGTGGCGGAGTTCAGGGCACGTCGGTCAATGAAGCTTTCGGATGCCGCAAAAACAGAGTCGAACGCACCAGTTCAGTGTCTGTCCAAACGGGTGATGGCCCCGGGCACAGGTGACGAAGCGGAATCCGGTGTTAAACCGGGAAACTCATTTTTGATCATTACTTTTCTGCATGACGAATCATATCTCCTGCCGAGTCAGTACTCGGAAGCCTGCAGACCTTGGGTCATCCAAGATGCGAACCGTTTGAACGGCGGTTGTGTGTGCAGTACAAACGCGGGCATGTCGACTCATGTGACTCATCTGAATCCGGCTTTTTGCCGTGATCGGCAGCAGCGGCTTTGCCGGCGGCTGGCTGAATTGTCAATCGACTGCGCGGTATTTATATCGCACGCCAACGTGCAGTATCTCACGGGCTTTCGACCACATCGACTGCTGCACGCTATTGTTGCTCTCGATGCCGATGGTACCTGCACGTTGATCGCTCCCAACAGTGAGCCGGATGACGTCGCCGCAGATCGGATCGTGACATTTGAAGCACAGTGGCACGCGACTCTCCGTCAGGAACAGCTTGAAGCGGGTGCCAGACTGCTCGCTGATACTGTCGGACGAAAGCCCACACGAATGGGTGTCGAGTTTTCTGAAGGCACTGGTCACATCGTTCATGCATTCGGCGGCGGTGATGTGTCCGGTGACAAGCTGCTTGATCTGGATCCGATTCTCTGGCATCAGCGCCGACACAAAGATCCCGATGAGCTGGCAATGATTCGCCGTGCTGTAGACTGTACAGCAGCCATGTATGACCGGGCCCGTGAGATCATCCGACCGGGAATCACTGAATTAAAGGTCTTCAGTGAGCTGCACGCTGCCGCAGTGGAAGTCGCCGGCGAACCGCTGATTGCACTGGGAAACGACTATCAGTGCAACTCACCGGGCGGCCCTCCCCGGAAACGGGCGGCGCAGGATGGTGAACTGTTCATCCTTGACCTTGGCCCCTGTTGCCGCGGTTACTATGCCGACAACTGTCGCACCATTGCAGTGTCGCGCCAGCCGACTGACGTACAACACAAAGCGTGGGAAGCGATCGTCGAAGTACTGGCCATGGTCGAACGCTCAGTTCGGCCAGGTGCTTCGTGTCGAGACCTGTATGATCAGGCCAAAGGAATGCTGGACGAGCACATTCCAAACGCTTTTCCACACCACCTCGGCCACGGATTCGGTCTGTACCCACACACAGCCCCACACCTCAACCCCCACTGGGACGATACGTTTGAAGAAGGTGACACATTCACCGCAGAACCAGGACTCTACGCAGAGAATCTGAAAGCCGGGATACGACTGGAACAGAACTACGTGGTGACCAGTGACGGAGTGGAACGGCTGACCGAGTTCTCGCTGGAGATGTGAGGCTGAATCAGGCTTAACTTTGCTTTCGCTGCCAGACCGATAAACTTCTCGTTCACGAACCCATTCGACAACTCACAGGACACGAATCATGAGTGTGACTCAGCAGGCCCGGGACCTCGGCATTGATCTTTCCGAACAGACTGCCGGCTACCTCAATCTTTGCATCCGCAGTGGGAATCTGCTGATCACGTCGGGCCATACCAGCGACCAGACAGGCGTACTCGGCAATGGACTGTCGGTGGAGCAGGGATACGCAGCCGCCAAAGATTGCGCACAGAAGATTCTGCGATCTTTGTACAACACGCATGGCACTTTGGACGGACTCAGAGTGGTCAAGCTACTGGGCTGTGTGTATTCCGCACCCGATTTCACCGACCAGCATCTTGTGATCAACGGTGCCTCCGATTTACTGCATGAACTCTTTGGAAAAGACGGTGACGGTTACCATGCCCGCAGCGCGCTGGGTTTTGCGGCGCTGCCAACGGGAGCCGCCGTGGAAATCGAAGCGATCTTCGAGATCAAGACCTGATTCTCGAACCGCCGTGTCCGTTTTTGCACTGAACCTGGAACTGCATAAATTCGTGGAATGGATCAGATTGGTCGAGATTGGTTCAGCTGGGTAACTGGGGTGAGGATGACTGACATTGAGGCCCTCTGAGGTGGCCGCAGACTCTGCGCCGACGATCCAGCCTGACACGCGAAAGACAAAGCAGAACAGCCCTGGACACCAATGATTTTCCTGCGAATTGACCGGTCTGCCTTGGCTGGGTAGAGTCGCATGAAATTCTGTCCATCGGGCATTGTTAGTACCGGCATATGTCTTTGCGTCTCACTCTGGTTCTGTTGACGGTCACCACGACGGAGAGCGTATCGGCCGACCGTTCGAGGCCGCTCACGGCCGCCGCTGTCACACCGAGTCCGGTGGCTCAGGAGTTCAAATGGGAGGTGGAGAATCCGGAACGGGCTTGGGAATTTGTTGTGATCCATCATTCTGCAACCGGTCAGGGAAGCGTTGAATCCATTCATCGCGACCATCAAAGTCGCAGGGATCGTAACGGCAAACCATGGCTGGGGATTGGTTATCATTTTGTAGTTGGTAACGGCAACGGAATGCGGGATGGGAAAATTTCCCCCACATTTCGATGGAAGCAGCAGCTACACGGAGCTCACTGCGGTAGTCTGCGTCACAACAGTCTTGGAATCGGAATCTGTCTGATCGGCGACTTCCATCAGACAGAACCCACAGATGCCCAGCGGAAGTCGGTTATCTCACTGATTCGAACGCTGACAGATCGATACGCAATTCCGTCAAAGAGGATTCTGGGGCACAGACAGATTCGTGCGACCATGTGCCCCGGCCGTTTTTTCCCGTTCAAAGACGTTGTGAAAGAAAGCATGCAGAACAATGTGACATTCAATTCATTCAATTCAGTTCCTGTCTCTGTTCGCTGATTCAGAGAGAGACCCTGATTTCACAGCCTTCAGCAACATTGTCACCAGCCTTCACGGAAGTCTTATCATGTTCAATCGTGTCCACGGGCCCGGTTCCTTCCCCGACGGGATCAGTCGTCCGGATTTCAGTTCCGATTTACCACTCGAACTGCGGGAACTCCAGGAAGAGCAGGGAGTCCAGGCGTCATTGAATGGTGATTCTGTCGACAGTGACTGGCCGGTCTCAATTTTCGTGCCTGAACGCTACGAAGAAAACTACGCATATCCGTTGCTGGTCTGGTTCCACGATGCTGGTTGCCACGAGGGGCAGGTGGAGTCCGTGATGACGGCGATCAGTCGACAGAACTACTGTGGACTGGGAGTTCAGGGAAACCAACCGCTCCCAGGCGGGAACAGCTTTGGCTGGGACCCGGAGTTACTCGAATACGGGACCACATCACTCAGGGACCTGTTGAGTGTCACGATTCGTCGTCTGAGACAGGCGTTCCATATCCACAGCGAACGCATTTTTCTCGCCGGGTCCGGGTCCGGAGCTGATATCGCCCTACAGCAGCTGGCACTGATGCCACAGTGGTACGCGGGAGCAATTCTGATCAGTCCAGACTGCAGTCCTTCAGTTCTACAGTCACTCCAAGCCACCAGCCTGCAAGACAAGTCACTGTTGTGGACGGTTGCGGAGACCGCGTCGAGCGACCAGCTGGCCTGCAATGTCGAGGCGGTCCAGCTGACACGTCTGGCAGGTGGTGAACCAGAGGTTCGGGTCACTGACACGGTTCTCGATCCGGAAAGCAGTGCTGTCCGCTTCGTCGACCACTGGCTGCTGTCAAAAATGGTCGATGTGGCCTACGCGTGAGGCAGTGGCCGCGGTTCAGGCTGCCTGACAGATCGCACTCCACCGTGATTTGATCTCGATGGCGGTGCCGTGTCACAAACTGCAGATCTGACTGTGCCGTGATTCCGTCCCGACGCCTTGTCGCGAGTTAGCGTCACGATTTGCTTGATAACAGCCGCACAAGAACTGCAACACGATTCTCTGAGTCAGAGTCTTCATACAAAGCGACAGCTCACGGCCGGTGTGACCACCACCGCCACGAAAGCATACGGCGTCGATCCCGGCCGTGACAAAGCAACGACGTGCGGTGCTGATTAAGTCGACCTGCGCCGCTGCACTCGACTATCATGTTTGACTGAGCTTTGCTCACCGGTCCCTTTGGTCATTCCCGCCTGTGGAGCTTTCAATGCGTCACAACTTCATACTATTGTTATTGGCGACTGCCGCCAGTTCCTTCGGTGCAGAGTCACCTCACGTTTTTCCCGCAGGCCAGCTGCCCGCGGATTCGCGGCTCGCTGACCTCAGAACGCTCAACAGTTATTTCCCGTTTCAGTCTGTCAAAGATGTCTGGCAGTGGGAAAAGCGACAGACCGAAATCAAACGTCGCATTCTGATTTCGCAGGGTCTGTGGCCTGAGCCCACAAAAACAAATCTTCGAGCCGTGATTCACGGTCGCATCGACTACAGCGATTACATCGTCGAGCGAGTGTATTTTGAATCGATTCCAGGTCACTACGTCACAGGAAGCCTCTATCGTCCAAAAGGGAAGCAGGGACCGTTTCCCGGCATCCTCTGTCCGCATGGTCACTGGCGAAATGCGAGATTCTACGACTCAGGCGACACAGCAGTGAAACAGCTCATCGCCAGTGGTGCCGAGCGTTTTGTCAGTGCAGCTCACAATCACCTGCAGGCGCGGTGTGTCCAGCTGGCCCGAATGGGATGTGTGGCGTTCTTTTATGACATGACCGGATACTGTGATTCGATTCAGATCCGTCATCGGGGGAAGAACTCCGATCAACTGGACACCTCTGAGAACTGGGGCTTTTTTAGTGTGCAGGCCGAACTGCGTCTGCAAAACATGATGGGGCTGCAGACGTGGAACTCAGTTCGATCGGTTGACTTCCTGCTGGAGCTTCCGGATGTGGATCCGGAACGTATTGGGGTGACCGGAGCCAGCGGCGGCGGCACTCAATCGATGATCATCGCTGCCATCGACGACCGCATTGCCGCGGCGATGCCCTGCGTAATGGTGTCCACGTCAATGCAAGGTGGCTGTACCTGCGAGAATGCACCGCTGATGCGAATCGATCAGGGCAATATTGACATCGCTGCTGCCACTGCACCTCGCCCTCTGGGGCTCACCGCTGCCGATGACTGGACGATTGAGCTGGAGACGAAGGGCTACCCGGATTTGCTCAGTCTGTACGAAATGCTGGACCGCCGGGACGCGGTGACCGCGGTCTTTCATACGCATTTTCCGCACAATTACAATCACGTGAATCGCACGGTGATGTACGGATTCTTCAATCGACACTTCGGACTGGGATTCGAGGAACCGGTGCTGGAAAGCGATTTCGAGTTGATGTCTAAGGAGCAACTCACGGTATGGAATGAAGCGCATCCGGCACCTTCCGGCAACAGCATCGGCGACGCTCATGAGATTGCCATCTTGAACATGGCGACGCAGGATGGACAGCAGCAGGTGTCGTCCTGCATACCCCGTGTCCCGAGTGACATGAACGGATTTCGCGACGTCGTTGGCAGGGCCTGGGAAACCATTCTGGGCCGTCGTGTTGATCAGCTCGGCGATGTAAGATTCACCGAAACCCGCCGAACAGCGCTCGGCCGGTATATGATGACACCGGGACGTCTCGATCTCACTGACACTGCGGAACAGATTCCTGCACTCGTGCTGCAGGCGGCAGACGGGATTCAGAAAGGTGTAGTCGTCTGGATCACTGCACGCGGGAAGTCCGGCTTGCTGCAGGACAACAAAGTTATCCCTGCAGTGGCGAAGCTGCTTGATGATGGCTACACAGTCATTTCGGCCGACTTGTTTGGCCAGGGGGAATTCCTCCAGAACGGGGATCGACCTGATGAACAGCAAATGTGGCATCAGATGGATGCCAGCAAACCGTGGCATCGTTATTCCGGATATACCTATGGCTACAACCACCCGATGTTCGTGAAGCGCACTCACGACATCTTGACACTGGTCAGCTACGCCACAAAGATTGCAGACGCACAGAGTGTACATCTGGTTGGTCTGGACCGGACGGCCGGGCCACTGGTGTTATCCGCACGCAGCCAGGCAGGTGACTCGGTCAGTGCGACGGTCGCGGACCTGGAAGGATTTCAGTTTGATCAGATCACGCGACACAATGACCCAATGTTCGTACCGGGTTCGGTGAAATACCTCGACGTCGTCGGACTGCTGAGTCTGTGTGCACCCTGGCACGTGTCGGTCGCCGGCCTGGCGGATCCCTCGGTTGCGGAACAGGTCTTTGCCGCAGCGGAGGCGTCAGAGAAGCTGCAAATCGTTGATCGAGCTGAGCTCAACCTGCTGCTGAGAAAACTGTGAACGGGATTTCATGAGGCAGGCACGTCCGGCTCTGCTCGTTCACTGGACAGCACCACTTTCATGGCGTGCTTTCGACATAAACCGCTGGAATGATTCGTTTGGCCGCAAGCAGCTGGCGTGACAATGGACGGTGATACCTGTCCCGGCGTACCGGGATCAAACGGAATGCTGTCACGTCTTACATCAACTCAGACGTCTCCCCAGCGACTTGGGTTGATTCCTGGTGCCTCGGTTTTCATGCCGGCTGGTTTATGTGGCTGCTCCCAGACCATGCCCGTCGTATTGAGACTCTGCAGGAACGGTTTGGCAATTTCCGGTGCGTCCGCCACTAATTCGGGATCCCATTCGTCGACTGGCTGAATGGGACCGGCCCAGGCCGGCCGGTAGCCGAGCTGCACAAGCTCGCGGGGCACGGAATCTTTGTTGGGATGGCTGGCATGCAACAGTAACGACGGCACTACGACGGCTGAACCTGCCGGAACAACCAGTGTGATTTCTTCCGGGTGCGATTTGTAACGCACATAGGGACTCGCCTCGGCGTGAAACGAGAGATGTGATCGCGGAACGAGCCGGAAGGGAGCCCGCTCGGCAGTCAAATCATCCAGGTAGTACAGAACACGCACCAGGCGAGGGCAGCTGCCCTCGTACCCAAACAGGTCGGAACCGTGCGGCTGTCCGTCGGTGTGCATCGAAATTCCCGGTGAACCCGGATGTGTCCGCTGAAAGAATCCACGCGTAAACACTATATCCGGCCCCAGCAGATCAGTAAGAAAATCGATCATGGGTGGATATCCGATCAGTTCCGCCACCGCTCGACTTTGCCACTGCGGCTGTATCACTGATCTTGTCTGGTGAACGCTGTAACTGGTGTGCGACATTTCGACATCGGCGAGTTCTCTTTTGATCCTGGCGGTCATTTCCGGACTGAGGATCTCCGGGAACACCACGAATCCTTCGACCTCCAAACGACGGATCTGCTCCGGCCGGCTGATGTCCGAGAAATCCGTTCTGTCAATGTCCATAAAGGAGATTTCTTCCTCTGGGTCAGTTGACGGAGAGATCGTCCTGTTCATGAATGATACCTTCGTAGTTTTCCGGAGATGCGGTCCGGCGTTGTCTCTCGTTTTACGATCAGTGAAGCGTTTGGGAAAATGTCTATTGTTTGTGATCGGCTATCATGACAGGTTCCCTGGGACAAGATCAAGCAGCCTTCAGCCGAAACATTCACGCGGCCCAGGCGGACAGAAAGCGCCGGTCATCCGTCATGCCAGTGCAACCGATGCGGGAATCAATAGTCAACCGGCGAACGTTCAAAATGACGGTGGACGCGGTAGCTGATGGCACAGTCCACATCGACAACCTGAAAATCGAATTCGATTTTCGGGTCAGACCTGACGAGCGTGATTCTGACCGTGTTATTTCCTCGCTGAGGATACCAGTCGGCGGGAAGTTCATACTCATACACGTAGCCGTACGGGTTGATCGCACCCAGTTCATATAAACGGTATGTCAGGTCCGTCAGTTTCAGCATCCGGTCGGGAAGTGTCCGACCGTTGAGCTCAATGCGAACTTCGTTCAGTGAGGGCTCGATATCCGTCAGCCGCACACGCAGTCGCACCGACGCGACCCGCCCCAATGCCTCCCAGCGTGGCAGATCATCCGCCATGCGCAGCTGCACTTCCACCGGTTTTTGTTTCTCCAGCTTTTGAGGCAGCAACGGCATCACGCCTGGTAGCCAGTACCCGCGGGAACTCCCTCTCGGCATGGACCGTGCGCGATACAGTTTGTCGGCCGTGGCCAGCATGTCGGGATGACCGAGCAGACGGAACTTTTCGTACTCTTCCGCCGTCCAGGGCCAGCCATTGGGAGAATGATGGTAATTGCTGATCCCAAACCCGTCCGCACCCTGATCGTACGCATTGGCGGCGGCGGCCCAGGTCATCGGGGCCGTTGCGTACCGTTCAAACTGTCGGTCCAGCGTATCGTTCAGCGCCGCCAGCACACGACAGTCTGTGTTGCGTGTGAGTCTGACGACCGCTGAAAGATCGGGGGCCTGATCCATCGGATCCTCCATCATAGCCGGCAGGCAAATCAGCCCGTCGACCAGTTCGTCGGCGACCCACGCGGCCACGTCATAACCCAGCACCTGCCAGGCTTCGGGCTGGGATGGTATGCGTACATAGATTCGTTTTCGGCGACCCTGCGACTCTTCGGCCCTGCGGGCTGCAACTCTCAGTCTG
>PAQH01000162.1 GCA_002709225.1 Planctomycetaceae bacterium
AAAAACGCATATCCACGATTTCCCAGGCGACGTAACGGTGGCATCTTGGAGTCGGGGCCCAGTCTGGAACCCAGTACAACATCCGCCATTTCATCAATGATGATCTGGCACATGTCGGCAAAGTAGCGAGGATCACAGGTGCCATCCGCGTCCAGGAAACCTACCAGGTCGCCTTGCCCCTGCCGCCAGCCTTCTTTGATTGCCGCGCCGTAACCGCGATTTTGTTCAAAGACGATCACTTTGACTTCGGAAAACCCCTGTGCAATTTCGGCGGTACGATCGGTTGATCCATCGCTGACTACGATGACTTCGACGCCAGATAACTCTGCGGAGGCCATGATTTCACTGCGCGCCTCCAGGCACCGCGTGATTGTGCTGGCAATCGCATCTTCTTCGTTCAACGCTGGAATGACGATCGTGAGGTTATGTTCTGGCATGGCGTATTTTTGTGAATGGGGGTTTGGCACAAAAAAAGTAACAGTCTCTTCCCAAGTTCATCGTAATTGCGGATAGGAAGCTGTGCGCGGAAATCGCTTCGATTCGACGAGTTCGCCGCTCTGGTCAGGTAGGAAGGTATTGCTGCCTGAGGGATTCAGTATTTCCCCCGCAGGGACTGGTCTGGCGTTGGTGAACTTCAATCAAGCGTTTCGCAGCAGTTCCTGGCGTCGGTTCTTATGCTGGCAGACAGCCAGGATTCCAGTCGCAGTCAGAATCGCTACAAATGGCATCATCGGAATCCGATATCGCGTCGTGGCGGTTGGGCCCAGTGCGACGGCGGTGAAGTAAGCAATGAATACCAGCAGGGTGTAGCAGACTTCGTATCGCCGATGGCGCAGTAATGAGAAGAGGCCAGCCGTCGCGCCGAGATAGCAAAAGCCGAGCAGTCCCAGCGCCACTGCGATATAGCCAGTTCGTAGCCAGAGGTGATCTTCGGCTTTGGTGTCATATCCGGCCAAACGCAACGTGCGATAGGTCGCGGTACCACCGAACAGACGGATCAGACCGTTGGCTGCTGTCTTGAATGTTCCCACGGGGTGTTGCCAGAGGGTCTTGATTGCGAGACGTTTTTCTGCGCTAGAAAGCAGATATGAACCAATTGCAGATGATCCCTGAGAGGAAACTTGCTGGTCAAAAAAACGATTGAGCCAGGCATGGTTGGAGTGTTTTATTGCACGCGTCAGTTGTTGGCGCTCGGCAGCACTGACTCGTATCCCATAAGGTCTCCAGAGCTGTTCCGCAAGCGCCGTAGCGGCAACCCAGCGGTGCACCCCCTGTTCTTCGGCGACCGCTCCAGCTGCGCGAAAATAGAGCATGTCTTTGCTTTGGATTGTCGTCACAAATGCGGTACCAGTGAGCGAATAATGATGTGCCATCCAACTTCCAACTGGGAACGCCACTCCAGCTGCAAAGAGGGCTAATTGTGCGCACTTCCTGGAAAACTTTTGCGAACCGATGAGAAATGGCGGTGCCAGCAAGATCGGTAGATACATGCCTGCGGGGCGGATTAGGGTTGCGGCGCCTAGTCCTAAACCGGACAGAAATGCCCAGCCTTTGTGAGGCTGTTTGATTGCGCTCAGCCAGACCCAAGTCGAGGCCAGGAGGGCCGTGGTAAACAAGGTTTCATTCATGAGGTAAATCGCGAACACATTAGATTCCAGACTGAGTGCGAGAACACAGGCTGCGATTGCTCCACACATCGGTCCCGACAATCGTTTGCCAATCCGATAGGTCAAGTAGATCGAACCGAGAAACAACAGGATCTGGATGCCGATGACGTTGGCAACGTCCTCACCGACAAGCGCAAAGGCAGCGGCGATCAGCAGCGGATAGCCTGGAGTGCGATTTACAGCGGAACCCCAGAGCGGATCAGCTGGATTCGCATACGCGGATAAATTCCTCGCGAGGTCGACATATGCTGGGCTGTCGGGGGTGTAGTGGCGATCAACATCTAGGGACGCTACAGACCACAGAGCTCCGCATATGGTAGCGGCAGACAGAAGTGCCAGCGCGAGTACTGAGCGAGCGCGTGGAATCGATTGTTGAATTCCTTGATGAGTTAGTGAAGTTGTTTCTTGTATCATTGGCTCAGGTAAACACATTAGATCTTGACCGAGTTGTTTTCGATTGCTGAAGAAGTGTGGTCCGGTAGCTATCTCAATTCAGCGTCTGGAATTGGAGGGGGCCTGGTCTTGGCCTCAGCCCGTGACAGGGTGCCGTGATGGCACTAGACTATGCGGCGCATTCTGGTATTGGCCGCCGAACTAGTACGACAAACTAAGGCGACCAGCTGAGCGCATTGCTCGAGTATGATTTCAGCCCCCGTCAAGATGACACGCAATCGGCCAGTTGCTGGCAGAAACGTCGAAGCCAGATGAACGGTATTTCCATTTGTGCGGGATGTGCGAAGTGGTGGGCAAACCAGGGAACGCCACATGCACCTTTGCCATCGGTGATCCTATGGCAAGGTTGTTGTGACTGCGTTTTCGCTCCATCAGGAAGATACTGGCGTGTTGCCGGCACTCGCCATGGATTCCGTCACGGACCTCAGTTACCAGCATTTAACTTCTTTTGATCCAGAAACTCGGAGCACAACGTTCATCGATAGCAACATGTCTCTAACGTGTTCGTTTTTCTGTTGACGAGCATGTTGGCAAAGCCGACACTCTGCAGCTGCGATGCGTGTTTTCCTGTGTCGGTCGACAAATCAGGCAATAGTTCGATCCCGCAGCTATCTGCCGTCATGCGGTTCTCCTGTCGGCAGAACTGTACAAGTAACGCGGATCGGAAAATCACTAGAGAGTTGACTACTCCGATTCGATCAGGAAACTACCTATGAAGATCGGCATACTGGGTGGCACTGGGCGTATGGGACGTGGCCTGGCAGCTAGTTACGCGCGTCGAGGTCACGCGATTTGTCTGGGTTCTCGCTCTGCCGATCAGGCCGGCACTGTCGCTTCGGGAATCGAGGGAGAAGTACGAGGCGGATCGCTGGTTGACGCGGCGCGTGATTCAGATCTTCTGGTGCTTGCCGTGCCATTTGGCGCTGCCGAAGAAACGGTTCGTACTTTGGCCGATGTGTTAGCCGACACGATTGTTGTCGACATCACCAATCCTTTTGGCGCGATTACCCCAGGGCGTATTGCCGCCGTCGAAGTCCATGCGAATGCAGTTCCCACTGCCCGCTGGGTTGCGGCCTACAAGACAACGTTCTGGAAGACACTTGACCAGCCGGTAAATTCCGCGGGCGTGACGCGCGACGTGTTGGTTTGCTGTGACGACCGGCAAGCCGGAAAGACGGTAATGGACTTGATTGCGTCGACCGGATTTCACCCCGTTGACTGTGGCTCTTTGGAGAACGCGCGTGTGGTGGACCTGATGGTACCACTAATGCTCGAACTTGATGAACGCTATCACTGTGAGTGTGCGAGTGGCTGGAACTTCCTGGCGGCGCATTAAATGACGCGCATGGTGAACGGGTGATTCTTGGGATAGCTTCGCGTCGACCAAAGTCGGCACCAGGATGCCAGCACGCCGCGAAGGCTGTCCGACGCGATTGCCCGCAGGTGGACTGCCTGAGGTCTTGGCGACAGGAGTGATGGCGACGGTGATGTAACTGACAACACAAAGTGGCAGTATGAGCCGATTTCTCGTAGGGTATGGCTCGATGAAATCGTCGGAGCAACGCACCGCTGTACCGGAACAACGTATGATTGCGATAACCTGGCAGTAGTGGTTGCGCGGCGCAGTAGTGGTTGCACGGCGCCGATGAAGTTAACGCGCATGTCGCGTTGTAGATCGTTTGATGTATCCAGGGGTCTTTCGCCGCGGTTGTTTGATATGAAAAACCTGTTGCTACTGTACGGGTGGTTGATATTGGTCAGTGTCGCCTCCGCGGATTGGCCGCAGTTTCGTGGCCCCGACGGCCAGGGGCATGCGGCGGCTGTTGATTTGCCCACGAACTGGGATGAGGTGCGGCATGTCCGCTGGAAAAGGCCCGTTCCGGGGCGAGGATTATCGTCACCGGTTATTCGCGGTGATCAGATCTGGATGACTACTGCTCGAGATGAAGGCCATTCCCTGCGAGCGCTCTGTTTCGCCGCCGACTCGGGAAATCTCGTGCGGGAAATCGAGTTGTTTCGCGCAGCGGACGCGGGGCCCTTGCATGCGAAGAATTCGTACGCAACACCAACTCCGGTGATCGGTGATGCGGGAGTGTATTTCCATTTTGGAATGCGGGGTACTGCCTCTCTGTCGCATCAGGGAGAGGTGCTCTGGAAGAACGATCGATTGCGTTATTATCAGCCGTATTCCGCGGCGAGTTCCCCGGTGATGTTCTCCGATCGCCTGTTCTTGACGTGTGATGGTGGTGACGAACAGTTTGTGGTGGCCTTGAGCAAGCGGAGTGGAAATGTAATCTGGTCGACGCCACGCGCGCACAACGAAGCGGCCCGGGTGCGGTCAAGGACAGGGGCTCGCCGAGGGTATGCAACGATGTCGTACTCCACGCCGCTGGTGGTGCGTGCTAACGCAGAGTATCAGCTTGTCAGTCCGGGTGCGGATCTCGTGGCGGCTTACGATGTGAAAACGGGAGAAGAGCTTTGGTGGTACGGCTACGACGGATTTTCCTTGGTTGCTCGGCCCGTGTTTGGTCATGGGCTGGTCTACGTGGTGGGTGTTGTGGAGCAAGGTCGGCATGAACTTTACGCCATCCGGCCGGAGTCGCGCGGGCAGCTTAAGGAAGAAGACCTGGCCTGGCGACTGACGCAGAACTGTCCACATGTCCCTTCTCCGTTGCTGATTGATGAGTACCTTTACTTGATCAGGGATAACGGCGTGGCCAGTTGTGTTGATGCGAAGACTGGTGAAATTGAATGGCAACAGCGCTTGGGTGGTAACTATTCGGCCTCGCCAGTCTATGCGGACGGCAAGATTTATTGTTTTAGTGAGGAGGGAAAAACCACGGTCATCCTTCCCGGTCCCAAGTTTGAACAGCTGGCAGTCAATCAACTTGAGGGGAGGATCCTGGCGTCACCGGCGGTTACGGGAAACTCGCTGATTATTCGTACCGATACGCACCTTTACCGTCTGGAGAAAAAAAGTAGCGGTGCGATTCCGTCATGTAGCCTGAGCCAACCTGGAGACGTGAGCCAGCGGTTCCCTAGGCAATCGGAATTTGTACCGTGAAGGTACTGCCTCTCGTTGGCTGGCTCGTGACCGAGACAGTCCCTCCGAAAGCCTGGGTGAGGTGCTTGACAATGGCGAGGCCGAGGCCGGTGCCACCGAGTTCTCGAGAACGCGCTTTGTCGACACGATAGAATCGTTCAAACACCCGCGTGAGATGCTCTTCACCGATCCCGATCCCGGTGTCCCGCACGTCCATGCATATGGTCGAATCCTGTTGCCGCAGGCTGACGGTTACTTCGCCACCTGCGGGCGTGTATTTGATGGCGTTGCCGACCAGGTTGTTCGTGATTTGAGCAAGCCCCTCTTCATCCGCCTGAATTCGCAAGTCGTGTTGAATGCGGCTGCAGGAGAGGCGAATGCGTTTCAGGTTTGCGGCGCCCTGATGCTCGGCGATACATGCGGTCACAATATCGGCGACGTTGACTGTCGCGATGTCGTAGGCCTGACGACCGGACTCGATGCGCGACAGGCTGATCAGATCCTGGATTAAATCTTGGAGACGGTCAGCTTGTTCTTCGATTCGATGAAGAAATGCATCCCGATTCTCTGGGTCATTGATGGCGCCCGCGCTGAGCGTTTCGGCATATGCTCGTATGGAGCTGAGTGGTGTTTTCAGCTCATGGGATACGTTGGCGACGAACTCCCGCCGCATTGATTCCAAACGACGTAGCTCAGTGACGTCATGAAATACCAGGATCACACGTTGGGGCGAAGCATCAGGGAGCGGGGTGGAATGCACGTCCAGAACACGACGGTTTTCACTTCCACTGTGAAACTCGATCTCTGCCCGTTGAAGAGACTCTGTGGTTCTGGCTTCGGTCACGAGTTGTTGCAGCAGGTGGCTTCTTACGACTTCCAGCAATGGCAGCGATTCAAACTGAGCCATGGTAAACCCCAGAAGTTCGCTGGCGGCCGCATTTGCCAGGATGACACGGTCCGTTTCATCCACGGCGATCACCCCTTCGGCCATGCCACCTAACACGGCTTCTAAACGCTGGTTGCTTTCCTGCAATTGCTGCTCACGTGCGGACAATTGGCCCGACATCACGTTGAAGGAGTTGGCGAGTGTTCCTAATTCATCCTGCCGGTTAACTCGCAAGGTGGAAGTGTAATTTCCACTGGCGATTGCTTGCGCGGCTTTTGTCAGTGCCGCGATCGGTTCCATCACATGTGCACTTAGAAAGAAGGTCAATCCGGCGACGGCGAGATTGACCAAGATGCCCGCTACCCAGAGAACGCGCGTGATGGACGAAATTTGTTTGTTGACCATGGCCATGGGTAATGCCGTCCGTATCAGGCCAGCAGGTTCCTGGTTCTTGTCAACTCGGATAGCAAAGTAGAGCATCGGTTTTCCGAGCGTGGTGCTCTGCCGTTGCGCGGTGCCTTGGCCTTGCAATCTGGCCGCGCGAAGTTCAGGTCGCTCGCTGTGGTTTTCCATTTGCCGAACTTCACTCACACTAACGCGATCCGAGTCAGCGATCACAATCCCATCAAAGTTTACCAACGTGATACGTGTATCGAGTTTCTGACGTAAGCGAAGGAGCTGTGTTTGCAGTGATTCTGTCCGTTCCAATACGAGTCCGTCGAGAATTTCACTTTCCACCAGGACAGCTGCGTCGTGAAGTCGTATTTTGATTTGATTAACGATTTGCTCCTGTTGCCATTGGGAAACCAGGGTCACGAAGAGGACCGTGATGCCGACAGACAGAAATCCGTAGGAACCAAAGAGTTTCCAGAACAGTCGAGATGACCACATGGCAGGAATGCCTCCCGGGACTGGGCCTACAACTTTCGAGTGGACTGTCGGTACATGCGAAGCCGGTCGTTCCTGCAATGTAGCTGCAAATGGCTGCGGATTGTTAGCAGGTGGTGCCAGCGGCAGCCGAACGGAGGATGCGGCTAGCGAAAACAGGATGGGTGGCGGTGATCCGGAGGGCCCGGTAGCTCCCATTTTCACGCAACCTTAACATTAAACGCGACCGCGGCAGCGCCGTGGTTGAGTCAAACGCAGCGTATTGTTACCTGATCGTTGTGATTTTTTTCCAATGCGCCTGAGCGGGGCTCACTTGCTACGATTTGTGTTTTCGGGTACGCTTCGCCGCCGCGATTCGCCCTGAATTCGGCTCCGCGCTCGCGGTTTCTGGTTGGTCGTCTTTCTATCTGCCTCCTCGTGTGACTGGTTGGTCCCGCTGATGCGAGTGAGTGAATCGAAATTAGTACCTGTTTTGGCCGCCAGCGTAATTGGCTGTGTCGTGACCCTGTTGCCGGGCAGCTCTCCTGGCCAAGACCCGCCAGGCAGCGCAGATAATTCCGCACCAGGTAACCGCAGCGGCGTTTTGCCGCTGGACTCTGAAGGCAATTATCTGAGGTTTTCACATCAGGCTGGTCGTGGCCTCGGCTTTCGAGACGCATCGACGGCGGTTGGTGGCTTCCTGCCGCTTGCACAGCGAGAGATGGGGTTGGGCTTTCTCGATGCGCAGCTCTTGGTTACCAACCATGGCCGTCTGGGGATGAACGCCGGGCTCGGTTATCGCTGGTTGACTGTGGATGAAAGTCGCTTGTGGGACGCCAGTCTTTGGTTCGATCTGGAAGATACAGAACAGCGGACGCTACATCAGTTGGGGGCCAGTGTCTCCACGATTGGTACGCTTGAGAGTCGGGTCAATTTCTATGCCCCGCTGGACCGTGATGCCCACATGGACGCGGTTTTGACCGAGACCACATTTCAGGGAAACGACTTGTGGGTCGAACGCACAATCTGGCGGACGACGCCGATGCTGGGGGTCGAGGCGGAAGTCGGCGGCGCAGCGCCTGGGTTAGATAATGCGCTGTTTGGCTATCTGGGAGCTTATTCTTTCGACACCGATGCGGGTATTTCCGCGAATGGCTTTATGGCGCGGCTAGAAATAGAGCCGGTTCCTTCTCTACTGGCATTTGCGCGCCTGCGCAGTGATTCCGTGTTCGGTACGACGGTGATGCTTGGTGGATCGGTGTTTTTTCCCGCTCCCGCAGGTTCTCGCCGCCGTCCCGAGTTGCGCACTCGTATGTTCCATCCGGTGCGCCGCAATCATCGCATTTCTCGTTATTCCAGTATGGAGCGCGAGCATTGGGCGGCGGTGAATGCGGAGACAGGGCAGCCCTATCGAGTCGTCCATGTCGATAGCCAGACGCAAGATGCTCCGGTGGGTACGTTCGAGCAGCCGTTGGCTTCATTGGATGAGGCGGTTGGCAGCGACGCGAACCTGATCTTTGTTCGCGCTGGCAGTTTGTTTGAGAATCTGTCGTTGAGTCTGCAGGATGGGCAGGCCCTGTTGGGTGAGGGTGAGTTTCATTGGATCGATGACCTTACAGCGGGCCCGGTCCTGTTGCCACAACGTAACTTGAACGCTGAATTACCGGTGCTGAGTGGGTCCGCGATTTTGTTAGCGAACGGGAATGAAATTGCTGGCTGGAAGATTCTCGACAGTGCAGCGGATGCCATTTACGGAAATGATATTCAGGATTTTCAGATACACCATAACTTGATCGATGGTAGCGGAGAGAGCGCGATTCGTTTGGAGGGGGCGCGAGGGAACGGATTGATTGCGGAGAACGTCATTTCTCACAGTGGGGTGACGTTGCAGGACGCTCCTGCCGTATTGATCGCGACGGCCAATGACGATCATCTCAATGTGCAGTTCCAGGCAAATCTTGTCGAATTCAATAATCAGCGGCAACTTGCCGATCTGTCTGAGGGTTCACATGTATTGGGGCACACGGTCCAGCTGTCGGCTCGTGATGAGTCAAATCTGGTGGTGGAAATTCAGGAGAACGTGCTCGCGGAGAACTCAGTTCCGCATGCAGGGGTGGCACTTGAGAATCAAACGGGTGTTGATGTTACTATTGCCGCTGGTAATGCGATTCAAATTGACGCCGATGACACTGCCGTGATCACTGGACAGGTCACGGAAAACACGCTTCTCGATAACGGCCGATTTTCCGGTGTAGCCAATAACGCAGGCCAGTTGACGCTCCTCGGAGGTAATGGTCTGGTTGTCGACGGGCAGGGGCAGTCTCGGATTGAGTTGGTCGTGGATGAAAATGCGTTTTCTGGAAACGGATTCTTGCAAGATGTGTCGGACAGTGGCCAAGGATTGCAGTGGCTGGCGGGGTCTGCTGTGGTATTGCGTTCGGCGACTGACAGTGCCGCTGTTTTTGACATTGCCTTACGTGACAACACGATCCGCAATAATGGTTTCATCAAGAATCTGGAAGGCGTCGAGGGTTCCGCAGGTTATGGCCTGCTAGTGGAAGCAGGAAGCTCCGGGCTGGATGTGTTGCGGATGTTCAATAATGAATTCGATTTGAATGGTGATGTTGTTGACGGGATTCAGCGTGTTGTGGGAGTCGACGTGCTGATGAAAACGCTGGCTGACACGTCTCAGTTACGGCTAGAGATTGCCGGTAACACAGCCCGTATTTATCGCCTTGATAATACGAGCGGCGGTGTTTTTGAGGCGTTCGACGGCGAGACTCTGGAAGCGATTGATCTGCTGGAAGTGGCCAGCCGTAATTCGGGAGTGTTCGACAATTATCTCGATGGAGCCATGCCCGACTTCTTGCTGACCGATGTGAATGACACATCGCCGCAATTTGGATTGGAAGTTTCGCCTCGAGACTATTTGGGTGGAGTATCCGCCTGGTACTTTGGACACTCGACATGTGGCTATTGCCGTTCGCAATTTGTCGTCCTTACCGAGATGCAAGGGCAGCTGGATGAAGAGTACCCTGAACTCGCGATCGATATCATTGGTATGAACGAGGCGGGTTATGCGGAGGACAACGCGGAAATGACAGCAGCGGGTGATCTGCCGTGGCTGCAGGACGTAGATCAGGACAATAACGGGTTGTCGGATGTCTGGCGCGAACGCTGGAATATTACCTGGCGTGATGTGCTGATTTTGGATAGTCGCAATGCCCCGGTAGGGGTTTTCAGCCTTTCCTCCCACAATCTCAACTCGAGTGCCGCATATTCGACGCTGTTAGACATGTTGCTGGATGCCGCCGATCTCAATGTAATTCCGTGATCAATTCTGGCTGCAATCGCGGTGGTTCTATCGTTGCGAAGCAGGCCATCCTGTCATCTTTACCGCTCGGTTTGCTGGTGGATAGCTGGGTTACCGAGGGGTAGTGCTGGCCGGCTGAGTTGGGTTTGCCTGCCGGTTTGTTGTAGAATGAAAAGGTACTAGAAGCACTAGTACGTCGAGCTTCTGCATTGCTGCTGGAAACGGCTCGACCTGGCGAATTGCGGTCGACGCGCGTTGAGGCAAGTTGCGGAAGGCGATACGGGGAGAGCTACAAGATGTTGGCGACTCCTCTATGGTGGCCATGCTGTCCGCGTGGTTGTCCGTAGGGCGTTACGCAACATCTGCTAGACTGAAGAGCGATGTGAATCTGGAATCCTGCCGGCTAAAGCCGAAGTCCGTTCTCTAGGGGCTGTGGAGTATGCTGTCGATTAATGACCGGAACGTCAAATTGTGTGATGGCGCATCACGCCGCGAATTAATGCGAGTGGGAGGCCTTTCGTTGTTTGGCACTATGTCCTTGCCGCAGTTGCTGCGCGCTGCTGAGACGGACAGACGGGTTGGGCCGGCCAAATCGATCATCATGTTTAATTTGCTGGGCGGTCCATCGCATATGGACATGTTCGATATGAAGCCTGATGCGCCCGCCGAGTTGCGGGGCGAATTCAAGCCGATCAGCACCTCCTTGCCAGGTTTGCAGATTTGTGAACATATGCCGACCCTCTCCAAATGGATGCACCGGTCGACTTTGATTCGGACCTACAGTCACGAGTTCAATTCACACGACCCGTTGTCGTTTATGACAGGCTTCACAGATTCCCAGATCACGGCGCAAGCCTTGCCGACGGATCCTCCCGACATCGGGGCGATCTGCCAGTACCTGGGTATAGGACCAGATGATCTGCCAGGTGCGGTCTGTATGCCCTGCTTCCCCGGATCCGGTCAAAAGGGATGGCGACGCCGGGGGCCGTATGGAGGTGCATTGGGGCGGCAGTATGATCCGCTGTTTACGCGTTGCCAGCCGACATTTGATCGTGAACCGAAGACCAAGCACTACGATCCGGTCATGCCAGTTGGCGAGCCGTTCCCTCCGGCGCCTGACGCACTACCCGGAATGACGATTGATCGACTTGGGAATCGACGTTCTCTGCTCAGCCAGCTCGATCTGAAATTCGAGCAGGTTCGGTCTTCCGCAGTCGTTGAGGCGATGGATAAGACCAAGCAGATGGCGTACTCGTTGCTCACTTCAGGGCGGACGCGAGATGCGTTTGATCTATCCCAGGAGACTACTAAATCACGTGAAAGGTATGGTCGCAGTCTGACAGGTTCGAGTTTGTTAATAGCCCGTAGGCTGGTGCAATCGGGTGTTCCTTTCGTCAGTGTGCACCAGGAGATTTTTGATCATTACGGGCATGCGTACGACATGCACTCGAATAATTTCAGCATGCTTAAGGATATGAATTTACCCCTGTTGGATCAGGTTGTCCCGGCATTGCTTGAGGATCTTGATGCGCGCGGGCTCTTCGATTCCACGTTGGTAGTTGTCATGGGTGAAATGGGCCGGACTCCCAAGGTCAATGGAAATGCCGGGCGAGATCACTGGCCGCAATGTGGATTTAGCCTGTTGTTTGGTGGCGGTACCAGACAGGGGTTCGTCTATGGCAAGACCGACAAGATCGGACAATGGCCGACATTAAATCCCGTTTCGCCGGCGGATCTGGTCGCCACTTTTTACCAGTTGATGGGCATCGACCCTCATTTGGCGGTGCCCGATCGAAGTGGTCGTCCCATCCCGATTGCTCATGGTGGTGAACCGATTTCTGAATTGATTGCGTAAGGCTCCTGCGTCGAAGAGGGTGGTGAGTGAGGTCTCATTGTCAACGGGTAGCGTGCCGAGTGCGGTTCTTTCCCGGCGCCACTCGCAGGTTAGCGTCGTTGGGCAGGCTGGGACTCCGGTTGAGGGTATTTGAGCGTTGTGGGACCTGGGTTAGCAAATGCGGCTTTGGACACAATGTTCGTCCGATCGTCGAGAATAGTCTGGTTTACCCATGTCTCGTCATACACCTGAAAACCGGCTTTGATGTAATTGGGTAGTGCTGCCGGATGGTCCAGATCGCAGGTGTGTAACCACACACGCTGAGGACGATGCGTCCAGGATTCACGCACGGTCCAGCGCAAGAAGAACTTCCCCAGTCCACGACCTAGAAACTGCGGGAACAGCCCGAAGTAGGCTAATTCAATTTCATCTGGATTCCGACAATCCAATTCGCAGTACCCGGCCGTTACCCCTTCCACCTGAAGCGTGAATAAATTGACTCCAGGGTCGGCGAGAAGACGCCGAAGTTCTGATGCAGGCATGACCAATCGATCATACCAATGCAGTTGTGAACCTACACAACGGTAGAGCGCTTGATAGAAGGAAACACTTGGCGCAAGGATCTCGTGGATCCGGACGCTTTCGGGTGGGTTCGCCAGTTGCCCCTCTGGCCTGTGGAGCATCTGCAGATAGGTTGTTTTGGTTTGTATTTCAGTTGTAGCCATCGGAGTCCGGCGGGTAGCGACAAATCTAACAGGTGGCGTTCGCTTGGAGAGCTTCCCAGAAATAACATGAAAAACCGGCTGGCGATAGCAAGTACTACTTTGCCTGTTTTTTTCGGTTTGCCGTGGTTTTCCGGGGCCGCAAGCAGTTGTGGTGGTCGTGCGCGGCCAAGCCAAACTTGCACGCGCCAGTGGGTTGCGAGTATGATTGAGCCACTAGTGATACCCCTGAGTTAGCCGGGACGCTAACTGTTTTGCGACTCAAGCGTGTCTTTGTTTTTCCGCACTTGTGGGAGTGAATAATGAAAAGATTGGTATTCAGTGTTTTGACGTTGGCAATTTGTGTTTCAGGTGCAGTCGTTGCCGCTGAAACCGAGAAACAAGCCAAGGAGCCGAAGAAGACGGTTGTTGTCAATGGTGCGGCACCTGAATTCAAGATCAAGGATTCAGAGGGAAAACTGATCGATCTCAAGAAGCTGACCGAGAAAGGTCCGGTCTTGGTACGGTTGACTTGTGGCTGCTCGGGTTGTGACAAAGAACTAGCTTACTTTCAGGCGATGCATAAAGAATATAAGGGCAAAGGACTCACCAGCCTCGCAATTTTCCGCGAGCCCGACACCAAAGTCGAGAAGTACGTCAAACAGAAAAAACTGAACATGCTATATGCCGTTGATTCCAAGGGCGACAGCTGGAAGACGTTCCAGACCAAGACGATGCCCACCAATTTCCTGATCGAAAAAGGTGGAAAAATCAAGTCGATCGCTGCCGGCTGCGATCCTACAGGTTTGGTCGCCAAGGTGTTGTCCAAGAAAGTAGCTGCGCTACTCGCGACGGAAGCAGTCGACGTGAAAGCTGTTGTTGACAACAAACAGAAGTAGTAACGGTTGTCGCGTTTTGGTACGTATTCAAAAGACAGGCAACTGCTTTGCGGTTGCCTGTCTTTTTTTGTGCGCGCGTGGAAAGGGTGCTTTTCTGGCGCCGGCAGTGCTTTGCTTTTCGCCAGCAGATCCCGTTGAAACTAGGATGACTAGCGGAATGTCGGAGAAAAGTGATTAACAGCAGAAGCGTGGGGGACGGCACAGGGGTTCACACGGAGATCTCCTGAACCATTTTTCCTGCGCAAGACCGCCTCGGCTCACGGAAAGTCAGTTGGATTCACAGCGGAAACACGGCGAGGGTCCTGTGGTGCCTCGCCAAATATCGATTTGTAGATATACGGTAAATGAGAATCACCACTACAGGTAAGAGGGGTATTCAATCAACCCACTTGCCCGTTCATTTCTGTTCGGCTTTTCAGAGAGAGATGTTGATGGAGTAGGTATGAGAATACCTCGCGACGCTGATTTCTAATCACTCCAACTCAACCAGGGTTGTTCCAAAAAGCATCATCGGGGCAAGTGTCACTGTCGCAAGCGGGCCACGGCGACATCAGTCTGCCGATTTCGGAGCATTGAA
>PAQH01000163.1 GCA_002709225.1 Planctomycetaceae bacterium
ACCGCAGCGCTGCTACCGGGAACCGCAGCGCTGCTACCGGGAACCGCAGCGCTGCTACCGGGAAATGGTACGCGCTGCCGCTGAGCGCGTTATGATGTGCGTCGGTCACATGGTATCGTTGGCGACTGGATCCCGCCGATGTTGGCCGGTGCAGATTATGGCGGCGGGAGCACAAGGCTCAGTCTCTATCTTCGAGGAACCGTTGGAACTTCTTCGCGAGCTAATTCAGATTCAGCGTGAGCACGGATTCCTCGGCCAGGATCAGCTCCGCGCGTTGTCACAAGCGCGTGGCGTGCCGCTTTACCACCTCGAGGGCCTGGTCAGCTTCTATCCCACCTTTCGGCGGACGCCGCCGCCTCGCGACACGGTTGAAATTTGTCGAGACGTGATCTGTGCCATGGCAGGTGGAGCCCAGCGTTGTCGGGAGTTAGCGGCGCGTTGGAACCACAATGACGATGTGGAAATTCAGGAAGTTTCTTGTCTGGGGCGGTGTGACGCAGCGCCCGCCGGTGCACTCAACCATGTCCCTTTGGCACCGGCGAATCTGATGGATGCAGGGCAGCTGGATGCCAGCCTGGAACGCCCAAGTGCGGACCCGGAGCAGCCCGCGACGCAACCTCGGCGCTGGAAGTGCGACCCGTACGCGGATCCTGAGATGCGTTACGGCACGGTGCGTGCGCTGTCGTCGGACCCGTCGTCGCTCGCCGCGACGTGCTTAGCGCACTTAACCGACAGTGGTCTCTCTGGCATGGGAGGCGCCGGTTTTTCGACGGCTCGTAAATGGTCCGCTGTCGCGGATGCCGCCGGTCCCGTCAAGTACGTGATCTGCAATGCGGACGAGAGCGAGCCTGGGACCTTCAAGGACCGTGTGATTCTTGAGCAGTTGCCCCACCTGGTGATCGAAGGCATGCTCCTGGGCGCGCTGACTGTGGGTGCCCAGCACGGCATTGTCTATCTGCGGCATGAATACCAGCGGGAACAAGTCGCCCTGGAGCAAGCCATCCATGAAGCGCGGCGGCAGGGCATCCTGGGTGCGAATGCAGCCGGTTCGGGTCGACCCTTCGAGATCGAGGTGTTTGTGTCTCCGGGAGGATATATTCTGGGCGAAGAGACGGCGTTGCTGGAGGCCCTGGAAGACAAACGTGGGGAACCGCGGAACAAGCCCCCCTACCCCAGTACCTGTGGCCTCCATGGCTGTCCGACACTGATCAACAATGTGGAGACGCTGGCACTGGCGACTGCCATTGTGCACCATGGCAGTGCGTGGTGGCGCACCGCAGGAAAAGACGACTTCTGGGGACTCAAGTTCGTTTCAATTTCGGGAGATGTCCAGCGGCCGGGGGTCTATGAAATCCCGGTTGGCACGACTGTCGCCGAGTTAATTGATTTGACCGGAGGGATGCGCGATGGCGGTGAACTGAAAGCCTTTCTCCCAGGTGGTGCCAGCTCTAATTTTCTGCCGGCTGCGGCGGTCCATACACCACTTGATTTTACTGCCATGCGGGATGCGGGCAGTATGCTGGGAACCGGCGCTGTGATGGTGTTTGGAGCCGAACGGGACCTGTTTTCGCTGGCGACGAACCTGGTCCGTTTTTTTCGCAATGAATCGTGTGGGAAATGTGTGCCTTGCCGCCTGGGCAGTCGCTACGCGGTCGATCTGCTGCAAGGCGTGTCACAAGGGGACGTTCCGACTGCTGCCTTGAATGAATTGGCCCCACTTGCGGAAACCCTTCAGCAAACCTCAATTTGCGGCTTGGGTCAGGTTGCTTTGAACCCCATCGAGTCAATGCTCCGTCATTTTCCTGAAGCTATTCCCCGCTGAGGAGCGCCGGATGTCGCGAGTTCAACTGGTCCTTGACGGACACACCATTGAAATGCCCACGGGAACGACGATTTGGGAAGCCGCTCGCCGTAGTGGTATTGAGATTCCCTCGCTTTGTCATCAGCCGCAGGTGACGCCAGTGGGCGTTTGCCGGATGTGCGTGGTCGATGTGGGTGAGCGCGTACTGGCCGCGTCTTGTGTGCGGGCGTGCGAAGCAGGCATGCAGGTCGAGACGAATTCCGACCGCGTGCGCGCGCATCGACGCAAACTGCTGGAGTTGTTGTTGCGAGATCACCCCCTGCCCTGTGACCGCGAGCAGACTACGGCGGATTGTGAGCTAGAGGCGCTGGGGCGGACCTACGGCGTGTTAGTAAAAGGCGCCGCAACGCTTGCTAAACCCCTCTCGCTGGGCCAGTCGGGCAGCGCTGCGACACGGCGACCGACCGATCCCTCTTCACCGGTGATCGCGGTAGACCACCAGGCGTGTATTTTGTGTGACCGCTGCGTACGTGCCTGCGACGAAGTCCAATCCAATGAAGTGATTGGCAGAACCGGGAAGGGCTTCGCTGCACAAATTGCCTTCGACCTTGATGACCCGATGGGGGATAGTACCTGTGTTGCCTGTGGCCAGTGTGCCGCCGCGTGTCCCACAGGCGCGTTGACCGACAGAGTTGTGACGTTGCCGCTGGCTCCACGCGACCAGTTAACCTCGGTAGACAGTGTTTGTCCTTATTGTGGTGTCGGTTGCGCGGTGACATTCCACAGCACCTCCGCGGCACCGCGACCGCCCGCACTGCCATTGCCTGCGGAAGATCCGCATCGCGATCCGGCTCCGCAAATTGTTTTCACGGAAGGCCGTGCGAGCCCAGTCAATCAGGGCCGGTTGTGCGTTAAAGGTCGTTATGGTTGGGACTACGCCACGCATCCGCAGCGATTAACACAGCCGTTGATTCGCCGGGAGGACGCTTACCCCAAAGGCCCATTGTCGTCCGAAGTTGCTCTCTCCAGGCAATCCCCTCGTCGCAAACCGGGAGGTATTGTCGACTACGCCGAAGTCCTACCAGCATTTCGGGAGGCGACTTGGGAAGAAGCTTTGGACCAGGTTGCCAATCGGCTGCTCACGATCCGCTCAGAACACGGCAGTACTGCATTGGCCGGTTTTGGGTCGGCCAAATGTTCTAACGAGGAAGCGTACCTGTTTCAGAAACTGATTCGCGCTGGTCTGGGTACCAACAATGTCGACCACTGCACCCGGTTGTGCCACGCCTCTTCGGTGGCTGCATTGATGGAGACGATCGGGTCGGGTGCGGTAACCAACGTTTTCGCTGACGTCGCGCGCAGTGACGTTGCGCTGGTGACCGGATCTAATACTACGGCAAACCATCCGGTCGCCGCGACGTTCATCAAGCAAGCCGCTAAGCGCGGTACGAAACTGATCGTTGTCGATGTCCGGTCGCACCCGTTGACCGATTTTGCGGACCATTTTGTGCGCATCCGTCCTGGTACCGACGTGGCGTTCTACAACGCCGTGATGCATGTGCTGATTCGTGAAAACCTGGTCGACACCGACTTCATTGGCGCGCGGACCGAGGGATTTGATGCCCTGCGCGACATGGTGCTGGAAAACTATGCGCCACAGCAAGTGGCCACAGTTTGCGGTGTCCCTGTGAAGGAGATCGAGCAAGTTGCCCGGACGATTGGAAAGGCCGGCAGCATGTTGGTTTTCTGGGGCATGGGGATTTCACAACACACAACTGGTACTGATAACGCGCGGTGTCTGATTTCTCTCTGTCTGATGACAGGCAACATCGGTCGTCCGGGAACAGGTCTCCATCCGTTGCGCGGTCAGAACAATGTCCAGGGGGCCAGTGACGCGGGTTTGATTCCGATGGTCTACCCGGATTACCAGGCAGTGACCAACGCAGCCGTACGCGATCGTTTTTCTCACACCTGGGGAAAACCGCTGGATGATCAGCCGGGGTTGACCGTGGTGGAAATTATGCAGGCCGCATTGGCGCGAGATGTACGTGGGATGTACATCCTGGGGGAGAATCCGTTTATCTCTGATCCGAATTTGAACAAGGTGCGGCGGGCGCTGAGCCGCCTCGATTTTCTCGTCGTGCAAGATATTTTCTTGACCGAGACAGCGGAGTTTGCGGATGTCATCTTACCGGCGAGTAGTTACTTGGAGAAAACGGGTACCTATACCAATACCGATCGTCGTGTGCAGCTGGGTCGGGCGGTACTGCAGACTCCGGGTGCGGCGCGGGAGGATTGGTTGATCCTCTGTGATTTAGGACGTCGTCTGGGGCTTTCGATGGACTATGCCACGGTGGCAGACGTGTTTCAGGAATTTGCCTCACTGACACAAAATTACCAGACATTGTCGCACGAGAATCTGGGAGAGACTGGCAAACTTTGGCCCTGCCCGGATCCTGAGACGACCGATGGGACACCGATTTTATTTACCGAGGCGTTTCCCACCGCCTCGGGAAAAGGCGCATTTGTACCCTGCCACTATCAACCCGCCGAGGAATTGCCGGACACGGAATTTCCTTTTGTGTTGAATACCGGTCGAGTCCTGGAACACTGGCACACGGGTAGCATGACGCGTCGCAGCGCGGCATTATCGCAATTAGAGCCGACGGCGTTCGCGGCGATCCATCCCAGTGATTTAGGTGCTTTGGGTGTTGCTGCTGGCGACCGAGTGCGAATCAGTAGCCGGCGTGGGGAGATAGAACTGGCCGCGCGCGCTGATCGAACCATTGAACCTGGGAGTGTTTTTATCCCGTTCCATTTTCGTGAAGCGGCGGCAAACGTCTTGACGAACGACGCTCTGGATCCCTATGGCAAGATTCCCGAATTCAAATTCTGCGCCGTGCAGATCACACCGTGCGGATAACGGCCTTTGGTGAGGTTCGTGGCCCCCGCCGCAGCCGAGCGAACGCGAACGGGCCCGCGACTGCGTGGCCCCTCGGGCATGGTTGTCTTTCACCCTCAGCTGGGGTATTTTGGCGGGTTTGGTTCTCCGCGTGTGCGTGCATTGTGCGGGGTGAAAGCTCTTTGAACTTAACCACGTTTTTCAAGGGATTGCTGTATGACGACCGATTCCACGGCAGCCGCCAACCTGGAAACGCGGCAACAGGAGGCCAAGGCCCGGCTCGATGCGCATACGGTTGAAATCGTTCAGTGGCATTTCCATCCGTCGACCGGCAGCCCATTCTGGCTGGAAAAGAAGGCTGAGTTGGATTTTGATCCGCTTACAGACGTCAAAGAATTTGACGATCTGAAGAAATTCCCCCTCTTCGAAGATGAATGGTTGCGAGGTGGACCGATTCGCCGCTGGGTTCCCCAGGGTCTGGATGGAAAACCGACGTATGTGTTTGAGACTGGCGGAACGACCGGAATTCCCAAGAGCCGTATGGTGATTGACGATTTTCGCATTGACTACGAGATGTTCAGTGAAACCTTGCCGGATGAGCATTTTCCGAAGGGCTCCAATTGGCTGATGTTGGGGCCGTCTGGCCCTCGGCGGCTGCGATTGGCGGTCGAGCATCTGTGTCAGTTCCGTGGTGGAATCTGCTTCTGCATCGACTTGGACCCACGCTGGGTTGTCAAGTTGATCAAGAAAGGCTGGATGGAGCATTTAGAGGAATACAAGAAGCACTGTATCGATCAGGCGCTTACCGTGTTATCCGCCGGTCACGATATCAAGTGTATGTTTGCGACGCCCAAGTTGCTGGAATCTCTCTGCAACGCGCTGGAGGAGAAAGGCCAGTCGTTTGCGGATACCGGGATTACGGGAATTTTTTCAGGGGGCACGGAGTTCACACCGCAGTGGACGCGATTTTGCATCGAAGAATTTTTCGGGGGGCCGCCTGCCGAGAGTGGTATCTACATGACCCCGACGTACGGCAATACGTTGATGGGCTTGGCTTGCAGCAAGCCGGTGACGGCGGCAGAGGACTACAAGATCAGCTATTACGCTCCACAACCCAGGGCAGTTACGGAAGTCGTCGACTTTGATGACCCGACCAAGGTCGTCTCGGTTGGTGAAACAGGTCGTGTCAAACTAACAACACTTACGAAAGAGTTTTTTGTACCGGGCTTTCTGGAACGTGATGAGGGTGAGCGGGAAGCACCTTTCGATTTGTATCCTTGGTATGGAGTTAGTGGAGTGAGACCGTTTCACGGTTTTGCTTCACAGACAACCGTTGGTGTGTATTAAAACGGCAGTGCAACAAGCGGGTGTAATGCACCGCACTGTTGAGCGTTGCAGAGCTGTGGACTGTTTCAGATCATTCGAGAACCGGGCTGATTCGCAACCGGTTCTGCAGGAGAAATTGCTGTGCTCGAAATTCCTGTCATCCGATGGGGTAAGCCTTACCAGTCACTCGAAGTGACCGACGTCCAACATTTCGCAACGGGTGAACCCGTAGCGAAGGTCCATCAAGCCAACGGTGGAATCATCAAACGCGATATGCGGCAAGCCCAAAAAGCCCGCGACGCGTTACTGGAGTTTTCCTGTGAGGAGTTGATTGAACGCCTCGGCAAGGCCGGTGACCACTACGAGACGGGTACCCTGGCGATTGGGGACGGCACGCAGACGCCCGCGGAGTTTGCCCACCAGCAATCCTCGACGACTGGGCTCCCTGAGCATATGTGCCGGGCGAACATGGGAAAAAATTCGTTCGTACTGAAGAACATGGGCAAGATATTGGACTGTCTGACCCGTGGGTTACCTTTGGATGTACTTAGCCGAGGATGGGGTATCGAAGATCGTGGTGTGGTCGTGAGTTACCAGTGCCAGTCGCCCGTTTTGGGTGCGGTTTTACCCTCCAATTCTCCGGGTGTGCACACCTTGTGGTTGCCGGCTATTCCCTTGCAGCTGGGCCTCGTACTGAAGCCTGGTCCCCAGGAGCCGTGGACGCCGTACCGGATGATGGCCGCGTTTATCGAGGCCGGCATTCCACCCGAAGCGTTTTGTATGTACCCCGGTGAAGCGGAACCGGGCGCGGCCCTGCTCGAGTCCTGCGAGCGCGCCATGATTTTCGGGGGTACACCGACGGTTGAACGGTATCATGGCAACCCGAAAGTCCAGGCGCATGGACCCGGGTTCTCGAAAATACTGCTGGCGGACGACGTGGTCGACGACTGGGAGCAGTATGTGGACTTGATGGCGGAGAGTATTTACATCAACAGTGGGCGAGGTTGCATTAATTGTTCCGGCGTCTGGGCGTCGCGCCACACCAAGGAAATTGCGGCTGCGCTGGCGGAGCGGATCGGACCGATCGAGGCCAAACCCCCGACTGATCCAGAGGCAGGATTGGCCGCCTTCACCGTACCGGGAATGGCCGCAGCGGTTTGGGGCATGATCGAAAGCGATCTGCAGGAAGATGGCGTTACTCACCTGACGGAGCAGCACGGGGACCGACTTGTCGAACAGGAACGGTGCGCCTACCTGCGACCGATGATTGTACATTGCGAGTCGCCGGATAATGAGATCGCCAAGAAGGAGTACATGTTCCCATTTTCAACAGTAGTTGAATGCCCCGAAGACCAAATGCTGGCGCGCATCGGGCCCACGTTGGTAGGTACTGTGATCACCAAGAATGAATCGTTGATCCGCGCTGCGACCAACGCGACTCACATCGATCGCTTGAACATCGGTGCGATCCCGACCACCAAACTCAATTGGTTACAACCTCACGAGGGCAGCATTATTGATTTTCTGTTTCGGTCGCGCGCTTACCAGGTACCCGACGAGATGTTGCCAGCCAGCTAGTCTGGTGCTTGGGTTACCGCGGAGCAGCTTTGATCTCAGTCGATTTGTTCCTCACCCCGTTTGGAATGAAGGACTGCGTGCCGGTTACTGTCAGTCGTCGTATCGCGAAAAGAAGTGTCGTCTTGTCGCATTCAGGCGGCGCGTTGACGAAAGCCGCCCGGGGCCTGCGTTACCGGGCCAGGGAGGCGTCAGTTGTAGAGCGACGCCGGAATTTCCAGCTCATGCATGCTTTTGATTGTCAGCCTAGAACCAGAATTATTTTTGGCGCCGACGGACTTGCATCTCTGGGTGAGTTGGCGGTCCAGGCCGGGGCTCGCAAAACACTGCTGGTGAGCGATCGCGGAGTGATTGCCGCGGGGCATACGCAGCGCGGCGTCGATGCGCTCCGTGCTGCAGATATCGAAGTGACGCTGTTTGATGATTTTGGCGAGAACCCCACCACCAACGATGTACAAAAAGGGGTTGAGGTGGCCCGTGGCTGTGATCCTGAACTACTCGTCGGCCTCGGCGGCGGTAGCTCAATGGATTGTGCCAAGGGTATCAATTTTGTGTACACCAATGGTGGTACGATGCGCGACTATTGGGGTGTCGGCAAGGCGACGCAGCCAATGCTTCCGATGATCGCAGTTCCCACAACCTCCGGGACCGGTAGTGAGACACAGTCGTTTGCTTTGATTTCTGATGCGGAAACCAAGGTCAAGATGGCCTGTGGCGACAAGAAAGCCGCTTGTACGGTGGCCTTGTTGGACCCTGTCTTAACACTGACACAGCCCGTACAGGTGACCGCGCTGACAGGGATTGATGCCCTCGCACACGCGCTGGAAACATACGTGACGACGTCGCGCACTCCCATGTCGCAGATGTTCAGTCGGGAGGCCTGGCGGCTATTGTCAAGTCATCTCGGCCCGGTGCTCGACGATCCCCAGAGTTTGGAGGCTCGGGGAGGGATGCAACTGGGTGCGTGTTTTGCGGGCCTGGCAATTGAGAATTCGATGCTGGGCGCGACCCACGCGCTGGCCAATCCGTTGACGGCGGAATTCGGGCTGATTCATGGGCAAGCAGTGGGTGTCATGCTACCGCATGTGATTCGCTACAACAGTGCGCAATGCGGCGACTGGTACCAGGAACTCTTGCAGGGGGGACAAGGAGGTGAGCTGGCAGATTACCAGGGGGCGGATCAATTAGCCGAGTGGGTTTCGAGGTTGTTGCCCAAGGCGGGTTTAAAGAAGTGTCTCGCGGATTGTGGTGTCCAACGGGAGAAGCTCACCAGGCTCGCGGAGGCTGCGGAGCAACAGTGGACAGCGGGCTTTAACCCAAGGCCAGTCAGTGCGGCCGACTTGTACGCGCTCTATTGCGAGGCCTTTTGAGTTCGCTTGCGGTGGTCGCGATGAGGTGCTTGTGGTGATTGCCTTCGGTACCCATGGGTAGTCACGCGCTCTGCGCCGGCAGCGGAGTGTCTTGAAACACCTCCATTGAATCGCCCAGGGCAGTCAGTAGCTCGTCCAACAAATAAGGCTTGGAGACCATTTGGCAGGCACCCGCGGCCAGCAATCGCTGCTGGTCGTCGAGGCGGGGATAGCCCACGACGGCAACGAGTGGCAATCCGGGAAATTGGTGGGCCAGCTGTTTGACGCGGCGCAGATCCTGCCGATGTGAGGTTCCTCCGTTGAAGAGAATCGCCGACAAATCGCCGCAGTGGGTTGTGTGGGGATCGGTCAACCAAACTGTAGACCAGCCGCGTGTCTGACAAGCGTCGGCCATGGTTTCGAAATCGATCAACGAGAGTGCGCTGATTCCGATGAACTCACTTTGGGGAGTCTTGTCGTGTTCCTGCGATCTTAAGAGCCTCTCGGCGGCTGTCGTGGTGCGTGGTAGCCCCCACAGCTTCGCTCGGTGCTGTTGACGATCGCTCGCCAAATCGATGAACTGCGGTGCCCATTGATGCCAGTAAATCCGTTTGACACCTCTCCAGGGTTCTCCGCTGCGCACTTCTCCCTCGCACCAACTTCCCAGCAGCCCGACCAGCCGTGCCAGCGGTGCCGCGCGGTGCAATTGTTCGATTTCACGTTGCGCGATTTGGTTGCGACGGGATTGCACCAGCAGAATGAGTTGTGGATCCTCATTCAGGTGTAAATGTTGTAGTGCCAGATTGACACCGGTTGACACGGTCAGCTCCAGATGCGCGCGGAGCCAGCACAGGGCGTCGTCGAATTCAGGGTGTTCGGCGTTGCCGACTAGTAGAGCGCGCATGGGGCTTCTTGACAGGGGTTTGCTGATAGGCGGTGGCGTGCGAATTCCGTTGCTTCTCTGGCTGCCTCTGGCATCCCTGGCTATTGTGACGGGAAGCCGGTTTCGGTGTCCAGTCCGAATGACCCGGGCTGCAATGAACAGGATTCGGCCTATCCAGTGTGTGCCGTATCCCTTCCCGGGAGGCGCCAAGATATCTGCGCGGCGGTGAGCACATGTTGCGTCAAGGAAATACGCGGTATGCTATGGTAGCGTCTTTAACTGACTGGAAGTGTGGCTTGTTTCTGGTTCCTCCCGCGACAGATGATCACAATTTGCTGTGACCTAAGTGGACCGGGAGTATCGTGGACTGGGAGTATCACAGCGGATGTTGAATGAATCTCTGAAACAGGAATTGCAACGTTCCGTGTTGCCGAACGTGCAGACGCCGGCCCAGTATCTGGGTGGCGAATGGAACATGGTACGTAAGGACCACCGTACGGTGAGTGGCAAACTGTGCCTCGCATTTCCCGATACCTATACGATCGGAATGAGTCACCACGGTTTGCAGGTGCTCTATTCGCTAATGAACGCTAAACCCGACTGGGCGTGTGAACGCGCGTTCGTTCCCTGGAGCGACATGGAGTCTCAGTTACGGCAAAAGCAGTTGCCGTTGTACAGCCTGGAGACCTTTACTCCCCTCTCTGAGTTTGATGTGTTGGGGTTTTCCTTGCAGTATGAGATCTGTTCCACCAACTTGTTGACGATGCTCGATCTGGCGGGTATTCCCTTACGTTCGGCCGATCGTACGATGGACCATCCGTTGATCGTTGCGGGAGGTCCCTGCGCGCAGAATCCCGAACCTTTGGCGCCATTTGTCGACGTCTTTGTAACGGGCGATGGTGAACCCAGTTTACCGAGTATTTGTGACTTTTGGCGGGCGGCACGGCAGTCTCAACTGCCTGCCAATGGTGCACCATCCGGGGCAGACGAGTCCCGTGAAGCCCATTTGGCAGAATTGGCAGCGACGCATCCCTACTGCTATGTGCCCAGGTTTTATGAGCCCGAATATCGCGATGGTCGATTTGTCGCACTACAGCGTACGCGCGGCGATGTGCCAGAAACAATCGAGCCTTCGGTGATTTCTGATCTCGATAGTATTCCCTTGCCGACGAGTCCGATCGTTCCTTACGTAGAGTGCGTGCATGATCGGATCGCCATCGAAATCATGCGCGGTTGTCCATGGCAATGTCGATTTTGTCAAAGCACTGTGATCAAACGGCCATTGCGGATTCGCTCGGTTCAAACGATTGTCGATGGTGCCTTGGAGAGTTATCGAAATACTGGGTTTAACGAAATCTCAATCCTCTCGCTTTCCAGTAGTGACTATCCGCATTTTGAGGAGTTGGTACTCGAGCTGAAACGTGTATTTCGTCCGCTTGGTGTCAGTGTTTCTGTGCCCAGTTTACGCGTCAATGAGCAGTTGCGGAGTATTGCTGAGTTGATTGGGAATGAACGACGCTCGGGGCTTACATTGGCTCCCGAGGTTGCCCGGGATGATATGCGCGAGCAGATTCGCAAGAAGATCAAGAATGAAGATTTGTACGAAGGTTGTCGGACGGCCTTTCGCAATCATTACCAGCGAATCAAACTCTATTTCATGTGCGGGCTTCCCGGCGAACGCCGGGTCGACTTGGATGGCATTATCGAAATGGCGGAAACGATTGCCCGGATCGGCAAAGAAGAGTTGGGGAGATATCCGGCGGTGACCGCTAGTGTGTCCAATTTTGTGCCTAAGGCTCACACGCCTTATCAATGGAATGCAATGCAGCGGCGCGAGTATTTTCAATGGGCCCACAAGTACCTGTGGAGCCGTCGAACGTTACGATCGGTAAACGTTAAGTGTCACGATATTGAGACGAGTTTATTGGAGGGGATCCTTAGCCGCGGTGACCGCCGCACGTCGGATGCGATCGAATTAGCCTGGAAGCGTGGCGCCCGGTTGGATAGCTGGACCGAGCACATGGACAGTCAACGCTGGTGGCAAGCCCTGGCAGACGTGGGCATTGATGTCGACAAAGCGTTACACACGCCGCATGAAGTGGGCGACCGCTTACCCTGGGACCACCTCAATGTGAAATACGGCCGGACGTTTCTCGAGAAGGAGCAGACGCGGTCCCAGGTGCAGTTACACGCGATGGCGTCTGCCGAATAACCGCAGGCCGTGGTTTGGGATGGCGGTTGGCAGCTGTGGTGGCCTAGCCCGCCTGTGGAAAGCGACGAGACGTCCGTGGTGGCCGTCCGCGATTTCGCCAACCGGGTGCTGCGCATTTAGACGTAACTATCGAAGATCTCGACTTTCTCCCAGGAATCTTTGTTTTCTTCGATAAATGCCAAGTGTCGCGGGTGTGCTTGGTACGTGTCGTGCGCCTGTTTGCTCTGAAACACGACATGCAGCCCTACCTGGTAGGACTGGTTATTCACGGGACGTGTAAATTCCTCGCCACGGGGACCGACACTAAAGTGCGTGACGCCAGCATGGTCTGTAAGGTGTTGCTGGCAGGAGCTAACCAGACGTTCGATGGCGGCTGCACTGGGTTCCTTGAGAGTAAAAAAAACCATGTGGGCGACACTTTGTTCGGACACTTGCGTTCTCCAAATTCACGATCTGTAAAGGACTTGAGTTTCAATTGGTAGGGCGGCAGCAGGGTCACTTGTTGTCACACGGTATCACCTGCCGTGTTTTCCATTTCCCGCATCAATAGCTGAATGTCTTCCCAAGTGTCCTTCTTGGCGGCCGGATTCCGCAATAAATAAGCAGGATGATAAGTCGCGATCACTTTGATCCCCTGCCAGGTATGAACGGTTCCTCGCAAGCGGCCGATTGATTCCCGTGTTTGCAGCAAATTTTGAGTTGCGACGGTTCCCAGGCAGCAAATAAACTCGGGCTGGATAATTTCCAATTGGCGTTCAAAAAAAGGACGGCAGCAATTTGCCTCGGTAGGGCTGGGGTTTCGATTTCCGGGGGGCCGGCATTTGAGTACGTTGAGAATGTAGACGTCTTCACGCTGCAGCTGCATGCCTTTGTGAATAATATCGGTGAGAAGTTTCCCGGCCCGACCAACGAACGGTTCACCCAGGCGATCTTCATCTCTGCCCGGCGCTTCGCCGAAGAAGCAGAGTCGTGCATGGGGGTTCCCGACACCAAACACGGTTTGTGTCCTGGAGGCGGCCAGGTCTTCGCAGAGCGTGCAGGCAGTGACTTGTTGGCGCAGCAATTCCAATTCTTCAAGAGCATTTTCGGGTGAAGGCGTGGGTCGCATTTCCGGCACCGGTGAAAGAGAGGTAGCTGGTGGATGATCTGGCTTGCCCGGAGGGACCGCGCTGGGAAAAATTGCGGCGCGTGGAAGCTGCCGGACGCCCGCTCGGTGAAAACTTTGAAGCTGCTGTATCAGAAGTTGCTGCAGGCGAGAATCTTCGAGGTCTCCAGGTGTGGCCATTCGATGTTCTCCCGGGGGTGAGTGCCACTGGCGCAGTCCCACCGCAGTCTGATCCCGTACGACTTGTTCCAATCGTGTGGACCATTTGCCCACAAAACTGCGGGCAGCCGCGTGGGCCAGTATAAGCTGCCTGCTCGGCTTGCATACGGGTACCTGCTACCAACTTCTCGCGCTGCCGGCATTGAACTATGATGAACGGCGCGTTTTGAGCAAGAGAATTGTATGGTGATACTATGGCGGTACCGCAAGTTGTAATCGTTGGTCGGCCCAATGTGGGCAAATCGAGTCTGTTCAATTGGCTCGCCGGAATGCGCCTCGCCGTCGTTGATGATGTGGCAGGCGTTACACGCGATCGAGTGACTCATTTGATAAGCGATGGAGATCGTTTTTTTGAGCTGATTGACACCGGAGGTATCGGGATCGACGATGTCGACAACTTGACGAGAGAGATTGAAAATCAGATCGCTACAGCCCTGGAAATTGCGGATCTCGTGCTACTGGTTGTTGATACGCGAGACGGGCTGACTCCTTTGGATGAAGAAGTTGCCCGGCGTCTGAGGTATGTCGACAAACCAATTATTTGCGTGGCCAGCAAGGCTGACGATGCCAAATTGGATCCCCAGGCCGACGAATTTTATCGCCTGGGCCGGGGCAAACTGATTCGGGTTAGTGCGCACCAGAATCGGAATCGTCGCGAGTTACTTGATTTGATCCAAGAGCGGTTACCACCAGAATCTCAGGAGAGTGGAAAACCGCCAGAGACAAGTATGAAGATAGCGATGGTCGGGCGTCGCAATGTGGGCAAGAGCACGCTGGTTAATTCACTGGCACGCGGAGAACGGATGATCGTCAGTGAGGTACCAGGTACGACGCGCGACAGCGTGGATGTCCGTTTCGAACTGGATGACCAGGTTTTCACAGCAATCGACACACCTGGTTTACGGCGCACCAAAGCGGTCAAAACAAATGTCGAGTTTTACAGTACACGGCGCGCGCAACGTAGTATTCGGCGCGCTGATGTGGTGTTGATGTTCTTCGCGGCGAACGACCCGATCTCAAAAGTCGACAAACAACTCTGCAAGTACATTTCAGAGAACTACAAGCCCTGTATCTTTGTTGTCAACAAATGGGATTTAATGGTCGGTCGAATGCCGACAGATCGCTGGGTCCGCTACCTGCGAGAGTCGTTTCAAACCATGTGGCATGTGCCGATTGCGTTCATTACGGCGCAGACGGGTAAGAACGTCAAGGCGCTGATGAACCATGCGCAAATGCTGTTCAAACAATCTCGCGATCGGGTATCCACTGGCCAGTTGAATCGCTTGGTCGCTGCGGCATTGGAGCGCCATGAGCCGCCGATTTTTCGCGGGCGCCGCCCGAAGATCTACTACGCGACGCAAGTTGGATCCCAACCACCGACGATTGTCTTGATATGTAATTATCCACAGGCCTTTTCGCCGACCTATCGGCGTTATCTGCTGGGGGTGTTTCGCGACCAATTGCGATTTGGCGAAGTTCCCATCAAGCTCTACCTGCACGCGCGTGCGCGCGACGACACCCGCGATGAGATTGCTTCCACTACGCCCAGCGAGGTCGACTCGACACCGATGTGAATTCCCGCGACCAGGGTTCCAGACGGTGGGAATGGGCGCTCGTAGTTCCGCTTCCCGTTTTATCGTCCACCGCAAGGCGTTATATTTGTTTGCCACGCCGCGTTTGCCAGGCTGCGCCCCATTTTCGGAGAGTTTATTCGATGGATGCTGAATTGATTGACCGAGCTGAAGCGATCCAGCAGCGCATACTCCAGCTGCGGGATAGTCTTTGACTACGTAGCGAAGCAGGCGGAACTGGCGCGCATTGAAACGCGGATGGCCGCCGCTGGATTTTGGGATAACCAGGAGACGGCACAGGAAGTCGTGGGAGCACTCAAGTCGCTCAAGGCGATCATCACACCATTGGAACGGTTGATTGAGGATGCCAGTGATTTAGAGGCGATCCTGGAAATGGCGCGCGAAGACGAGTCGATCGAGGCTGAAGTAGCGCGCGAAGTCCAACGTTTGGATGAGCAATTAGAAGAACTCGAACTCAAAGCACTGCTCAACGGAGCTCATGATTCGGCTGGCGCGATTCTCTCAATCAACGCCCGTGACGGCGGGACCGACGCGAATGATTGGGCCGAGATGATGTTGCGCATGTACACTCTCTGGGCGCAGAAGAACGACTACTCGTTGTCGCTATTGGATCGCAATGACAACGAAGAAGCGGGACTTAATAGTTGTTCGATCGCAGTCCGCGGTCCGATGGCGTACGGGTACCTCAAGGGGGAAAGTGGCATGCACCGACTGGTTCGAATCAGCCCTTTCAACGCCGATGGCAAACGCCAGACGAGTTTTGCTGCGGTCGATGTGACTCCTGAGATTTCCGATGCGACGCAAATCGAGGTCAGAGATGCAGACGTCGAGATGCAGACCTATCGCGCGCAAGGTGCGGGTGGCCAACACGTCAACAAGACGGATAGTGCTGTGCGATTGATCCACAAGCCATCCGGAGTGGTGGTGCAGTGTCAGAACGAGCGTAGTCAGCACAAGAATCGGGCGACAGCGTGGAAAATGTTGCGTGCCAAATTAGTGCAGATCGAGGAGGATAAACGCGAGGCTGAAGAAGCCGAAAAATACAAGAACAAGGCGCGGGTCGGCTTTGGTTCACAAATACGCAACTACTTTTTGCACCCCGACCAGCGTGTCAAGGATGCGCGTACAGGATTCACGATGGGTAATTTTCATGAGGTTCTCGATGGCAACTTACAGGGGTTTCTCGACGCATTCTTGCGATGGCGCGTCGGCCAGGGGGAATGAACTGGTGTGAACGTGTTGGAAGCTATCAATGAACAGGGACATGGGCTGCGACTGACCTTCTCCTGGACCGGAGATCGATATGCGCAACAGGTCGATTATTGTGGCCCCCTGGGAACGACCCCCTTATTGACGTCGCTGGAGGGTAACGATCAAGCGGTCTGGCCAGCGAGCCCGCCGCTGCAGCAACTCACATTTGAGGAACGTCCGCGGGGGCCGATTGCTTTGTTGATCGGCATGGCCGGGAGTAGCCACTGGTCGGTCAGTGTCGAAACGGACACGGCCCGTGCGGAGATTGTCTTTGATGTAGCCTGTCGTATGAGTCAACAGCCACTTTTCTTGGGCAGTACTTATTTCACTACACACGCCGTAGCGGGACCCCAGCAGCAGTTTGTCCGTCTGGCTTCGGGAGCGATTCTAGAAAGTCTGCCGGTTTGCGAAGCGAAGCCTAATGCGATAGGAGCGATTGAAATCGCCGACTCTGACATCAAGATTTCGGCGGTATCTCCCGAAAGCGGCGGAACGCCACGCTGGAAGTACCGTCTCGCCTTGGAGTTGCCGTCGTGACCCAACCCGTCGAAAACACGGCATTGCGCTGGTGACGGATGTTGATCGCCCGTCCAGATTGTTACGATGGTGAGTGTTCTGTCAGTGGCACAGTCCATTGATTGACGTACTTGACACCATACTTGGCGGGGGTGATTTGATGCGGTACTACGGTCCACGACAACCTGACCTCGGTTCTTCAACGCGGCCCCGCCGCGTTCTGCAACGCCGCCGCTTTTTGCGAGCAGGCCTGGTTGGTGCGATCGCCCAGGGGGCGTATCACGCGCAGTCCGCGGTGGCAGCACCCGCCACCACGGATCTGACCGTGACGCGGATTGACCGGGTCACGGTGAAGGTACCGTTTCGGCCTGTCCCAGCGCGGAACATGGCCCGCGAGTTACCTCACTGGAAATATTCTGAGATTTGCACGGTACGTCTGGCGTCGGGCCAGTTGGGTCATGGTGAGACGCTGTTGTATTACACCCCGGCCACGGTCTCAGAAGAAGCGGTCCAGCGGGCACAGGGCCAGAACGCGGCGTCCCTGATGTGGGATGATTCGCTGGGCACCGGTTTACAGATGGCACTGTTTGATGCCGTGGCCCGTGCATGCGATGTGCCCATCCATCGGCTGCTAGGTGTCCAGCTGTACCAGCAGACACCCCTTTCCTGGTGGAATATTGATACGACCGTGGAGGATATGGCGTCGGAATGTCGTGAAGCGCAGCGGCTGGGTTACCTGGCATACAAAACCAAAGGGCGTCCCTGGTTCGATATTTGGGCGCAGATGGAAGCGGCGGTGCAAGGGTTGCCGCCGGAGTTCAAGATCGATATGGATTACAACGACACGCTACTGACTGCGGCAAAGGGCCTGCCGATTCTCAAGGATCTGGCGGAGTTTCCACAGACGGACATCTACGAAACACCCATTCCGCAGGGGGATATTGCCGGCAATCAGGCGATCCGCCGCGCGACCCGGGTACAGATCGCCATGCATTACGGAAATCCGAGACCACGGGTGGCTATTCAAGAAGGGGTCTGTGATGGTTTTGTGATTGGAGGCGGCGCGCGTCGTCTGGTGCGTCAAGCACATGTCGCAGCAATGGCAGAGATGCCATTCTGGTTGCAGCTGGTGGGAACGGGAATTACCGCCGCCTGGTCGCTGCACTTCGGCGCGGTGCTCAAGAACGCAACTTGGCCGGCCGTCAATTGCCACCAACTCTACGCACACGATCTCTTGACCCGTCGGATTAAGTTGACCAACGGCAAAGCTGCCATCCCGACCGGGCCGGGCTTGGGATATGACATCGACTGGGCTGCTGTGGATCGATTTCGAGTCGATAAACCGCCGCGTCGTCCCGACCCTCCCAGGCTGGTAGAGACGCGTTGGAGCGATGGCCGCAGGATGTACTTCAACCACCTGGCAGGTGTTAATTTTGTGCTCAATCCAGCGCGGCGCCCCGGTATCGTTCCTTATTACGAACGTGGCGTCCAGACGCGTCTCTACCCCAACGATGATACGGCCCAATGGAAAGAGCGCTACGAACGGTCTCGCCAGGGCCCGCTGCTGGAAAAGGGTTAGCGGACCCTGAGGATCGATGGGGGGCGCTTTGTCAGCTGTTCCGAAACGCGTCTTATCCGCGTGTTTCGAAGATGGCCTCAATCTCTACGGGGATATTACGAGGCAGGGATCCCATACCGACTGCGCTGCGGGCACCTTTACCGTGGATTTCACCGAACACCTGAACCATCAGTTCACTGAATCCGTTGATGACTTCCGGTTGTTGGGTAAAGGACGCGGTGCAATTTACCATGCCGGTAACCTTGACCAGACGGACGACTTTGTCGAGGCTGCCCAGCGCCCCACGCATGGAACTGAGCATTGCCAATGCGGTTAAGCGGGCCGCCTGGTAGCCCTGTTGCAGCGTCAAGTCACTACCGACACGGCCGATCACCAGTTTTCCGTCGGGGCCGACAGGTCCGTGTCCAGAGGCAAACAAGAGATTTCCTGTTTGGACAGTGGGCACATAGACGGCCACCGGTTTGGGGGCGGGTGGCAAGACGATACCGAGTTGACGCAGGCGCTGTTCGGGCGCGGTGGCGTCATCGGCGAGTGCCGCTTGTCCTCCCGGCAACCAGCCACGGTAACCGGAAGTCAGTAACGAGCCACCGACCAATCCGGTGGCTACGCAGAGGCTTTGTTCCAGGAAGCGACGGCGATTTGGGTTTTGCGACATCAGCACATTCCTCCAAAACTAGGTGTCGTTTTGCCAACAGGGATAATGGGATTCTTCAACGTCGAGATGTGGATTTCGTTAGCGCGCGGCTGTGGCTGGCGCTGGCGCACAAGTTATTGACGCACGAATTTTTTTAATTGACCCGCCGCACCGACTTCGCTCACGTAGAGGTCTCCGCGGTAATCTCCCCAGATACCATGAGGATAGGCCACAAATTGATAAGGTAGCGGACCCGCTTCGCCCCACTGAGCGAGCACATCACCATCCCGATTGAGGATGCTGATACGATGGCCCACTTCCGCCAGGTAGAGCGTTTCGTCATGGTCAAACCAAAGTGTCTCCGGGCGCAGGAATCCAGACCACTCGGTCAGGTAATGGCCGTCTGTATCGAAAATCTGGATGCGGTTGTTTTCACGATCGCAGACATAAACACGTGAGTGTGAATCGACCCAGACGCTGTGTACCAGATCGAACTGCCCCGGCCCGTGTCCCGGTTCTCCCCAGCTTTGTAGCAGTTGTCCTTCCGGTGAGAACTTGTGGACCTTGGCGTTGCCGTATCCATCACTCACGAACAGGCAACCGTCGGGGGCAACTGCCAGGTCGGTGGGTTTGTTGAAAGGCACTCCAGGGGGCCGCGGAACTCCTGGACTACCCAGAGTCCACTGCAATTCTCCGGATGTATTGAATTTATGGACGCAGTGGGTCAACCTCTCGGTACAGTAAATCTGATCTGATTGATCAATGTAGATTCCGTGGGCGTCTCGCAGTATTTCGTCGCCCCAAGAGGTCAAGAAATGCCCCTGGTCGTCAAAGACCATCATTGGGTGAGCGCTACGACTGTAAACGTACACACGATTCTGACTATCGACCGCGACCGCGGGGATCCAGCCAAACGTCCAGCCAGGAGGAAGTTGTGCCCAGTCGGCAATCACTTCGTACTGAAACTCGCCTTGGCCGACGCGCATGGGTACTTTCCTGGGTATCGAGTCGGTTGGGAGTGCGTTACCTGTGTCTTTACCCAGGGCGGAACTCACCGACATCCTGTTGGAGGCGCTGAGGATACCTTGTTCAGCGGCGGGTTGCTACGGTTGCCCAGCATCTTAACCAGCAATCAGAACCAGCGCATTATCCGGTTCGCCGTTTGAGTACCAAGATTCCGACGCTAAAGCCGATTGCACCGATTCCCATCAGTACGCCACAGGGGCGGAGCATCTCGACGACCGAGTAGTTTCGCCAAATCGCCCCTTCCAGGGCTTCGACGGCCCACCTCACTGGACTAAAAAGACTAAGGGTTTGCATGAAGTTCGGCATAAATACGAGTGGTACCATGCCCCCGCCAAACATGGCCATCAGGACACCGCTACCCCATGCCGCCCCGTTGACCGATTCCGCGGTGCGGCCGGTCACCGACATGGCCAGCATGATGCCGACGAAGGACCAGGCGATACTGAATGCGGCCAGCGCCAACAGCAGCGGGCTGATGGGCCGCATGCCCAGAGCATAGCCCAGCAAAACCATGGCCAGAATTACGAACAACACGGTGACGAAACATGCAGCCGCCTTGCCTGCCAGGATTTGAAAGCGGGATAGGGGTGCGACTTGCAAGCGGAGGAAAGTCCCCTGCTCCTGTTCGCGTACCAGGCTGATGGCAAATCCGGCGCTGCAGCTGAGTACACCCCACAGCATGCCCTGGGGGAAACTCAGGTCCCAGCGGGAACGCACTTTGTCATGCCAATTCGCGCCGAGACCGCGATCTCCTTGACGATCAATGGGAACGAACTCGATACGAGCCAATTCCAGATCCACGGGGAAAGTCGATTTTGATGGAGCTGTGGGATTGCTACTGCTGGCACGTTCCAGCTCCCCTTCGATTTCGCGCTCGAGCAGATCGAGCAGTCGTACCAGCAGTCCCCGCGTAACAGTGGGCAGCTTTTGGTTCCGTTCGATTTCCCGCCGCCCGCTGGCAAACAGGGCTCGCCGGCTGGCGGGATCCTCAAGCCGCGCGGTTACCAGGCTGCCGGCGGCTTCCACTAACAGCCCTTGCAGCATGCCACGTTCCGCGGTACGTGAAGGATCGATGGCCACCTCGATTGGCACTGGGCTGGCCCAGGGCATGCCGGCGGTTTCCCCAAACCCTCTGGGTAAGATGACCACGGCCGTAAGACGACCTCGGCGGACACGGTCCAGCGAGGCTTGGCGTTCGTTCTCCAGAGTTGCATCGCGGTTCCAGATACGGATACTTCCGGTTTCCACAAGTGCGCTGGTGAAGCGGGTCGACAACCGCGATTGATCCTCATCGATGACGGCAATTTCGAGGATCGCCTGGTCCGTTTGAGACGATCCGGTAATGGCGCCGAAAATGATTCCCATAATGGCGGGAAAAGCGAGGATAAAGAACAATCCCAACGGGTCACGCAAGAGCAGTTGAAGATCCTTGCCGGCGATTACCAGAATGCGCACCATCAATCTCTCAATTTCCGTCCAGTCAGATTGAGGAATACGGTTTCCAGATTAGGCCTGGTTATTTCCACGCTGCGTACCGAAATACCTGCTGCCGACAGCAATTCCAACTCAGCGAGAGGAGTTTCTGTCTCCCATTGCAGCGAACGCCCGCATTGTTCTACAGCGAGTCGCTCTGGCAGCACTGTGCGAGGGACGGGTGTTTCGTCCAAATCAACGCTGATCTGGGAGCGACCAGCGTATTTGGCGACGAGTGCATCGACCGTGTCGAGCGCCAATACGCGACCTTGGTCGATGATGGCAATCCGATCGCAGAGCCGTTGCGCGGCATCCATGTAGTGCGTGGTGTAGACGATCGTACGTCCCTTCTCTTGTAGTTGTTCGATATTTTCAAACAGGTGGTGGCGTGATTGTGGATCGACTCCGACGGTCGGCTCGTCGAGTAGAATCAGTGGCGGGTCATGGACTACTGCCAGGGCCAAATTGAGTCGTCGCTTCATGCCTCCAGAGTACGTTTTGACCGGATCCTGGGCACGGTCTAGCAGACCGGTCATCTCCAGCGCCCAGTTCATCTGGCGTTGTTGTTGTTGGCCGCAGAGACCGTACATCCGCGAAAAGAAACGCAGATTTTCCCAGCCGGTTAACGTTTCGTAGAGTGACAGTTGTTGTGGTGCGAATCCGAGATTGTGGCGGGTTGTCAACTCCCGAGGGTTGCGATCTTCGGCGAAAGTAACCGAGCCCCGATCGGGTGTCAAAATACCCATCATCAGTTGCAGAGTTGTCGATTTGCCAGCTCCATTGGGACCCAACAGTCCGAATGTCTCCCCCGTTTCAATCTGCAACGAAACGTCGTCGACCGCGACGGTTTGGCCGAATCGCTTGTGGAGACCATCGACGCGAATCATGGTAGCACCGGTGGGTGTGCGGAGCCCGTTTCCAGACGGCGGATATCAATGCGTGTCCGTCACATCCGTGACTGGTCCCTCTGCCAGGTCATCCAGTTCCCGGGGAATCGTCTGCATTGCGGATGCTACTTTCGGCGCAATCGGGGCTCAAACGGTGGACTCGCCAAAGGCACGCAAATCGAGTGCGATTTGGTCGAGTCGTGCTTTCATTTCAATCTTGGTTGCGGCAAGATCGGTCACGAGTTCTGGCGCCTGGTAGGTAAACGAGTAGAATTTCACTTTGGGTTCAGTGCCAGAAGGTCGAACGGCAATATAGTTTCCGGCATCTGCCAGGTCCAGGATGATCAGATTGCCCCGCGGTCCAGACAGGGGTTCGCTGGATCCGTCGGCTTGGCGCGTTTCCTGATTCCAATAATCGCGTACCGCTGTCACTGCTTGACCGGCCAATTGATCAGGCGGTGATTGGCGGAAGCGTTGCATCAGCTGTTGCATTGCCGACATGCCTTCGGAGCCAGGCATTTGTATCGTCATCAGCCGTTCTGCATGGTAGCCGTGTCGTTGATACAATTCGTCGAGTTTTTCGTGGAGCGATTGGCCAGCGGCTTTGACCTCTGCAGCAAGTTCGGCCATCAGCATACAAGCGACCGCGCCGTCTTTGTCACGGACGTAATCTCCTGTCATGAATCCGTGCGATTCTTCCGTTCCATAGACGAATGTTTCTGGCCCACGTTGATCGATGATTTGGGCAATCCACTTGAAACCGACTAGCAGGTTCCCTTCGGTTTGCACTCCATAAGAATCTCCAATCCGACGTACCAGATCGGTAGTGACCAGGGTTTTAATCAGGTAGTGATCTGTCGAAAGTGTGCCGTTGCGCTGCCGTTGTTGGAGTACGTAATCGGCCAGTAACGCTCCCAATTGGTTTCCGTTGAAAGTGGCCCACGGACCTGTGGGGTTCATGGTTTCAGGGGCCGCACAACCCATTCGGTCACAATCCGGATCGGTTGCCAGCACGAGTCCGGCATGGGTTTCCTGCGCTCGTTGGATGAGGACATCAAAGACTGCTGGGTTTTCTGGATTGGCGACCTGCTCCGGCACGTTCGGAAAATCTCCGTTGGGTTCAGCGTGAGGGCCATAGACTTCCACATCATCAAACCCGTCTCCAGTTAGCACGGGGATCACGGCTGCCGCGCCCACGCCGTGCAGAGGCGAATAGATGATGCGTAGATCGCGCGACCCGGGAAACGCTTCGCGCACGACACGAGCGGTGTAGGCGGCGTCTGTTTCCGCAGTACAGATGGTGATCTTTTCCTGGGCGAGTGCGTCTTGAAAGGGTGTACTGCGGATCTGTTGGACCTGCATGACCTGGTCGATAATTTTCTGATCGTGCGGTGGGAGTATTTGCCCGCCGGTCGACCAGTAGACCTTCACGGCGTTATCCCTGGGGGGATTGTGGCTGGCGGTGACCATAATGCCGCAGTGGCAGTTGCGTGCGCGCACCAGGTAGGACAGTTCGGGAGTGGCCCGAAAGTCGTCCAAAAAATAGACCTGGAAACCGGCGGCGACCATGACGCTACAACACAATTCGGCAAAGTGCCGAGAGCGGTGGCGAGTGTCATAGGCGATGGCACACGCCAGGCGATTTGTCGGGCTTTGACTTGTGATGTAGTCCGCCAGTCCCTGCGCGCTTTCACCGATCGTACGATCATTGATCGCATTCGATCCGATCGGGTACATTCGTCCACGACGACCACCCGTACCGAACGGGATGACGGTCCAGAATGCATCGTCGAGCTCGCGCCATTGACCGCGACTGAGATGTTCCTGTACTTGTTGCGCGTACTTCGCGTAGTGCGGCTCGCTCAGCCAGCGACGTATATTCTGGACGGCTCCTGGTGACAGGACTCCCGAGCGATCGGCTTCTGCTAGCAGGGAGAGCGCGTCGCTGGCGTCGAATGTGCCGTCAGGATTGGTCATACCGCAGGGATCCAAGCGAGATAGAAGATACCGTGTTGAGTCAGGGAGAGTAAATTCAGGGGAAGTATAGGTTCCCGAGGAAGGCTGCGGCAACGGGTTGTCGCGAGCGATTCATGAAGTTGGCGGTTTGCGTCGATCCTGTTGTTGGGGTGGGACGCATTGACTCAGTTTGGCTTGGGGTAGATGCTGCCTACCGGCTGTTTTTCTAGGAGAGGCTGCATTGGATGAACTCATCATTAGTGTTTCCGGCCTTCGTGGTATTGTCGGCGCCAGCCTAACACCCGAGGTGGTCACGCGCTACGTAACGGCATTTGTGGACAATTTACCGCCCGGTGCCTTGGTGGTGGCGCGGGATGGTCGTGAGACGGGGCCGCTATTTCGCGATGTGGTACATGCCGTCTTGACGGCGGCCGACCGGTCTATTGTCGAGTTGGGTGTGGCCGCGACGCCCACGGTCGGCGTGGCAGTGCGCAGGGAGCGCGCCGCAGGGGGCATCCAAATCTCAGCGAGTCACAATCCGTCCGAATACAACGGTTTGAAGTTGTTTGATAATCGAGGGCAGGTCTTGGACGCCGCTGCTGGTCAGCGTGTCCTGGAATGCTACCACCAGACGCCTAGTTGTGTCACACCAGCGCGGCGCGGTGAGCCGTCTGAGTCTTCCCAAGCCCATCACGACCACGGTCAGCGGATTTTACAGACCGTTGACCTGCCGCGGGTACAAAGCCGCCGCTTCCGCGTCCTACTGGACTCCAATCACGGTGCTGGTGGCCTGTTGGGAAACTACTTGTTGGCACAGTTAGGCTGCCAGGTGGAATCAGTTGGCGCCGAACCGACGGGACAATTCGCGCATCCTCCGGAACCGACGGCCGATCATCTCCAACAGGTCGCCGCACTTATTTCCAGAGGAGATGTGGATGTTGGTTTTTGTCAGGATCCCGATGCCGATCGACTGGCAATCATTGATCGCGACGGACGTTATTTGGGTGAAGAGTACACACTGGCGATTTGCTTGCATCACGTGTTGCGCCACCACAGCGGTCCAGTAGTGACCAACTGCGCCACCAGTCGTATGTCGGAAGATTTGGCCATACGTTTTGGGGCGCCCTTTTTCCGCTCAGCGGTGGGCGAGGCCAACGTGGTCGAATGCATGCGTCGAGAGGGGGCTATTTTTGGTGGTGAAGGCAACGGAGGTCCAATCGACCCCCGGGTTGGTTACATCAGAGACAGCTTTGTGGGCATGGCCCTGGTATTGGATGCCATGGCAGAACGAGGGATGACCGTTGCCGAGCTGGCCGACGAGTTGCCGCGGTACTCGATGCACAAGACCAAGGTGGCAATCCAGCCCGCACGAATAGGCCCGTTGTTGGATCAGCTGACGGCGCGTTTCCCGAAGGCGGCGGTCGATCAGCTCGATGGTTTGCGGTTCGATTGGGATGACAGTTGGGTCCTGATACGGGCCAGCAATACAGAGCCCATCGTGCGCGTCATCTCCGAGGCGACGTCGGCCACCGCGGCAGAGTCGCTCTGCGCGGAGGTTGGTGATTTATTGCGTTCCTGTTGAAGTGTTGTGTCCAGGGCCATGGTGGATTGTCGAGGTGGCATGTTGGCGCCAGGCTGGCGGATGCGCGTTGTTGGCAGCAGATTCAGCGCATGGTATTGAGGTCGTCAGAGAGTTCTTCCAGGGGAACACGCTCTCCGCCAGCAATGGTTGTCAACGACTGCACGAAGTCGGTAGAGAGGCTGTCCCGCACAAAATAGCTCGTACCATCGGCGGTCGTCAGCCAGGCACCACCCGGGTGATTACTGCTGATTTCCTGGCCGCTCCCGTTGATCTGAAACTGCATTTGCGCGCTTTTCAAGTCGCGCGGCTGGTACCAGGGAATTCCCGAGTTATGGCGTTCGACCACCATGATCGTGCCGGCCAGCCCATCCTCGATCTGACTAGACCGGGTCGAACGCGGTCCAGGAAACATCGTTTGTTTTCCGGTGATCACGACGAAGCTGGTGTGACCGAACGTGGCGCTGTCGGCGTCGGCTGGACTGGTGTAGACCCGGGGAATACGCAGAGGGGACTGCAGTTCCAGTGTTTGTTCGTCCCAGGGCTTACTCAGGTCATACTGCTCGTAAGTCGCGTGTTCGTCGAGATAGGGTAATAAGAGCACTCGCCAGCTGTGCATCGGCCGTCCGTTGGAGTCCGCTACGTAGGCGGGTGGATAACTGCCATGGTCGTTGTGGTAGTTGCGCATTGCCAATGCGATTCGTTGTAGGTGCTGGTTGGATTGCAGGCGGTAGCTACGGAGTTGGTTTGACTGCACAAAAGGCAGGGCGATCCAGACCAGAATTCCGAATGTGGCTGCCACCGCAGCGAGTCCACCCAAGCTCAGCACGACTGCCGTGATCAGCGAGCGACGGTGCGATTGGTGCGTTGGGCGGAAGCGGGGAATGGGCGTGTCGCCTGTCGCCGGCAATGAGGGCACGGTAATTTCTCGGCCACAGATGGCGCAGTCACCCGTCTGATTGGCATACTGGTCGTCGACCAGGGTTTCCGCCTGACAATGAGGACAGCTGAAGGGAATGGGCATGGGATGTTCTCAATCCAGAATGCGGTAGGGAAGGCCTCCGGAGCGGATTGTTGTGGTTGCCGGCATATTGGCCAAACAAAGGTGTCTGCCCGCCTGTGCTTTTCTGTAACGGACAGGTTTCGTCTTGAGGACCAGCGGGGAGTAGCAGGTCTGCGTGCACAGCCGCCCCAAACCATAGCCTACCAACCGGCTGCCCGGTGGTTCCTGGTGGATCAAAAAATCACTGCAATGGAGCGGCCGCCGCGGCGCATTCTGGCAGCGCAGAGCCTGTTTTTTCGGGTATTGTGCTCCAGTGAGATTTGCAGCAAGGCCACCGGTGGACGCACCGGCAGCCCCTCCGAGTTCCCGGTCGGAGCGCCGCGCCGTAGGCGGGTTGGGAAGAACATGCTGGTGGGAAGTGCTGGCTGGGAAAATGGACGTCTGGGCGCTGCTGAGGGCCTGCAGATCCCGCCTGGAGTGCGTGCTGGATGGTTTCTGGGGTACTTTTCAGACCATCCATTTGCATTCATTGGGGATCGGTCCGAGGCTCCTGGGTGCGGATCAGGCTGCGTGGTTGTCGCCGGGCGCTGGAACCGCCTGGCGCAACGCGGTGCGGAGGATCGCCCGGGTCCTTGCGGGGAGTACTCGACGAGCGGACTTTTTTGGGCTAAATTATGCAGTTTGGCAGACTCCAGAGGAATAAATTCGTATGTACGCGATTATCAGCTATAGCGGCCGTCAGTATAAGGTCGAAGAGGGCCAGGAACTGGATGTCGATTTTGAACAGGTCGAGCCCGATGACGAGTTGACCTTTGATCGCGTGTTGGCTGTTTCAGATGAAGATGGACTGAAACTGGGTAAGCCGGTTGTCGATGGCGCGCGTGTCACGGCGAAGGTATTGGGTCCCAATCGCGGCGAGAAAATCTACGTGCAGAAGCTACGACGGCGCAAGAACTCCCGTCGTCGGACCGGCCATCGGCAGTGGTACACCAAGGTCCGTATCATCAAAATTGCCACCGGGTAATGCCGCGGGGCCAATCCGTCGATGCGGATCGCTGCCGCAAGTTTTGGTCCCAGTGACGCCAGTCGTCTCCTTGGTGAGCGCGCCGCATGGGGAATACGTCAGGCTAGTTCGCGCGTGTTCCTCACCGTCGCAGCACCCAGATGGCGATCGCTGCTGGCACGCCGCGGACGAACCGGTCTGGGACGTGCCCGCCGCAGTCCGCTGCCGAGCTCTGGCGACCGGCTGGATCCGAGCCGGTCCAGAAAGAAAGTGGGGGCGGACTGCGTAGAGTGATGGTTGCCGGTCTTGTCGTCGGTGACCATTGTGCTGTGGCGCAGCGAGGCAAAAAAATGTCATGGCTTTTTCTGGAAAACCGTGGCTGCCAAAGATGATTGAGCAGGCGCTGGTTGGATCTTCTTAAGTGTCTTGTAAATCGTAATTTGCGCCGAAATATGAGGATCGTGTATGCGGTAAAGTAATCTTGGTTCACATTCGTAAATGACTATAAAATAAAGACTTGCGATTTCTTGAAAGGAAAAGTTGACTCTTTCAGGCAAAACATTACACTCTTCCCCTTCGACGCTAAATGTTGTGTGCTAACGACTAATCGCCACAACATGTAGTAGCCGATATCAGTCTTATCTGGGCGTTAATCTAATGTCTTGAATAACGCCTCGTGCGCGGCCTGGAGAGCAGTCAACCGCCATGCGTGGGTCGTTTTTCTCGGGTTGACTCAGGGATGAGGCTGAGATTACTAGTGAATGGATGTATACTAGTTTGCGGCTTGGCGGCACAGAGTCCCGTGCCGGTGCTGCCACCAGAAGGAGCTGATCGATGGCAAGTGTAGAAGTGGATCGTGTAGGGACTTTGCCTCCGGTCGAAGAGCAGGCTGCTTTTAATCCCACCACGGGCATCCAGATTGAGCCCGAATTTTGCCCGCTGTCGGTGGATGATCCGTTTGACACGGTTGCCTGGGAATTGCGCAGCGCTGCCATCAAGGACGAGAATGGCGGTGTGTTGTTTGAACAAACGGATTGCGAAATCCCCGCCCAGTGGAGCCAGTTGGCGACCAACGTTGTCGTGAGCAAGTACTTCTTTGGCGAAGTTGGCCAACCCGAACGCGAATCGAGCGTGCGTCAGTTGATTCACCGCGTCAGTCGCACCATTGCAGATTGGGGTGCTGACGGGGGTTATTTTGCCGGTCCGAAAGACGCCGAGAACTTTTATCGTGATTTGACCTGGCTGTGCCTACACCAGCACGGAGCATTCAATTCTCCGGTCTGGTTCAACGTTGGTCTTCATCGCCAGTATGCGGTTAAGGGCGCGCGCTGCAATTGGTACTGGAACGCCCAGACACGACAAGTGGAACAACCGGAGAATCCATACGAGTTCCCCCAGGCCTCAGCCTGCTTCATTCAGAGTGTGGGCGACAATATGGAGGACATCATGCACCTGGCGACGAGCGAGGCCATGTTGTTCAAGTTCGGGTCAGGAACTGGCACGGACCTCTCAACGATTCGCTCGGGCCGCGAAAAGCTCTCCGGTGGTGGCCGTCCTTCAGGCCCCCTCTCGTTTATGCGGGTTTATGACCAGATTGCCGCTGTGGTCAAGTCGGGAGGTAAGACCCGGCGAGCTGCTAAGATGCAATCCATCAAGGTGTGGCACCCTGATATTCTGGAGTTCATCGAGTGCAAGTGGAAAGAAGAACAGAAGGCACATACGCTGATTGAAAGTGGTAAATATGAATCCAATTTCAATGGCGAGGCTTATAGTTCGATTCTGTTCCAGAACGCGAATCTCTCTGTGCGAGTGACCGATGAATACATGCAGGCGGTGAAGAATAACGACGAGTGGGCGACCCGCTGGGTCACCGATGGGAAACAGAATGGCCCGGTCTACAAGGCTCGTTGGTTATTGGACAGAATGGCTGAGTGCGCTTGGAATTGTGGGGATCCAGGAGTTCAGTACGACACGACGATCAATCGATGGCATACCTGTCCTAACTCGGGCCGCATCAACGCCAGTAATCCATGTTCGGAGTATATGTTCCTGGATGATACGGCTTGCAATCTGGCCAGTATCAACCTGATGAAATTCCGGCAGGATGATGGGACGTTTGATGTCAAACGCTTTCAATCCGCCTGTCGCATCTTCTTCATTGCCCAGGAAATTCTCGTCGATCGGGCCAGTTATCCTACGGCAGAGATTGCGGAAAATAGCCATCGGTTCCGTCCGCTGGGTTTGGGGTATTCCAATTTGGGTAGCCTGATGATGACCAGTGGTCTGGCCTACGATAGCGAAGCGGCATATGGGCTTTGTGGAAGCCTGACGGCTTTGCTGCATGGATCGGCCAATTTGGCGAGTACGGAGTTGGCGCGTGCGGTGGGACCCTTTGAGGGCTATACGCTCAATCGTGAGCCGTTCAATCGAGTCATGGAGATGCACCGCGAAGCGGTCGAACAGATCGACGATGCCGGCCCAGAGTATCTTAAGAATGCCGCCCGTCGCGTCTGGGACCAGGTACTCGTTGACGGGCATCGGCTCGGATTCCGTAACGCTCAAGCGACGGTCTTGGCGCCGACAGGTACGATCAGCTTCATGATGGATTGCGATACTACGGGCATTGAACCCGATATCGCCCTTGTCAAATACAAGCAGTTGGCTGGTGGTGGTATGTTGAAGATCGTCAACCAAACGTTGGAGCAGGGCTTGCGCGGCTTGGGTTACGATGACGCGCAAATTTCGGAAATTGCCGAGTACATTGACACCACAGACACCATCGAGGGTGCGCCGCATGTTCAAGAAGAACACCTGGCCGTCTTTGATTGTGCTTTTCAGCCTGCCAATGGCGAACGCAGTATTTCCTGGCGGGCCCATGTCAAGATGATGGCAGCGGCACAGCCATTTCTCTCTGGTGCCATCTCAAAGACCGTGAATATGCCGGCCGAGACGAATGTCGACGAGATAGCCGAAGCCTATCATTGGGGTTGGGAGATGGGTCTCAAGGCGTTGGCCATCTACCGGGATGGTTCAAAACTAAGTCAGCCCCTTTCCACACAGACCGAGAGTGCCAAGGACCAGGATGAAGAACCGGCCTCCAGGCCGCAACGAGAGCGACTTTCGGATACCCGACAGTCGATCACCCATAAATTCAGTGTGGCCGGACACGAGGGTTACATTACCGTTGGCCTTTTCGACGACGGTCGCCCTGGTGAGTTGTTTATTACCATGGCCAAAGAAGGCAGCACGATTGGTGGTTTGATGGATTCGTTCGGTACGGCCATCTCCATGAGTTTGCAGTATGGCGTGCCCTTGGAAGTACTGGTCAGCAAATTCTCCCACACGCGGTTTGAGCCTCAGGGACATACGACGAACAAGGATATCCGGATTGCCAAGAGTGTGGTCGATTATATCTTTCGTTGGTTAGGTATTACCTTTTTGACAGGCTACCGAGAGGCGACCAATGGCTTGCCCAGCACGGAGTCGGAGCCTCGTCAGGAGGTGACACCGAGTGCGGAAGTTCGGGTCGAGGAAGCGGCTTCCGAAGGAACGAAGGAAGATCGTATTCCTGTTATTGATACCGATTTACTGGAGCGCGCCGGGGCAGCGCTCAAAGTGCAAAGCAACGGCGAGTCGGAGGCGAATTACACCAGCCAGTTTGCCCGTTTCCAGACGGATGCACCCAGTTGTGATAACTGTGGTTCCATTACTGTGCGAAATGGAAATTGCTACCTCTGTCACAATTGTGGAAACAGCATGGGCTGTTCTTGATCGGACCCCAGGGACCCGTGCGGGTTCCTTGGTAACGACAGAGAACGTTACAATGGGTGCTGTCGCGCGCGAGCGACAGCACCCTTTCTTTTTTTGTGGGGACTATAAGGAATGGCCCAGGAAATACTGGTCAAGATTGATGGTGAGGTGGAGCGGCCTGTGGGGCTGACATTCGATGATCTGGCGAACATCGCTGCCGAGTACCAAATTATCGATGTCAGTCAGTACGATCCGCAGCGCACCGGTGACGCGGTGACGTTGGCCGGCTTGTTAGAATTGGTTCAGGTGCGGACCGCTGCCGAGCATTTGGGACTACACGCAGCCGCTGATAATTTTCATGCCAGCATTCCATTGGGACCGGTGCGCGATCGAGCCTTTCTGATTTATCGGATCGCTGGCGAACCGCTCACACCAGAGAAAGGCGGTCCGCTTCGTTTCTACATCCCAGACCACGCTGCCTGTCATACAGATCAGATCGATGAATGCGCCAATGTCAAGTTCGTAGACCATATCGAGTTGACAGTGGAGCGTGGTTACGACAATCGGCCCCAAGATGAAGAGGCGCACGAAGCCCTCCACCGAGACCAGCAGTCGTCGTGACAGGCGAGTGAGGTATGGGCTTCGGCGCGCCGTTGCGCAGGGTCATCATATACTCGACGCGTGTCGTTTGCCTTCAGACGCCTTGTTGAAACGGATTGAGTTTCCAGTTTCCAAGCAGATCGAGTGGGGGATCATGGCAGTCTATTTGGTGGGCCTCCTGACATTACTGGAGACATCGCAAGTAGCGGCTGTTGATGGCGCGGAAAGTCCGCTGGTCGCTGGATTTGATCGTTTCATTCGCCAGCAAGTGCTCCCCTCGGAAGTTGGTGGAAGGCTGTTATTGAGTGAATTGAGTTGTACCGCCTGTCACCGCAGCAGCAGGCCAGAGTTGGCACCCAAGCGAGGTCCCAATCTAGCGGGTGTCAGTCGGCGTTTGCATACGGAGTGGTTGCAGCGGTTTTTGCTCAACCCCCAGAAAGTCAAACCGGGAACCACCATGCCCGGTATGCTCCATTCGCTGGCGGCCGGTGAACGCCCTCAGGTGGCCCGAGCACTGGCGGCCTTTCTGGCGACGCTTCCGGTAGAGCAGCCACTGAAATTGTTGTCGACCGGATCAGCACCGCTGGCGAACGCCTTTTGGAGCAAAGGAGATGAACAGCGCGGCCGTCGTCTATTCCATCGTGTTGGCTGTGTTGCATGCCATCAAGTGGACGCGGATTATCAGTCGGAAAAAGTCTACCTTTCGGATCGAGAAAAACGTCTAGCGGAATTGAAGTTCGATCCGGAAGAACGCCAGGAATTGGAAGCGGTCGACGCACCACAGCCGTTTCGCTCGGTACCACTCGGTCGTTTGTCAGCGAAATACGGCGAGCAGTCGTTGACCTATTTCTTGTTGGACCCTCTCGGGGTACGACCTGCTGGGAGAATGCCGAACCTACAACTCGAGCCAGCCGAAGCCGCGGATATCGCCACTTTTCTGCTGCGGGGGGATTCCCGCGAGGTGATCTGGCGCGAACCGAGTGTTCCTGATCTGGTGGCTCGGGGCGAGCGCTGGTTCCGCGCACTAAACTGTGCCCAGTGCCACCCACTAGCGGGAATCGTACCCCGTCCGGCACGTGTTCTGGAAATGCTATCCGTCGATGCAGCCGAATCTTGCCTGGCGGAAGCACAGCAGGGGTTGCCCGATTTTCCTTTGGATTCCGTACAGCGAGAGGCATTGCGAGTTGTGTTGCAGCGGCGGCAGCCAGGACAGGACACGGCTGTAAAGGTTGACAGGAGCATCTCCATCACCGCGAAGCTGCTGAAACTGAATTGTTTTGCGTGTCACGAGCGCAACGGTATGGGTGGTGTAGGACCTCGTCGGTGGCCGTTTTTTGAGACGTTCAATCACGTCGAATTAGGTGATGAAGGCCGGATCCCACCCTCTTTGACTGGTGTGGGCCGCAAGTTGCTAGTTCCTTGGATGCAGGATGTATTGGCGGGTCAAGCGCGAGTCCGCTTCCATCTGATGGCGCGGATGCCGCGGTTTGGGAAAGCGAACCTGGGTGATCTGGCAAACCAGTTTGCCACCGTCGATCGTGGAAATCTGTCGCGCGGTAAAGAGCGGCCACTCGGGGGCCCCTCCGAGGTATCCGCAGGTCGTACGTTGTTGGACCAGGGATGTGTGCAATGCCACCCCTTGCGCGGTGAGTGGCTTCCAGGAGTGATGGGGGTTGATCTGGCTGATCTCCAGCGGCGGCTGCGTCCCGAGTGGTTTCGTGCATTTCTACTCGATCCAGCGGCACTCAAACGAGGGACGCGGATGCCGACATTTTTTCCACAAGGAAAGAGCGTAAACCGGCAGCTACTTGAGGGCGATGTCGAACGGCAGATTGCCTCGATTTGGGAATATCTCAAGACGATTCAGGATCAACCGCTTCCCGAGAAGCTCGTTACAGGGAAAGCATTGAATTTTGATCTGGAACCCCGCAAACGCCCAATTGTGTTGCGGACTTTCATGGAACGCGCGGGAACCCACGCGATCGCTGTCGGTTTTCCGGCGCGAGTCCATGTGGCATTTGATGCGCATCAAGTACGCGTGGTAGAGGCCTGGCGTGGAAAGTTCCTCAACGCCCACGGAACCTGGTTTGATCGCTTTGTGCCACCTGCGCGACCCTTAGGTGATCCGCCGGTTCTGTTTCCACAAGGGGTGCCGCTGGCGGTATTGGAAAACGCAACAGCGGCTTGGCCAAGCGAAACTGGCGCGTTGGCCGGTTATCGGTTTGGAGGATATCGACTGGACCGTCAGGGAGTACCCACGTTCTTGTACCGGACCCCCCAATTGCGTGTTGAGGAACGCTTTGTCCCACTGGACGGGGGTCGCGGGTTACGAAGGCTGCTGAAGATGACTCCTTTCGACAGTAAATATGCCGAAAGGGAACCCGTGCAGGTCTGGTTACGACTGGCAACGGGTCGCGCGCTGCAAAGCCAAGGTCCAGATGGATACCAAATCGATGGCCGCTGGACCGTGCGCTTGCCTGGTCTAACCCAAGCACAACGCGGACAGATTCGACAAGTCGGTGAACAATGGGAGTGGATTGTTCCTTTGAAAGTAAATGCGACCATGATGTTGCAGGCGAGTTACCAATGGTAAATGCACAACCGGCATTGGATGGTAGATTCGCGCGCCTTGTGCGGTGTTTCTTGATCATCGGCTTGATGCTCGCGACAACCGGGTTCACGGTTCTTCGCGGAAACGCGGCGCAAGAGCAGGACTACTACCGGCTGGTAACAATTACGACTTCTCAGGCACTCACCGGATCGCGTGCCAAGAAGTGGAAGCCACCACCACGCGAGCTAGTACTCGAAGTGAGTGGTTTGACGGTTCTTGACAAGCAACGTCTGGCGGTCGCGATTCGCAAAGGAGAGGTTTGGATTCTGGGAAATGTCTACGAAGAACCACCATCGCGTGTAACCTACCATCGATTTGCCAGCGCATTGCATGAGCCCCTCGGACTGTTACGTCGCGGAGATGCCCTGTTAACGGCGCAACGCAGCGAAGTCACGCAAATGCGCGATGTCGACGGCGACCAGGTTGCCGATGAATATTTGACGGTTGCCAAAGGATGGGGTGTTACGGGCAATTACCACGAGTATGCCTTTGGTCCAAAAATCGATGGTGCCGGCAATCTGTGGATCACATTGAATCTTGGATTGGGGCTCAAACCGGATCAGCGGAATCGTACGATTCGTAATCCGCAATTGGGTGTGTCACAAGGAAAATGGCGCGGCTGGGGACTCAAGATCACCCCAGCTGGGAAATTGGTCCCCGTCTGTGCGGGCATGCGCTCTCCCAGTGGAATTGGTGCCAACGCTGCGGGCGACATGTTTTACACTGACCAGCAGGGCAACTGGGTTGGTACCAATGCGCTACACCACATGCGCCAAGGTGCCTTCTTTCACCATCCTGAAGCACTGGCCTCCATGCAGCTCCCGGAGTCTCCTATTCGTGACATTCACCAGATTCCCGCAGGAGTGTCTTTCCCTGAGGCGGTGCGGCGGCTCGAGCAGTTGAAGCCCCCCGCGGTCTGGTTTCCCTATCGTAAGGTGGGTCAATCACCGACCGATATTGTGCTGGACGACACAGGTGGGAAATTTGGGCCCTTCAGTGGGCAGCTATTCATTGGTGAGTTTACGCTTTCATCGATCAGTCGGGTGTTCTTGGAAAAGGTTGATGGCGAGTACCAGGGTGCTTGTTTTCCGTTTCGAGAAGGGTTTGCTTCCGCGGTGTTAAGAATGGCATTTGGATCGGATGGCAGCATGTTCGCCGGGTTGAGCAATCGGGGCTGGAGCAGTCTGGGTACCGCCTCCTACGGGCTGCAGCGCATCGTCTGGACGGGGCGGCAACCTTTTGAGATTCAGGAAATGCGGGCGCTACCAGACGGGTTCGAACTGTTGTTCACGAAGCCGGTATCCGCGTCGATTGCCAGCGACGTTGCGCGTTATAAGATGCAGAGTTACACCTATCGTTACCAACCCCAGTATGGCAGTGATGAGATTCTGCGGCGGCAGCTGCCGATCCAGTCGGCGACGGTAGACGCCGAGCGTCGCCGGGTGCGTTTGCGAGTGGAAGGACTGCGGGAATTGTTTGTCCACGAGCTACATATCACAGGCGTGCAGTCAGACGAGGGTGAGATGCTACTTCATCCCCGCGCTTACTACACTTTGAATCGGATTCCCTGATGGCCGGAGATTCCGCGTTCGATCCTGGCCATCTGTTCAAGGGCGCGATGACTCGCTTTGTGGTGTTGCTGGATCCTGGGCGTTCTGGTCGCGTGAAACGCAATACAAATACTGGCGACCACGGAGCAGCAAATCATTACCCACAATTGCTGCCGACGCACTGAACTGGTCGTCGAGGTGATTTGTTGCCAGGGCGCGCGGGTGATTGTCGTGGCTAATCACCAGTGTGGCACCGCTGCGATCAGTGATGTACACGCGACCTTTGGCCGCTACCGGCGAGGCGTAAATATCGTTGAACCCGCCCAGCCGGAAAGGACCGAATTCGTCTTTTCCGGATTGGACGGCGACGCGCGAGAGTATGCCCTGATAGTGCCGCAAAAAATAGAGAGATTGACCATACAATAACGGTGAGGGAACGTAGGGTGTTCCGCGGATCCGCCGCCAGGCAACATGGTCGGAGTCGGTAATATCGCCACGGGCACCTTCCAGCCGAATGGCCAGCAATGCTCTGGTTTCGTAACTGCTGCCGGCAAAGACCATTCCGTGACCGGCCACGGGAGTTGCCACGACGTTGGCTGATAATCCTCCGCATTCCCAGAGTACGGATCCTGATTTCAAGTCGTAACCGCGAATCCGCTCTGACCCACTGACGATCAACTGCGGTTTCCCGTGATGCATAGCAACAATCGGTGAAGTCCAAGACGTGACTTCTTGTCGTGATGATTCCCAGATCGTCTTCCCAGTTCGCGTGTCGATCGCCACAATTCGAGAATCACCTTCATGGTCCCAATTGACGAATAAGGTATGGCCGTATAATGCAGGAGAACTTCCTTCACCATGCCCGTGTTTGCTGCGCATCATGCCGAGTTCTTTTTTCCAGCGGACCGTGCCACTGTCGTCTAGGCAGAACAGCCCCTGTGAACCGAAGAAGGCATAGACGTTGCGCCCATCCGTGATCGGCGAATGGGAGGCCAGGCTGCCCGTTTGATGTCCCCCTTCGTGTGGCATGACGTTGCAGACAATGCGTTGCCAGATCTTTGTTCCCTGACGGCGATCGATGGCGATTACCACAAATTGTTGCCGTTGCGTGACGGGCAAGTTGTCGTGAGCTCCGGGAGCCTGGCTGTAACGAGGCGGCAACTTCTTGCCGATGGGTATCGCAGTGGTGACATAAATGCGGTTTTCCCAAACGACGGGGGTCGAATGTCCCAGTCCTGGGAGTTCTAGTTTCCAGCGCACATTCTCGGTTTCACTCCAGCGGACAGGCGGGTTCCCACGGGGAGCCTCGCCGGTTGCCAGGGGACCACGCCAGGCCGGCCAGTTGTCCAGCCCGTTCTCCGGCGGCCCACCTGCGGCCAGCGGTGTCGTGGTGAATCGCAAGCCATGACAAACCAGCGTGGCGATCCAGAACGCCAGTAGAAAGCGCATTGTCGAATTCCAGACTTGTGGTGAGGGCTGGTAGACGGGATCCGCCAGCCTGGTTTGGTTGGAGACATTAATCGCGCAGGTGATACCTGGCATTGACCGGACGAATTTGCAGGTTTGCCACCAGCGCCAACGCCAGCAATCCAGCCATCAAGAACATGGTGGAATTATACAGACTGGCAGTCGGGTTCACGGTGCCGGCAGGGGCGATTTCGATCAGCTTCTCGATGGTAACCGTTTTTGCTTCCAACAGGGTTGGCAGTTCGGAGACCGGTGCGCCGAAAGAGCGTTTGAAATCTTGATCATTGACCACCGCGGCCAAATCGCGAATGGCACTTTGCCGTGTTCGTTCGCGCAACCAGGTAATCGCGACTGGACCCAACACACCCGCGGTGCTCCAGGCGGTCAACAAACGCCCGTGGATACCTCCGACGAAGCGGGCACCAAAGAGATCCGCGAGATAGGCAGGGACCGTGGCAAAACCGCCGCCGTACATGGTGAAAATAATCATGCTGGCGGCGTAGAAGAAGACTAACCAGATAGCATTCGGTGCTGCGCTGACGCGCATGGCAGTCAACGGGATCGACAAATACAGCAGGATGCCCAGTACGAAGAAGATCGTATACGTCCGCTGGCGACCGATCTTGTCGGAAAGGCTGGCCCAGAAGAACCGGCCACCCATGTTGAATACGCTGATCATCAGCACGTAGGTTGCGGCAAATCCAGCGTCAACGAGATCAGGCAAGGTGGTTCCAAAGATCTCACCGATCATCGTTTTGGCGATACCGATTACGCCAATGCCCGCGGTGACGTTCAAGCAGAGTACGATCCACACCAGGTAAAACTGGGGAGTTTTTAGTGCGGTATTGGGTTCGACATGATGGCGTGTAATCATCGCAGAGTTTGCCTGGCCTGCGCTGGGCGGAGACCAGTTTGCCGGTTGCCAGTTCGTCGCGGGGAGCCGGTAGGAGAATGCTGCCACGAGCATCACGACCGCGTATCCCAGGCCCAGAATGAGAAACGTGGTAGCCACCCCGACATTGCCAGTGCCGACGATGTAGACCCCTTCGCTGCCCGCCACAATCATCTGTCCGATTTCATTTGGCCCGACGACGACCACTTCCTTAAGTTGACCTGCAACTTCGGTAAAACGTCGGCCTTGGTCGGTACTCAACATTACTTCGTCGACTTTTCCGAGGAATTCGGGTGCCCGGTAGAACATCCGTATGAGCCACTCTTTCAGTGGTGCCCCAATGAATGCGCCACCACCGAATCCCATGATGGCCATGCCGGCCGCCATGCCGCGACGATCGGGGAACCACTTGATGAGCGTACTGACGGGCGAGACGTACCCCAGTCCCAAACCGCAACCACCAATCACCCCGTATCCGAGATATAACAACCACAAACTGTGCAGCTGGATTCCGAGCGCGGCGATTAAGAACCCTCCACCCCAGCAAATTGCCGCGACCGTCCCGACAACCCGCGGGCCGACACGTTCCATCCACCGACCACCAAATGCTGCGGACAGCCCGAGAAATACGATTGCTAGCGTATAAGTGAAATTTGTTTGCTTGATCGTCCAATCTTCTGCGGCACTCCGCACGATTCCTAGAGTGCGGGTCAATGTCGGATCGAAAATGCTCCAGGCGTAGACCGATCCAATGCACAGGTGAATGGCTACCGAGGCAGGTGGCACCCACCAGCGGTTGAAACCAGGCGCGGCCACGATTCGCTGTTTGCTAAGAATTCCAGACATCAACAGCCACCCCCAAAACCACGGGAAAAACAACATGTGCTGAAATTTCCGAGCGACCATCGCAGCAAATCACGCCGCCAACCACTTTCTCTTCAGGTCAAGCCAAGGCCATCTTACCGCACCTGCCGCAACAGCACCCTGAGTTAGTACAAGAGCGCCGCAAATAGAGCCAGAATTTCGGTTTCAGCAGCGAGCAGCAGCAAGCCACTTTTTGCAGCAAATCGATCAGTCTGATTTCGCCCGCAGGCCGGTGTCGCCGCGAATTACTTTGGCGCCGTTTCTAACTTCCAAATCGGCTGTCCGGTACCTTCGCTGGTCAAGTAGAGAGATTGCCCGTCTGCCCCGAAGCAGATCGCTTCACCTTGACGTCGCGCAGGCATGCGGACCTGGCGGCCGCGCTGCGAAAAAACGTCCTTCCAGGACTGTTGTTGTCCGCGCGGAAACGTGAGGGCATCGCCATAGGTGAGCAAAATTGCGGTTTGACCGTTTGGAGAAATATCCATGGCGGTCACCAGAGCAAGACTGACTTGAGTGACGATTTGTGCCACTTGTCGTTTGGTGGTTGCGGGTTGAAACAAGGGTACCGCATAGATGTGGACCGGACCGAACAGACGTTTTTCGACCAGGTATGCGGTACCGCTCTCCGCATCGACTGCGATGGCCTCACAGTCACGGGCGCCATTGGGATATTCCAGGCGAATCGTTTTGAACAGTGGCAGCGTTGTGGCACGATCGTTGGCAGTCAGGATGGGGTTCGGCTCGCGCAAAAGATAGAGCGTAACGAACGGGCGTTGTTTGCGATTGTCTCCCACGTCGCCGATCAGCAGGTAACGATTGTTGCGGTATTGAAACGAACAGAGATCTTCCCAATCAACGGCCCGCGCGCCACCAATCGAATAGGTGTGCTGCAACCGTCCGCGCTGCGTGATCAGGAACAGGCGGGGTTTACCGCCCGAGTCATTATGAGTCCAGAGAAATCGACGATCGGCGAGGCAGCTGGCCAAGCCGCTGCTTTCGCGGATCAACGAAGAGCGGATGCGTCCTACTTGTCGCGCTGTGCGATAGGTGTTGGGCGTTGCTACGTCGGGAGTGTCCCCGCGTACCATGCTGGTAGACAGAGTGAGAATTCCCAGCAATAGGTGCCGAAGATGTGACATCAACTTACTTATCCACCGTTTGGCCAGGGAGCAACTGAAGACCGGTTACGGTATCGAACCCGGTTTGCTCCAGTTTCGATGGCCGCGGATCGACAAAGGCCTCGTTGGGATGACAGCGCTCACTCAGTGAGCCGGATCGCTGTGCGGTAACTACTTGCGGCGTACATCAAGACAGACAATTTCTCGGGAGTCGCGCAAGTACAGTTTGCCGCCGGCGAGTGCCGGCGCTTGCCGCGTTGGCCCCAGGAGTTCCTTGCGCCCCAGTTCCTGATACTCCTGAGGATTTGCGCGAGCGATCACCAGTTCGCCTTTGATCGTTGTCATGAACAACTTGCCGTCGGCGGCAATCAAGTTGCCTTTACCAAATCGTGGCACTTGCCAGGCCCGCTTGCCGGTGGTGGCGTCGATGCACGTCAGGTGCGTCACCGGCCCTGCTCCACCGACGTTATCCATGCCGTAGAGATAGCCATCGACAAACAAGGAAGTCTGCCACTCATTGCGCAGTACGCTTCTGGGGCCCTGGGAAGACCAGACTTCAGCGGGCAGCAGTCGGTCGCCTTGTGCTTTGAATTCAAGCAGTACACACCCATGATTTTCTCCCGCTGAGAGAAACAGTTTTCCATCGACTGCGGTGGGTGCTGCAATGTTGCAGTCGAAGTCAGTGACGTAGGGGTATTTCCACAGCAGACGGCCCGACCCTGGCAGCAAACCCAGCGCCGCCGTGCCAGTAAAGGCGACGATTTGTTTGCGGCCGCCAACCTGAAGTAGCGCCGGTGAGGAATAACCGGCTGGACCGCGGCCAGCGCTCCAGGCGAGTTTCCCACTGTCGATAGAGAACGCGGCGACAGTGGCGTCGGAACACCCGACTGTCACAATCACCTGGTCGCCAACAATGAGTGGGGAGGAGGCCATGCCGTACTCGGCTGGCTCCCCCTGCAATGTAGCCAAGGTGTCAACACGCCAGCGCACGTTTCCATTTTGGCGATCGAGGGCAGCCAGGATCCCCTCGCCGGTAAATACAAATGCAGAAGAATCGGACAGCGCAGGTGTCGCTCGGGGACCATCCCCCATCTGGTTTTGATAGGCGTCAGCGACGGCCGTTTGCCACTGTGTTTTTCCGCTGCGGTTATCGAGCGCCACAGTCCATTGCTTTCCGCCGCGTTGGACCAGTGTTATCAGTTGTGTGCCATCGATCGCCAGTCCGGACATTCCGATGCCACCGCTGACGCGCCACAATTCCGAGGGTCCTGTTGAAGGCCATTCTTGGAGCAACGCGGTTTCTGGCGACTGTCCATTGCGACTGGGTCCCAAGAACTGAGGCCAGTTGCTGGAGGGATCCGCGGCGGCCACGGATGGAAGAGACAAGCTACGTGCCGGCAGGGACAGGAGACCCGTCACGAGCAGTAGGGTGGTGCACCAGTGAATCGGTTTGTTTGCTGCAACAGAGTGTCTCGTTTTCATTTCGTCTCCAGGATTCGAGCGGCGAAAATCCGGCCTCGTGCGCCGCATGACAGCTGGGCAAATAGTTGCAGCACACGCGCAGCGAATTGTACCTCATCTGGCGACATGACAGGATGCGGATTTAGTGGACCTCTGTCGTTTGCCTACCAACAGACGTTCAGAAGACAAGTTGAACCGCAGCGTCTGCACAGGTGGACGTTCAGGGTTCTGCTCTCAGGAAGTCGAAGTCACAACCCTGGTCCGCTTGAAGCACGTGTTCTTGATAGAGTCGAAAATGTCCTCGCGGTGAGTCCTTTACCTTGGGCGGAGCGCTGGCCAAGCGGCGTTCGATTTCCTCCGGTGGCAGGCATAAGTCCAGCCGCCGCTGGGCTACGTCGAGCTCGATCAGATCGCCCGTTTCGACGATTCCCAGCGACCCGCCGGCGGCTGACTCGGGAGTGACATGGACCACGACCGTGCCAAACGCAGTACCGCTGATGCGGGCATCGCTGATGCGCACCATATCACGGACCCCTTGATCGAGCAGCTTCTTGGGAATCGGCAGTAGTCCCCACTCGGGCATTCCGGGACCTCCCAGTGGGCCTGCGTTTTTCATGACCAACACGCTGTCCTTGGTGACGTCCAGGTTTTCATCATCGATGCGCCGCAACAAATCCTCGTGATCTTCAAACACAACCGCCGGGCCCTGATGCGTCAACAGCTGTGGGGACGCTGCGCTACGTTTGATGATCGCCCCAGCGGGGGCCAACGAGCCACTCAATACAGCCAGGCCTCCGTCCGGTTGCAAAGGACTGACGAGCGGGCGGATCACGTCGGCGTTGTCGATTCGGGCGTGGGCGATGTTGGCACCCAGAGTTTCCCCACTCACCGTCTGGCAATCCTGGTGCAACAGTGGCGTCAATTCTTTGAGCAGTGCCGGAGCGCCGCCCGCGTAGCAGAAGTCTTCCATCAGGTATTGGCCCGAAGGTTTCAGATTGAGTAGCAGAGGTGTCGAATCGGACAATTGGTCAAATAACTTGAGCGGTAAGTCGATGCCCAGTCGGCCGGCAATCGCAATGAGATGAACGATGGCATTGGTTGAACCACCGATCGCGTGCAGAGTTCGAATCGCATTTTCAAATGCCGCTGGAGTCATCACCTCCGACGGACGCAGGCGGTTGTCCGCCAGTGCCACGGCGCGTTTTCCTGACCGCTGTGCCAACTGGGCCCGCCGTGCGTCGACAGCCGGAAATGCCGCATTGCCAGGTAATGCCATGCCCAGCGATTCCCCCAGAGTGGCCATTGTTGAGGCCGTTCCAATCGTCATGCAATGACCCGCGCTACGCACCATAACTCCCTGCAGTTCTCCCCAGTCTTCGGCACTGATATTCCCGGCTCGTAATTCGGTGTGGTAGCGCCGGCAATCGGTGCAGGATCCGAGCGTTTCACCGCGCCAGTGGGCACTCAGCTGGGGACCCCCCGTAACTAGAATTGCCGGTACATCGGCACTGGCAGCACCCATTAAAAGCGCCGGAGTTGTTTTGTCACAGCCACCCAGCAGTACCACAGCGTCCAGTGGGTTGGCGCGGATCGACTCTTCCACAACGATGCTCATCAAATTACGAAACAGCATTGTCGTTGGGCGCATATTGAATTCGCCCAACGACATTACGGGAAACTCGAAGGGAACACCTCCTGCTTGCCAGACGCCCGTCTTGACGGAGTGTGCCAAGTCCCTGAGGTGCGCATTACAGTGCGTCAATTCGCTCCAGGAGTTGCAGATGCCGATAATCGGTCGATCTTGAAACGAGGCGGGGTCCAGGCCCATTCCCTGTAGTGCTGCTTGTCGGGTCCAGCCGTACAATTCGGGTGTCTCGAACCACTCACGACTACGCCAATTTGTGTCCGTTGCCATTCGGTCTCAATCCTCTTCCGCCTCAAGTTGAATCTGGGGTGATACCTCGCAACGAGGAGCACATTCTGTATGATACGGCGAACGTAACAACCGAGGAGAGTCCTCGCAGGTAGAGAACCATGCCCAAACGCTCAAAATATCAGCAAAAAGTAATCAAGAATTACTACGACAATCGAGAAGCGATCGCCCTGCAACGTGTTTCGGAGCTGGTTACCGAGCTCTACCTGGCTGAAGGAAAGCAACGCTTGC
>PAQH01000164.1 GCA_002709225.1 Planctomycetaceae bacterium
CCGCAGCTTTTGCCGAAACGGTTGGTCGAGCTGAAGACGGCTATCGGGTGCTGCCGCTGCGGTGACACTGACCAGGATGGCTGACAGGACTCCAACCAGGCCAAGCGGGGTATGACGGGACGTCACCGACCGGCTCCTCTCGAAAAGTACAACTAGGTACTAGTGTAGCAGCGGGAAGGGGAAAAGGCATTGGGCGCCAGCGCGAACATTACCCGGTAACTCGTGGCAGCGAACTGAAAGTTGCGCGTTGAGACCAGCGGAGGCACCAGTGGTGTCTCCGCTGCGTAACCGGTTGGGTATTCCACCTGCGGCACAGCTGGAGGCCTGGGCATCTTCCGCGGGATCAGTTTTCAAACGCGGAGTCGAAGGCACCCGCATCTTTGGGAGGCGCGGGGAAATCGACTTTGCGCGTGAACTCGCAGGCTTCCCGGGCACCGAAGTCCCGGTCCATGCCCGAGTCTTCCCATTCAATCGACAGCGGTCCCTGGTAGTCGATTTCGTTCAAGGCCCGCATGATCTCCTCAAAGTTGACACCACCACGGCCGGGGCTGCGGAAATCCCAGCCGCGACGCGCGTCGCCAAAATTCAGATGGCTGGCGAGGATTCCCGTTTTTCCGTTCAGCGTGACGATCGCGTCTTTGACGTGGACGTGGTAGATCCGGTCGGGAAATGCCCGGATGAAATCGACCGGGTCGACCCCCTGCCAGTGCAAGTGGCTGGGGTCGAAATTGAAGCCAAACTCCTCGCGATGATCGAGTGCTTCCAGTGCCCGCTCGGCGGAGTAAATGTCAAACGCGATTTCGGTGGGGTGTACTTCCAGGGCGAACTTGACGCCACATTCACCGAACACATCCAGGATAGGATTGAATCGCTCCGCGAGCAGATCGAAACCGGCGGTGATCATCTCGTCAGGCACGGGGGGGAAGGAGTAGTTCAGGTGCCAGATGCTGGATCCGGTGAACCCGTTGACCACGTCGACGCCGAATTTCTGGGCGGCGCGGGCGGTGTCTTTGAGTTCCTCAGCGGCGCGCTGGTTCACACCAGCGGGGTCGCCATCGCCCCACACGTGCGGCGCCGAGAAGAGAATATTCTTGTGCCGTTCATCGACCGGATCCAGAACCGCCTGGCCGACGAGATGTGCACTGATCGCCAGGCACTGTAGGTCGTGGTTTTCCAATAGTTCCCGTTTGCGACTGCAATAATCGTCTTCAGCGAGCGCTTTACCGACTTCGAAGTGATCGCCCCAGCAGGCCAGTTCGATGCCGTCGTAACCGAACTCGGCCGTCTTGCGCGCCATCTCTTCAATTGGCAGGTCTGCCCATTGGCCAGTAAACAGTGTGACCGGTCGAGCCATTTCTTGCTCCTTGCAAACGCGACGAGGGAATACCAACAATAGGACATCGAGCGGTTGAGTTCAGGCCGCGTCGGCGGCTCTGGAAACTCGGTTGTCGCGCCTGGCGAGTTACGTGTTTTTGCGCGAACCGTTGCGCACAGCGGTATTCTGACGTACACCCCCTGGCGCCGCAACCGAGGGGGACGAGGGACCGTCGCGGCGCGGCCGCAGGGTCTTACTGACCGCTATGATCGGCCTCGCGGGATCCTGTTGTGCGCCGCCTGCCGTCGCGTTTAGAGCTTGGTCTTGCGGCGAATGTCATAGCAGAGCAAAGCATCCTGGTCTCGCAGGTAGAGTCGCCCCCCCGCGATCACCGGATGAGGCCAGCTCTTGCCACGGGTGGATGCCATCTTGAACTTGCCCTTCAGACGGTAGGCCTTGGGATTCGCTTCGACGAGCGCCAGGACGCCGTTCTCATAGCGGTAGTACAGATGGCCATCCGCGTAGACCACTGCCGCCGAACCACCACCGACGCCCCGTTCCGGGCCCCAGGTCGCTTTGCCGGTCACCATGTCGATGCAGATCGGTAGTCCGCGATTGTGGCCGTGGCCGCAGTAGATAAACCCGTCCAATAAGATCATGCCCCCATGGTGGTTTTGCATCTTGTTGCCGGCCAGAAAATACTCTTCCTGGACTTGGATGCCATCGCCGGAGGCGGAGAGGCGCAGCAGGGCGGAGCCTGTTCCATAGCCCGAAGAACAGAAAATCAGGTCGTCTCGGACAATTGGCGTGGGGATGTTGGCCGTACCATTGGCGACTCGTGTGTAGCTCCAGAGCAGTTTTCCGTCACTGGCGCGAATACCAACGAGGCCACCGCCTACCAGCTGTACGTATTGCTTGGTGCCTCCGCCATGGCTGATCACAATCGACGCATAACCAGCGCCTCCGTGGCCTCCCGCAGCAACATTCTCGGGCCGTTTTGTCTGCCAGACGACTTTGCCAGTCTGCTTATTCAAAGCGACCAGCAGGGCTTCGTCAGAACCGGGAGTAACAATCAACAGCTCTCCATCGACCAGAGGTGATTCGGAATAGCCCCAGGTGGGAACTCGGCCAGCAAAATCTTTGAGGAAGTTCTTTGTCCATACGAGCTTGCCCGACTCCGTCTCGACGCAGGCCAGATCACCGTCGTAGCCCAGGGCAAAGACCAGTTTGCCGTCGACGGTGGGTGTTGAATTAGGAGAACTATTGCCCCCCAATGGTGTTGACCAGAGGGGTTTTCCGCCATCGATGTCTAACGCCTGGATTTGCGGTCCGTCGGAGGTTTTACCGAGCGTGATGATCTTGTTCTGCAGGATGGCCACGCTTGAGTAGCCGCCGCCGAGGCCTTCGGTTTGCCAGACTAGCGGTGGCCCCGCCTCTTCCCAGGCATCAGCCAGCCCGGTTTCGGTGGACACCCCGTCCCGCGCGGGGCCCCGCCACTGCGGCCAGCTTCCGGTGAGTTTGGCGACAGGCGCGGAGGTGGAGACGAGCTGGAGCTGAGGGGCAGGCGCGGTGTCCGATGTGGAGCAGGAAAGGGTGCCGGCCACTACCAGAGCGCCGCACAACAGACCACACCTATTTCGAAGGTCGTGAAATTTCATGAGTTTCCTGCAGTCGAGAAGGTTGGTTGCCTGGAGAAGATGGCGGCAATTATAACGAGTCGGCGTTCCAGGGGGTAGAATTGGCGGACCAAGCGGCACATCTACCCCTCCCGCTTGGCGATAAATCGATGGAGAGTAGCGACTTCCGTTCTCTTTCACCACGAGGTTCTTGTGAATGCGTCCGAACTTTGTGCGCTCTCGGCAACCGAGCTGGTGGCATTAATTCGTGAAAAACACGTCTTGCCATCGGAAATAACACGGGCTGTCTTGGACCGGATCCAGGCGGTGAATCCACAGCTCAATGCCTATTGCACGATCGAATCAGAAACCGCCATGGCCGCGGCGGACCGACTTGACGAAGCGGTTCAACGCGGAGATGCACTTGGACCATTGTGTGGAGTCCCGATCTCGATCAAGGACATCCTGTATGTCCGTGACTCGCGTACCACGTTCGGGTCTCGCTTGTTCGCGGATCATGTGACCCGCGAAGACGCCCCCGCCATCGACCGCTTGCGTAAGGCGGGGGCGATTTTTGTGGGTCGCACCAATACGCCTGAATTTGGCTTTAAGGGTGTGACCGACAACCGATTATTTGGAGCCACACGGAATCCCTGGAATCCTGCACTGACTTCTGGTGGTTCCAGTGGCGGTGCGGCGGTCGCGGTGGCAACCGGCATGGGGCCCGTGGGTATCGGGACGGATGGTGGTGGATCGATTCGTATCCCGGCCTCCTTTTGCGGTTTGGTTGGTTTGAAAGCTTCTTTCGGCAGGATTCCGAATTATCCGGCGACCGCGGTTGATTCACTGCGTCATACCGGACCCTTGACCAGGACGGTTGCTGATGCCGCGCTGGTCTTGGAGGTAATGGCGGGTGCGGATGAGCGTGATCCCTCCTCGTTGGGAGGCGCGGTGTCGAACTACCCGCGTTTAATTGAACAGGGAATCGACGGTTGGCGCGTCGGATTCAGCGCGGATTTGGGATTTGCCGACGTCGATCCCGAAGTAAGGCGAATCTGTTCAGCCGCTTGTCAGTCGTTGTCGGCGGCGGGAGCTCGTGTTGCAGATGTCGAATTGGACTGGCGAGACCCGTACGATTGCTGGAACGTGTTTTTCTATGGAGGAATCGGAGGGCTCTTGGCACGTCGACTCGAGTCTGAAGGTGATTTGCTCGATCCCGGCTTGCGCACGATCGTAATGGCGGGGAGTAAGTTGCGCGCGGAGCAGCTGGTCGACGCGCAGTTTCAACGCAACGGATTCTGGCACCAGGTACATCCTTGTTTCCGGGAATTGCGTTTGTTGGTCACGCCGACATTGGCAGTGCCGCCGTTTCCCCTGGGCCAAGATGACGCGGATCCAATCGGACAGGCAAGTCGTCCGCTGGGATGGACACCGTTCACCTATCCGTTCAATTTGACGGGCCACCCCGCGGTGAGTGTGCCTTGTGGCTTTACTCAGTCCGGACTACCCGTGGGGTTACAGATTGTGGGGGCCCGTTTTGATGATCTGGGCGTACTGTGTGCCGCCCGGGCTCTGGAGCAGATCCAACCATGGGCGGATCGTTGGCCCCCGGACATTGCTGCAACGCAGCAATAGCGGCGAGGTTGCCCGCGATGGCTGTGTCTCAGGGGTAGGGGAACAGGGGGCCGCCGTAAACCGCGGCTTCACCGAGTTCTTCCTCAATACGCAACAGCTGGTTGTACTTGGCCATGCGATCACTACGGGAAGCAGAGCCCGTCTTGATTTGTCCAGTTGATAATGCCACGGCCAGATCGGCGATCGTGGCGTCCTCGGTTTCGCCGCTACGGTGACTGGCGATACTGCTGTAGCCATTGCGGTGGGCGAGTTCAATGGCCTCGATGGTTTCGGTCAGCGAGCCAATCTGGTTCACTTTGATCAGAATACTATTCGCGATCGACTCATTGATGCCGCGTTGCAGCCGTCGCGTGTTGGTGACGAACAGATCATCGCCGACCAACTGAACTTTGGCGCCGACACGCTGCGTGAGTTGTTTCCAGCCGTCCCAGTCGTCTTCACTGCAGCCGTCTTCGATCGAACAAATAGGATACCGATCGACCCAGTCCGCCAGGAAATCAACCATTCCCGACGAGTCGAGCTGTTTGCCGTCGATCTGGTAGATCCCCTTTTCGGCATCGTAGAATTCAGTGGCCGCCACATCGAGTGCGATCCGCACTTGGCTACCAGCCTGATAACCAGCCTTTTCGATGGCTTCCATGATCAGGTCGAGTGCTTCCACATTGCTCCCCAGGTTGGGTGCAAACCCACCCTCATCACCAACCGCAGTGTTGAGTTGCTTGTCTTTCAAGACATTCTTGAGGTGATGGAAAATCTCGGTGCCACAACGGAGCGCCTCGTGAAACGAGTCGAAGCCGAGTGGCATTACCATGAATTCTTGAACGTCCACCGAGTTATCGGCGTGTTCACCACCATTGACGATGTTCATCATCGGTGCGGGTAGCAGCCGCGCCGCAGCGCCTCCGAGATAGCGGTACAGCGGTTGCTGCGTGTATTGGGCTGCCGCTTTCGCGACGGCCAGCGAGACACCCAGGATGGCATTGGCTCCCAGGTTTTTCTTGTTTTCACTCGCGTCGAGTTCTAGCAGGCGTCGATCGATGGTGAGCTGATCGAGTGCATCGGCACCATTGAGTTCGGCAGCGATCTTGGCGTTAATGTTTTCGACTGCCAGCAATACCCCTTTTCCGAGAAAAACTGCCGGATCACCGTCGCGCAGCTCCCACGCTTCGTGGGCTCCAGTACTGGCACCGCTGGGCACTGCTGCGCGGCCCCAAGATCCATCTGCCAGCGTGGCTTCGACTTCCACGGTGGGATTGCCGCGGCTATCCAGGATCTGGCGTCCGTGAATCGATGTAATCAAGCTCATCAGGTTACCTTGCGAAACGGGGCGTCTCTCATAGCGAAATCCGGTCTTCTCCCAACATCGGGAGTGCTGTTGATTGTGCCGCATGCCGCGCTGATTGGCTAGGGTATGCCGCCAGTTGGTGCCTGGAGTGCAGCTCTGGCTTGGTGGCGGAGTGTTGGGTCTGCGCGTTGGCCTGCGGGCTCGACTCGGGAGGGCACGCGATTGGCACGCTTGCTGCGTTGGCAGCCGCCCTCTACATTGCAAAAGCCAGTACAGCACAACCGGGACTTCCCGGTCGAGAAGGCCAGGAGGTGACAGAGATCAAATGTTCAGTGGGATCGTCGAAAAATTGGGGTTGGTTCGCCAGGTAGAAGAGCAACCTCCGGGTGTGCGTTTGACGCTCGAAGTGGGCAAACTGGCGGAAGAAGTGGCGATCGGTGAAAGTGTGGCGATCAATGGGTGCTGTCTGACAGCGATCGAGTCGGGGCCGGATTGGCTGGTTTTCGAAGCGGGCGAGGAGACACGAACGCGGACGAATCTCGGTGACCTGCGCCTAGCTGGGCGGGTCAACATAGAACGTTCAATGCGGCTGTCCGATCGATTGAGCGGGCATTTCGTGACGGGCCACGTGGATGCCGTGGGGACTCTCGAGGAACGAATTGACGACGGAGACTGGTCGACATGCTGGTTTCAGATGCCGCAACGACTTGCCTGCCAGATGGCCAGCAAGGGATCCGTTGCTGTTGACGGTGTCAGTCTCACGTTGGTCGATGTTGACGAAAGCCGGTTTAGTGTGGCGTTGATTCCACATACTCTGCAGGTGACAACACTCGGCCAGCTGCAACTCGGTGACCCAGTTAATCTGGAAACCGATGTATTGGCAAAATATGTGCAGCAGCAATTGGAACACCGTCCATAAACGCTTCCCTAGTGAAAGAACGTCAATCGATGCAGGCAGCCCGACAGACCATCTCGTTCCTGAATCGACGTTTTCGTGAAGTGGGCTTACGTCCCGATGCACGCCGTGGTCAAAACTTTCTGATTGACCTCAATCTTGTGCAGCTGTTGGCTCGGTCCGCCGAAGTCTCTGCGCAAGATGTTGTCCTTGAAGTGGGGACCGGAATGGGTTCATTGACTGCCATGCTTGCGGCGGATGCGGAGACGGTAGTTACCGTGGAAGTCGATCGTAATCTCTACGGATTAGCCTCCGAGGAGCTGCTTCAGTACAACAACGTCCGCATGCTTTGTCAGGACGCGCTGAAGAACAAGAACACCATGCACCCGCTGGTGATTGAAACGGTAACCGAAGCACTTGGTGACCGATTATCTGAAAACACGCCGGCCAGGGCGATCATTCCGGGCTTCAAGCTGGCGGCCAATCTGCCTTACAATATTGCGACGCCCATCGTCTCCAACATGCTGTTGTCGCCAGTTGTTCCGGAATCGATGACGGTGACGATTCAACGCGAATTGGCGGAACGGATAACGGCGCGACCCCGCTGTAAGGATTACAGCGCGCTGAGCGTCTGGATGCAAGTACAATGCGACACAGAGATCGTTCGCATTATGCGGCCAGGTGTGTTTTGGCCACGGCCCAAAGTCGAGTCTGCCATCATTCGTATCGTACCTCGTGCGGACCTCCGTGACCGTATTGAGGACCTTGATTTCTTTCACGAATTCGCGCGGTCCATGTTCCAGCACCGACGCAAGTTTCTGCGCAGTGTCCTGGTGAGCGCTTACAAGCATAGGCTCGACAAACCTGGGGTCGATGAAATACTGGCAGCCCAGAATCTCGACGCGAAATCGCGCTCGGAGGAACTCGACATCAACCAGATGTTATCGTTGTGTGATGTGATTCGAATGAGACTGGCGGACGACGTCTGATGCGATTGGCGATTCTCTGTCCCAGCCCATTGCCATTCTCGGCCCGCCTGCTGTCAACGATGGCGGTTTTCTACACGGGTTCTCACGATTAAGTTGTATAGTGTATGGGAGAACGATGGCGAGGTCGTCGTTGGTAATTCGAGAAAGGGAATGTTGCCATGGCGGGATGGCTTGTGTGTGCGGTGATTGTCGCATCGGCTCCACAGGACCGGGCGGTGGACGCGGCGCAAGTGGCGAAGGACCGACGCGTCGTCGAAACCCTGTTGCGATTGAAGGGCATCAAGCTCAACAGCAATCCGAAGTGGAAAGCGGCCGTCCAGCGACATCTGCGCCGTATCGAGGGGCGTCCCAAGTATTTTGAGCTTGTCGAACGATTCGAATTGCGCGATGAAAGTCCGCAACTCTTACAATTGGCGAGCGCCGCGAAAACGCCCAGTGCGACGGTCAGCGCGGTGCGGTTGTTGTTGAAATTCGAGCAACAGGGAGCAATTCGCCAGGCACTCCAGCAACACCCTGCTCAGGCTCCCGGATTAATCTCCAGTCTGGGGTTGGCTGGCGGTGTTGTGGTGTTGGAGCTACTTCAGCCGCTGGTGACGGATGACAAGCAATCGTTGGCCGTCCGCAGTGCGGCAGCCCGAGCCGTAGGTCGCAATCTTAGGGGACAGCGGTTTTTGCTGGGGCTGGTACGCAGCAAGAAGCTGGCCCGAGATTTGCACTTCACAGTGGCGGACGTGCTCTTCGCATCCCCGGCCGCTGAGGTGCGGGATGAAGTGGCCCGTTATTTGAAGTTGCCTGCGGCCAAGGGCAAGCCGTTACCGCCCGTGTCGGAGCTGGTACAGCGTCGCGGTGACAAGCGACGTGGCGCAGAGATCTTTCAGATGCGTGGTACCTGTGCCAAGTGCCATAAGGTCCGAGGGACAGGGAAAGAAGTCGGTCCGGATCTGTCAGAAATCGGGAGCAAACTTTCTTCCCAAGCCTTGTATGTATCGATTCTCGATCCCAGCGCCGGGATAAGCCACAATTATGAGTCGTACATCGTAGTTACCGCCGAGGGTACGGTGTTGACGGGAGTCAAGGTCAGCGAATCGGGAACACGGATTACGATCAAGACGGCTGAAGCAGTAGAACGCACCTTTGCAAAAGAGAATCTGGAAGAAGTCATCAAGCAGCCAACGTCGTTGATGCCGGAGGATTTGCAAAAGAACCTGTCGGCGGAAGATCTGGTCGATCTGGTGGAGTACTTGAAAACGCTGAAAAAGGTCCCCGCTGGTGTCCCGTCCGCCAAACCCTGAGGTTGCGACATGCCCAACATAAATCGGCGTTCTTTTATCGAATCGAGTGCAGCGCTGGCTGGCAGTGGCGGAATCGCTACCGGCTTCATCGCAGGTTCGGAGAAGTCCGCAGAGCAACCAGCGAAAGAACAACCGGAGAATACGATCGGCAAGACGCCGCATACCAAATTTGCGGTGAATGTCGAAATGTGGTGGACCCAATTGCCATTTCTGGAACGAATTCGACGGGCCGCCGCACTCGGTTTTCCGGCGGTCGAGTTCTGGCCATACCAAGGGAAAGATCTGCCGGCGATTGCGCGACTGACAAGCGATTTGAAAGTAGAAATCGCACAATTCACGGCCTGGGGATTCGCGCCTGGCATGAATCATCCCGAGAACGAATCACGATTCTTGGCGACGATCGAAGAAGCCTGTCAAGTGGCGCATCAGCTGCGTTGCGACAAAATGACTGTGGTAGCGGGGAATGTACAGAAGGGGATGACGCAACAGCAGATGCTGGCACAGGTCGTCAAGGCATTGCGGCAGGCGGCGCCAATTGCTGAGAAAAATAAGGTAATGCTCATCCTTGAGCCGATGAACGGGCGCGTGGACCACCCGGGGCACTGTTTGTACGGCAGCCCGGACGCCGTACGGATTTGTCAGCAAGTCGACTCACCGTATGTCAAGATTAACTGGGATCTCTACCATATGCAGATCGAAGAAGGGGATTTGTGTGGTCGGTTACGCGATGGATTCAAGCAGGTTGGTTACCTGCAATTAGCGGACCACCCCGGTCGCCATGAACCCGGGACGGGAGAGATTCATTACAACCGTGTGCTGCGGGCGGCGTCGGAGCTGGGGTATCGTGGATACGTAGGTCTCGAGTGCCGCCCCAGCGGGACAGAAGTTGCGGCCGCCCGCGCGGTTGCTGCGGCAGATGTCTGGTGAAGTTCAATTGCTCGTAGAGGGACTCCATTACCTGACTGGGAGTGTTGCGGAACGCTTTTGATGCCATGTCGTCCGGTGTCCCATCTTTTGTGTTGAACTGCGCGCAAGCCCGCGCTGTTGATGCGCGCGCCGTCGCGCATTATGGCATCTCGGGCTTGGTCCTCATGGAAAACGCCGGGAGTGGGTGTTCCCAGTGGTTGCGTCATTTGGGTATCCGCGGGCCTGTCGTGATTTGTTGTGGAAAAGGAAACAATGCGGGTGATGGTTTTGTGATTGCCCGTCATTTGGACTTGCACGGCGCGACGGTCCGTGTTTTGCTGTGGTGTCCACCCGACGTATTGGAGGGAGATGCTTTGGTGAACTACCGCATCATTGAGCGGTCAGGTATCACCATTGAACGGGCGGACCGGATGAGTCAGGCGACAGTCGTTTCATGGCTCTCAGAGGCGGATTGGATCATCGACGCTCTTCTGGGGACTGGTGCTCGCGGCGAGTTAAGAGCACCATTGGACTTGGCTGTAATGCTGATGAATCGAGCACCGAGTAGGAAGTTAGCCATCGATGCTCCAACCGGATTGGACTGTGACACGGGAGAACCTGGACGCATCACCTTTGTTGCGGATTACACCTGCACCTTTGTTGCTGCGAAGGCGGGTTTGGTGTTGCCCCAAGCCCGGTCTTATGTCGGAGAATTACAGGTGATAGGAATTGGAATTCCTCGCCGAATGTTGGAGGATCTGGCGCGAGAGCAAGATCGGAATCAGGGCAGGACGTTGGTGGATAATGGCGCAGGGGAGTGAAGTATGGAGGTGATTTCGAGGAGCGTTGCACTCGTGATCAACCAACAAGTGACGGAGGTTGTTAATTATCCAGGGCCGGATGGGTTCTTGGGTTTTCGAGGCTCCTTCATGATGGATGTGGTTGTGGTTGCCATGGCACTCGTGTTGGGTGTGATGTCATTCAGTATTCTGCAGGTCCGGCGCAAGCGAAAATTCCAGTTCCACAAGCAACTCCAGTTAGGGCTGGGAATGATGTTATTGCTCGCGATCGCTGCCTTTGAAATAGACGTGCAGTTTTTTTCCACGTGGGAAGAGCGGGCCGCGCTGTCGCCTTTTTTTGATCAGGTTCACCAGTGGAGTAGCCCCGCCGGGATCAGTTTGCTTGTACATCTTTGTTTCGCGGTGCCCACGGTGGTGTTGTGGACGGTTGTTATTATCCAAGCGTTGCGGCATTTTCCTTCACCTGCAGCGCCTGGTGCCCATAGCCGTCAGCATCGACTTTGGGCTTGGATTGGTGCATTGCAAATGCTAGGGACGACCCTTACAGGATGGACGTTTTACTGGTTGGCATTTGTCGCATCCTGAGGCGAGTTTCCGTGGTGCTGCCAAGTGAACGTACATCACCTGGTCAAGGTGTCGTGTGCTGTCTCAAACTGTCCGGCGGTAGCAACGCGATTGCATTGCTACCGCTCTAAAGGGAGGCGGGTCATGGCAAGATCGTTTGAATTTCCCGAACATCCACTCTCCAGGATGGAAGACCCTTTTGTCGATGCGGCGGGCAACAATCCCTTTGCCGATCCAGAGATGAGTAATCAAATCGAATCCAATCCTTATGGCACAGGGGCGGATGAGTTTAGACCCTATCAACCTCGAGATCACGTGATCTCGATGCGGTCTCGGGGTCCTACCATTCTGCTGTTGGGGGCATGTGGGGCGCTGAGCGCTATCGGCATTGTGATTTGCGAGCTATTCAGTAGAGCCGACTGGGGTGTCTTGTTGGGTGTTTTTTCTGTCATTGTGGGTTTTGTCTTCGGCCCCGCGGCTTGGATCCTAGGTGCTCACGACTTGCGCGCGATCACCGCAGGTGCGATGGACTCCCGTGGCCGCATCTTGACTGGATTTGGACGGATGCTCGGAGTCGGTACGACGCTTGGTGCCGTTTTCTACGTTCTCTCTGTCGTGGTGAGGATGGTCGAGCCGTGGAGTTCTTGACACGGTGCCTGGGACGCGATTGGCGTTTGTACCCAAACCTGCCAGGAGCCTTTGTTCTGCGGGTGACATCCAAGGTCCTGGGTCGGCCAGATACGGCGCTGCTGCTGGCAAACGACCGGCTTTGGCTGGACTCTGTCGGGACCTATAATAAGTCGGGACCTATAATAAAGTGAACTGTTCCTTGTCCACACCTTGTCCACACCGTGGTGCCACGTAGTGGAGTCTCGGAGATTGTGCATGTCCGCAGCGGTACTCCCTGACGGGATTCTCGACTTTGCTCCTTATCGATCGCTGGCTAATGAAGAGTTGGCCGCGCGCGTCGATGAGGTTCGAAAACAACTCGGATCACGTTTGTTGATTCTGGGACATCACTATCAGCAAGATGCTGTCATTGCCCACAGTGATTTACGTGGTGACAGTTACCAGCTCAGTCAAAGCGCGGCCGCCAATGATGAATGTCGTTGGATTGTTTTTTGCGGCGTGCACTTCATGGCTGAAACCGCTGACATTTTGGCGAATGGTCCGGAGCAACTGGCGGCTCGCGATGGTGCGCGTGTGGATGTAATATTGCCCGACATGTCAGCTGGCTGTTCGATGGCCGACATGGCAGCAATCGATCAGGTCGAAGCCGCTTGGGAAGATCTTGCGGAAGTGGTCGACGTGAACGAAATCACGCCCGTGACTTACGTCAATTCGGCAGCGAGTCTGAAAGCTTTTTGTGGCCGAAATGGTGGTCTGGTTTGCACCTCCAGTAACGCGCGATCGGCTTTGCAGTGGGCCTTTGAGCGAAAGCCTCGAGTCCTGTTTTTTCCCGATCAGCACCTCGGTCGAAATACGTCACTGCAGATGGGAATCACCAATGACGAAATGCCAGTCTGGAATCCACATGACGAAGAATTGGGGGGCAACACAGTCGATGCAATTCAACAAAGTCGTGTGATCTTGTGGGAAGGGCATTGCAGTGTCCATCAGATGTTCCGCGCTGAGCACGTTCACCAATTTCGGGAACAGTTCCCAGGGATCCAGATTCTGGTGCATCCTGAATGTATGCAAGAAGTGAATGATCTGGCGGATATTTCCGGCTCGACGGGGAAGATTATTGAAACAGTCCGGGCTGCCGAGGCGGGAACCAAGTGGGCGATTGGGACCGAACTGCACCTGGTGAATCGTCTTAAGAGCGAACATCCGGACCAGGAAATCCATTTTCTTTCCCCAGTCGTATGCATGTGTGCCACGATGCATCGCATCGATTTGGCGCACCTCTGTTGGAGTTTGGAGAATTTGCTGGCTGGCCATCCGGTCAACAAAATTCTCGTCGATGATGAGACGGCCCGTTGGGCCCGTGTTTCGCTTGAGCGGATGCTGCAAGTGCGATAGCGACAGCTGAATTGGTGCTGGGCAACAAAGGGTGTGTGCTGAAATCTGGTTTGCCGTCAGTTTGGCGCAGCGATTACAATACCATGGGTCGAGTGGTGCGCCGCGAATTGTCGGCTGCGTCACCTGGGGCGGCACCGAAGATCGGCGGCGCGCTGTTCGTCTCCTGTTCGATTAACTGCAAGAAGGCGATTTTATGGTCGTTTCCGCATTCCCCGCGCAGTCCATGAGTCGGCTGTACGCAACCCTTGTCTGTCTGCTCACACTTTCTGTTGCCGAAGGAGTTGCAGCAGATCCGCCCGTACTGCGTCGGCCTATTGCGCTCGAGCTATCGGGAGATGGGAAATCGTTGTATGTCGCGAATTCGCGTAGTGGTAGCTTGTCCGTCATTGATCTCAATAGTGCCCGCGTGGTTGAGGAAATTGTGTTGGGGAAAAGGTTGAGCGATCTGGTGCGCGTCGATGGCCGCCCGTGGTTTTTGGTGACCGACGAAGAGGCGGGTGAGTTGTTATTGCTCCAAGCTACTGGACAGACGGTGACCGTCCGGCAGAGATTGCCAGTCAGCCCTTACCCGGTGTGTGTGGTGGTCAGTCCCGATCAGAGTCGCTGTTATGTGACATCGATCTGGTCGCGTCGCCTCTCGGTGATCGATTTACCGCTCGAGAATGCGCAGCAGGCGAGAGTAGCTCACGTAGTTGATTTGCCTATCGCGCCGAGATGTCAATTGCTTGTGCGCGACGGGAGCGAACTGATCATTGCCGATGCGTTTGGGGGTCGACTGGCCGTAGTCGATACACGAGATTTGGAGTTGGTGGGGATTCGTGAGTTTCCAGGACACAACGTACGCGGGTTAGGTGTCAACCATGATGGAAGTATGTTGCTGATCGCCCATCAGATGCTCAACGAACTGGCGCACACGGTGCGTAACGATGTGCACTGGGGGTTGTTGATGTCGAATGATCTGCGTTGGCTCAAGTTGGATGCTGTGCTCGATCCGCAGGCGGATTTATATGGTGGTGCACATATGCATCCGCTCGGCGAAGCGGGCAGCGCAACGGGAGATCCGGCTGGGTTGAGCGTTGCCAAGGACGGAACCGTGGTCGTGGCATTGGGTGGTGTCGGCGAAGTTGCGGTTGGTCAGGAAAAGGATTTCAGCCTTTATCGAATTCGTGTTGGTCGGCGTCCTACGGATGTGACAATCGATGACGCAGGTACGACTGCTTATGTGGTTAATACCTTCGGAGAATCCGTGTCGATTATTGATCTCGATGAACGCGAAACAAAGGGAAAAATCCGACTGGGTGATTTGCCGGATTTCGCAGCACTGTCTGACGTTGATCGAGGGGAACTGCTCTTTTATGACGCGAGTTTGTCGCATGATGGCTGGATGAGTTGCCATAGTTGCCACACCGACGGGCACACCAATGGCATGTTGAACGATAATTTTAGTGACGCATCGTTTGGCGCGCCCAAACGTGTCCTCTCATTGTTGGGCCGCACGGGTACTGAGCCATTTGCCTGGAATGCGGAAGCGAAGGATCTAGCGACGCAGATTCGCAAGAGCATTACCAATACGTTGCAATCAGATAATGAGCCGGATGAAGCGCAAGTTGCGGCGCTGGCCGCCTACGTGCGGACGTTGTCAGGGCCGCCGTCAATTGATCGCTTGCGTGGTGTCACCGATCCGGCTGCAATTGACCGGGGCAGCAAGCAATTTCGAGCGCTTGGTTGTGCACGTTGCCACCGCCCACCGACCTTTACGACTCCCCGAACGTATGATGTGGGGCTCGTCGATAAGCTGGGGAATAATCGCTTTAACCCCCCGACGTTGCGCGGTGTGGGGCAGCGTGGGCCCTATTTTCACGACAATCGAGCAGCCAGCCTGGCAGACGTCTTTCGCAAACATCGTCACCAGCTCAAGCGCGATCTCAGGGATGAGGAGTTGTTGGACCTGCTGGCATACTTGCGCAGCTTGTAAACGGGTTGAATGGGTCGGTCAGTTGTGAATGCTGATCGACTTATGTTCGCCAGCCGCATGCGCGTCCATGATGGCCTCACCCGCTAGTCGTCCGCTTGTCATCGCCCAGGCAATGTGAAGCCCGTGGCCAAAAAGCACCATCCCGGAGAGGCCGTTTTGGCCAGCCGCGTATAATCCCGGAATGGGGACACCACGTTCGTCAAGCACTTGCATCCGTTGATCAACGAGTGCTCCGCCTTCAGTCGTAGTGAAGTACGCTTTGGCAGGACCCAGTAAACACCAGGGGCCCCCCCGTAGGGGCGGCGTGCGCTGGGTTCGCCCGAACGGATCTCTGGCGTTGCCATTGGCGAAGTGATTGTATTTCTCGAGAGTCTGTCGCACACGGTCAAGCGGGAGATTGCGTGGTTGCAGAACCGCTTCCAATGAGTTTGCCAGCCGCGTGATGTCTGGACGCAAGCGATGATAATCGTGGACATAGGCGTAGGCGATGTCAGGAGCGGTCGAAATGAAATGGGGCCAGTTGGAAAACTGGCGTACCCGCTCGCCATCGAGCAGGATGTAACCGATCTTGTCCGGTTGATTGGCTGTCGCGATTTCTCGATCGGGCCAGACGGTTTCGTCGACGAATCGTTCTCCGCGCTGATTGAGCAAGATGGCGCCCTGCTGAAACAGGGCGTTTTCTGGATGTTGCCAAGTCACCAGAAGACGTTTGATCAGCCGTCGCATTATCCAATTAGGTAACTTCCGGGCAATTTGGCCCATTAGTTGCGAGGCCCAGCCGCGAGTCGGTAACCACTGTTGGAAAGGTGCTGAACTGGAAGTCACGAAACGTAACTCTGGACCGTAGGTAACGTCCATGTTGACCAGTTCCGCACCCGCTTGCTGAGCCAAACGCTGTCCGTCACCCGTCGCGAACGGATTGATCCCGTCAATTTTCCGATATTGTTCGCCTTTGTGTTCAGCGATCATCCCAGGGTCGTTCGCATAGTCTCCACCTGCGAGTACGACACCCCGGCGGGCGTGGTACTGTCGGCTATGTCCCTGTGCGGTGACTCGCACTCCAATGACGCGTCCTTCTTGTTTGATCAGTTCTTCGACCGTGGTGTCGCAAAGCAGCGTTCCTCTTTGATCCTGAAACGCAAGTTGTAGTGCGGCGATATAGGCTTTGGCTCCTGGCACAACATTGTGCATGCGGGGAACTCGGTTGGGGGGTTCCGGATTGGGGCCTACGAAGCTCAGACCCAGGCCACAAAGCCAGTCAAAAGTGCGCGGTGCCTCTTGCAGAAAGAACGCGCGCATAATGTCATTATTGCGGCATTCGATTTGAGGGTCGGCGAATTGTCCCGCGTCGATCGCATGGTCGGCAACACGGTCTGCAATCCCCCGCGCCGCTTGCTGTGAGGTTTCCGCCGCGGTAAAAGAACCGACAGCAATACCGGTTGTCCCACCAGGCTGAGGTCGTTTTTCGAGGATCAGTACCTGGCCACCATGTTGGGCTGCTGCCAGTCCAGCGGCGAGCCCACTGCCACCCGCGCCGACCACAATGACGTCATAAGTCTTCACGTTTTGTCGATGCTCTCTGGTGAACCGATGGGGGGCTGAACATGGTGCCCGTTTGTTCTTGATCAATCCGCCGCGTCGTCAAACAGGCGATTGAAACGGTGCCGATTTTCATGAGTATAGAAATGGAATTGCTGTTTGAGTTCGGCTGGGCTATCCACACCAAGTAGATCTGCCAGGCAATAGAGATCGAATTCTTTCTCAGGTAAATCGTGTCGCGCGCTGGCGTCCATCAAACGCAACCCGGATTCGACGCGCCGCAGGAATCGATAGGATTCATCGAAATAAGATGCGTCTTCTGCACTCAGTAAGTTGGCCTCACGGAGTATTACCAGAGCATCCAGCGTGCCGGGAGTTAAGACGTGCTGAAATTCATGAGCAAAACGCAGTTGCAACATCTGGACGGCGAACTCGATATCCATGGTCCCGCCAGGACTGCGTTTGAGGTTGTATCGATTGGCATCCATTTCGAAGCGGAGCCGATGTTGCCGTATCTCCTCGGCATGCGTCGGCTGCCAGGTTGACGTCAGGATAGCTTGCCGAACGAGATTCGCGGCTGCGGACCTGGCTTGCGTTGATCCGTAAATCGGTCTGGCTTTGCAGATGGCCTGCCGTTCAGCAATGGTTGCCTTGCCACTATCAAAGTACTGAGAAAAGTCAGCGAACGAGACGGCTAACGCTCCTTGAGAACCCGTGGGACGTAGTCGGGTGTTGACCTCATACAGACGTCCGTAAGACCCTCGTTGGGTAACCGCTTTGATGATTCGCTGCCCTAACAGGCTGAAGAAACGTTGGTTGGTGGTTTTGTCTCGACGCGATCTGCCTCGGTGCATACTCTGGCCATCGGCTTCATACAAGAACACGAGGTCGAGGTCGCTGTGAAAATTGGGCTCTTGGCCTCCCAGTTTTCCCATCGCCAGAACCACGAGCTCGCAGACCTGCCCTGCGTTGGTTTCACCGTTTACGGTGGGTTCGCCGTGGCGTTCAGTAACTCGGTAATACTGGCGTTCCGTAATTTGGCCGAGGCACACTTCGGCGATATCCGAGAGTGCCCGATGGGTCTCTTTGACCGCTTCTTTGCGGAGCAAATCGCGGACTCCGACACGCAGGTGATAGCCATCCTTGAAGCTATGCAGCATCGGTTCGATGTCGCTGGTGCCATGACATAGCTCTGCCAACGTGTGTTCGAGTGATTCCATTGATGGTAGACGGTCGACGAGAAGGGAGTCGAGTAGCTCGTCAATCATGCCTGGCTGTTTGGTGAGAATCCGCGACAAATACCAACTCGAAGCGCATAACCTGACGTAGAGCCGCAGAGACGGCGGATGGAAGTTAAACAACTCCCAGAGCACACCTTTCCCCCCTAGTGAATCACTGACATGACAAAGGTTTTCGAGAGTCTGATCGGGATTTGGTGTAGCTGCGATCGCAGACAGTAATGGGTTCGCGATCGCAGCCAGGAAATGGCGGCACCGCCGGGTTGAGAGAAAGGGGATGCGTTCTGTGGAAAGGTCGAGAAGGCGAGCGCACGCACGCTGGGCGTCGTGGAACCCATAGGGATTTAATATGGATGCAATTGCCCTGGCGTCTGGCTTCGGGTCCAAGACCAGATCGTATTCAGTTGAGGAATCTTGCACCTCCTCGAACGCTTCGTCGAGAAGGTGCTGTAAAGTGGTGCGATTCTCTGCCAGTAATTGAAGCAGTTGCTCCTTCAGGGCGGCTGTTCCGAACTGCGCCAACGGCAGGGTTTGAAGCAGGGCTGCCTCAAGTCGATCCAGCTCCTCGGAACGATCGGGCAAAATGCAAGAGTCTCTGTCGAACAAGATTTGCAGATGGTGCTCGACGGCGCGGAGCACGTGGTAGTTTTCGTGTAGGCGTGATGCCTCGTCGTGCGTGAGGCATTCCGCTTTCTCTAGTTGATCGATTGCCTGGAGCGTATTGCGCACGCGTAGGGTTGCGAAGGTACCTCCATTGAGAAGTTGCAGGAATTGCACTACCGATTCCAAGTCCTGGCTTCCACCCGGGCTGGTCTGCAAGTCCAGATTCGCGTCGATAGAACGTTGCAGGCTCTGCACGAGTCGTCGTTTGAGTGCTCGGATCCCGGTAATGTCGGCTCGATTCAGGTAGCGGCGGAACACCCAAGGTTGCAGTTCCTCCAGCAACTCGTTGCCCAGCCCTTGGTCCCCCGCGCTCACGCGAGCTTTGATGTAGGCTTGGCGTTCCCAGGTTCTGCCAGCGATGTCATAGTGGTGCAGCGAGGACTCCAGAGAGTGGGCGCGGCGGTTGTTTTGTCCTGTGCGCTGGAGGTGCAGGTCTAACAGGGGAAGTCCTTCGGTCGATTTTCCTTCAATCAAAGAGACGAAATTGCGCGCCAACTTTTCAAACCACTCGGAGGTTTCCAGTGGCTTTGTACCGTCTGATTTGCCATCACCGTCGCAGAGGAAAAGAATCTCCACCGGGTCGCGATAGCCGAGTTCTTCGCCTCCGAGTTTGCCGAAACTGATTAAGGCACACCGCGCGGGCGCCCCAGACGCGCGGAGCGGGCGCCCGCGTTGCCGTTCAAGTTGGAGCCAACTGTAACGTAACGCTGCTTCACAGAGCGCGTCTGCCAGGTGGGCATTTTGCTGGGTGACGGTGGGCAGCGAGAGCTTCCCCACCAGCTTGCCGTACACAATCCGGGCTCTTTCTCGATTGCGGAATCTCGCGAGCCTGGCAAACGCCAACAGATCGTCATCGTGTACCGCGAGCAATTCATTGGTGAGTTCGTTGAACAGAGTCAAACGATCGACGGCTTGTCCATCCGTCAGCCTCAAAAGATCGAAACTCTCCGGATCACTAATCATTTGGTCAGCCACGGCTGGGCTGGCCGAAAGTACCTGTATCAGTGTGGGTAGCGCCGCTGGGTCGCGCTCGAGCAGAGCGCCAAGCGCCAGAGGATTACGTGATGCGCCTATGAACCTCGCGATCTGGTCCAGCACATCATCGCTCTGCGGATGGCCGGAAAGATGTTCGGTGAGCTGGGCTCCGATCACTGCCAGAAGTTCAATTGTTAATCCCTGGTCCGACAATGAAACAAGCGTTCCATGGGCGCGCTGGTAGTCCTGAATTCCCCAGGAACGAAGCCAATCTTTGGCAGCCTGGGGCTCTTCGAGATAGCGTACGAGTTGGTCTCGATCCATGGGAATGGAAATCACTCGGTGCGGGAAAGCCAAGGTGGCCACAACGCTGTTGTGTGCAGGCAACTATGTTACTCTAGGGGATGTCGGACGGACATATCGCCTCTGGCATGTGTCATGCTGCAGCCAGGTTAGTCCGTGGCAACGACGGTCTGGTCTGGCCAGCGATGAAGACGCCAGGCAAACACCGTGCAGTTGCAGTGAGGAGAGATGCAGATGTCTGCCGCGGGTACACCGGGTTATGACCGCCGGACCGTTTTGCGGAAATTGTCTGGATTAGGGATTGGTTCTGTTGTGTTTCAAAGGGCCTTGGCCGCAGAGGTCGAGGCTGCCCAGGCTATTTCTCCCGAGATGATCCAACAGGCCGAATGGGTTGCTGGAATTACCTTATCGGAAGACGATCGGGGCGAGACTGCCAGTGCGGTCCAACGACAGTTGGTCGGTATTAAAGCGATGCACGCGATTGATGTGCCCTATGAGGTTGCTCCGGCGGTCGCGTTTCATCCGGCAGCACCCGGTAAGGAGTTGGTGATCCAACGCCAGGCGCGCGCTTTTGAGTCAGCAGCGGGACAGCTCCCGGATAAGCGGGAGGATCTGGCATTCTTGCCGGTGACCGAATTAGCCGCGTTGATTCGTACCCGTAAGGTATCGTCAATGGAATTGACGAAGATGTACTTGGAGCGTCTGCACGAATTTAATCAGCAGTTGCATTGTGTGGTCAATTTTACGGAGGAGGTGGCGTTGCGCCAGGCACGCCAGGCCGATCGTGAGATTGAGGCCGGACGTTACCGAGGTCCGCTGCACGGTATCCCCTGGGGCGCCAAGGATCTGATTGACTATCCGGGATATCCTACCACTTGGGGTGCGGCTCCATTTCGAGAACAGAAACGAGCGAACACAGCAACCGTCGCGCGGCGATTGGAAGACGCTGGAGCGGTTCTGGTCGCGAAGCTCTCTTTGGGCGCTTTGGCGATGGGGGACCGCTGGTTCGGCGGTATGACTCGTAATCCCTGGGACGTGAAGCAGGGGTCGAGTGGATCGTCAGCGGGCTCGGCAGCCGCGACTGCGGCCGGGTTGGTCGGTTTCACGTTGGGCAGTGAAACGCTGGGTAGTATCGTGTCTCCCTGTCGACGTTGTGGTACCAGTGGCTTGCGCCCGACCTTTGGTCGAGTCAGTCGCCACGGTTGTATGCCGCTTTCCTGGAGTATGGACAAGATTGGGCCAATTTGCCGGTCGATCGAAGATTGTGCACTTGTGTTTGACGCCATTCACGGACGTGATGGCCTGGACGAGACCGTTGTGGACCGTCCGTTTCAATGGCCGCCCGCGCGTGACATTCGCACCTTGCGCGTGGGGTACATTCCGAACCGTACGCCGGACAAGGAACGGGATGAATTGACGGTGTTGAAGGAACTTGGCGTGCAATTGGTGCCGATTGAATTACCGCAGCGTTTTCCTGCCAATGCAATGACGCTGATTCTGGATGCCGAAGCCGCCACCGTCTTTGATGAATTGACCCGTCAGGGTGTTACCGAAGGCCTCAACCAGTGGCCAAAGATCTGGCGGGCGGCGAGGTACATTTCGGCAGTAGAATATTTACGGGCCAACAGGTTGCGGTCCATGTTACTGGTGGAAATGAACAAGCTATTTCAGCAGGTAGATCTCTATGTCGGTGGAAACGATCTGGTGATTACGAATCTCACTGGGCACCCCACGGCCGTGCTGCCCGATGGGTTTGCCGTTCGTGATGATGTACGACGGCCCTATTCGCTCACGTTTACCGGTCGTATGTATGGTGAAAGTGATCTGCTGGCGGTTGCTCATGCCTACCAGCAGGCAACCGGGCACCATCTAGAGCATCCCAGCCTGCAGGTTGTTCCGGCCGATCCTAAATCCGAAGTCTCGGAGTGAATGACGGCCGACTGCGGTGAGATGTGTCCCAGGTGCCTTGCTGACGAAGGCGTGCGTGGTTGCCACGACGGCTGGGAACGAGCGTATTGCTCCAGGCAATCTTCGTGGCCAGAGTTTCGTACTTCAGGGGCCAGTAATTGTTGCGACCGGCAAATTAACCGATCTCATTCCAGCGAGTCATGGAAACGGAATTCTGTGGCATAACTCCAGGTGGCACACTGGGGGGGAGTGTCGGTTGTTGATGCTTTACGAGACAGAAGTTAGGCAATTCAGGTTTTAGGTGTGAGTTGCCAGTTAGCGCTGTTGCACAGAATAGTCACGATGAAGTACTGCAGAGAAGAACGGCGACTTGAGGTGTCCAGATACGCAACTCTGCAAACCGGGTCAGATCGGTATGTAAACAAGCAGATCACCGCTGCAGAAAAATCAGCACGACACAAGGTCACGCAGGCGGGGTGTGACACTATAGTGGCTAAACTGCTGCCAGAGGGCGTGCCGACGGTTGCCCTAGAAGTCTTTGCCAACGAGCTTGCCATATACGTCGAAGGAGTGGTTAAGAGTGTTGAGAGCGGTGCCGTGCCACGCGAAGTATTGCAGCAAGTTTGGGAAGATGTTGGGCAGACGGGTAACGCAGTTGTCCAGTCGGCGCCTGGTCGCGAGTGACACGCTACAACTGGGAGGAGTCGCCGCGAGCGTGGCCGGACATTCGGCGACGCTCTTTGTCACGAAGAAAACAAAACCCAATGGTGACATTCTTCTTCGCTTTACGAATACCAAGCAACTCGCGAAGGACGTGTACCATCTCATCAGCGGTTTGCAGACCCCCGCCGCCCGTCGTCGGTGTCAAGGCAGGCAAGTATCTACGTAAGAACGCGCCGGGCAAAAGGGCGGTGGAATGGGGGATCGGGATGAGCTTGAAAGACAGCGCGCTGAATCTAAACAAACGTCGGTTTGAAACATACGGTTTTCACCCAATAACTGGTTTAGCCAATTACAGCAAACTGAATAGCGTGATTAAGTCATTTGAGGAGGATCTCAAGAAACGAGCCAAGATCGAACTGGAACACCCGCTTACGGAGTTTTTCACTCAGCGTGTGATGTGGATGCGATACATCTTACGTCTGAGCAATCGCAATATGCTGTGAAGCAGCTGGTTGGTCTGGCGTTACGCCAGCTCTGATAACGCTACGGTGCGATATGTTGGTTCTGTTCGCCGGAGAGTAACAAAGCCTAGGGTGAATAGCCTAGGGGTTGCTTGGTCCGGCAGGTCTACACGACACGGGTGCACTGGGTGTTCTATTCCCGCCGTGAGATCGGTGGATGCCCCATCGGCAGCAGTTTGAGTTTCTACAACACACCGGTTGTTGAGCTAACACGGTCGTCTGCGATTGCGGCCACAGCGCTATTACCTGCCAGTGTCCATCGATGTCTAACGCGCGTTTGGCGTTGACGCTGTGGTTCGGTACCTTACCGCATTCAAGAAAGCACGCACTGAACCCCTGAATTGCGGGCCTGGTTCGCAGCGATGCGCGGGTATTCAGTCGTTTGCGGTCAGATTGTACCGACTGGGGCGAGAGTGTGCGATCGTCAGAATTCGCCGTCGAACTGGTCGTTGTAATCGTCGAATGCTTCCAGACGCTCTGGCGCTTTGTCCGCAAAACGGGTGAATTGTTTTTCCCACACCAGTGGAACATCGCCTACGGGACCATTGCGTTGTTTCGAGATGATGAGTTCCGCTTGCCCTGCGTATTGCGCCTGCTCCTCGCCGCGGTGGTAATACTCTTCGCGGTGCACGAACATGACGACATCAGCATCCTGTTCGATAGCGCCAGATTCGCGCAGGTGACTGAGCCGTGGTTTGTGATCGCGACTATCTTCAGCCTGTCGATTGAGCTGAGCGAGGCAAAGTACGGGCACTTCAAGTTCACGTGCCAGTCCCTTGAGGCGTCGGGCGATTTTGGCGACCTGTTCCTGCCGAGGATCTTTCGGATTATCTGGCTCCAGGAGTTGCAGGTAGTCAATCACGATGAGCCCGAGCCGCTCTTCGCGGCGGCGAATTCGGCGGGCTGCGGCCGCAATTTCTGTCACGGTACGGCTGGGAGAATCGTCGATATAGAGCGGTGCCTGGCTGATTTGACCGGCATGTTCCACGAGTCTGCGCTGGTCCGCGTTTGAGATTGTCCCATTGCGTAACCGGTGGCCATTGACTTTGGCAATGGAACACAAGAGCCGGTCGGCCAACTCGTTCGACGACATTTCCAAACTGACAAACAGCACTGGCAAACGCCCTTGTAACGCAACGTTTTCTCCGATGTTTAACGCCAGGGCGGTTTTTCCCATACTCGGACGGGCGGCCAGGATGATCAGCTCGGAATTGTGCAGACCGCCAGTCAATTCGTCGAGATCGGTAAAATGGGTGTCAACACCGCCCTGTGTCTGGTCGCCTTGCATGCGTGCGTCGAGACGATCCATCGCCTTGTGCATGACGTCACGAATAGGGGAGACGGAGGACGAGCTGCGACTGTCGAGTATGGAGAAGATCTTCTGTTCGGCTTGATTCAGCAATTCACGTGAGTCTTGTGTTGGTTCATAGGCGCTCCGCAGAATCTCGGTGCTGGCATTAATCAAGGACCGTGACATCGCCTTTTCACGGACGATGTTGGCGTAATACACCGCGTGTGCGGCGTTGGGGACCGAATGCACGAGTTTGGTCAAGGCCTTGACACCACCTACAAATTCCAGATCGCCAGCAGATTGCAAACGATTGACGAGTAATTTGCTGTCAATCCGCTTGCCACTGTCGTGCATGTCCAGCAGGTGTCCGAACAGACGTGAGTGTGTTTCATCGTAGAAATCTTCAGCGCGCAACAACAGCGCCAAATCATCGCAGCAGTCTGGTTTGAGAATCATGCTGCCGAGGACACCGACTTCCGCTTCCACATCAGCGGGCGGCTGGCGGTCCAGTATTTCCGAGGAGACTTTATGGGGAGGTTGAGCAACCGTGGCCATGGCGAGATCCTCCGTGACAGCCAACGCTGCATGAGGTTTCAGGCAGCGACGAAGAGGCAGACAGGTCGTTATGATATCGACTGCCCCCACGGAGGCAAGCTGTCCACCATGACTGGCTACCGAATTTGGAGCAGGTGCCCGTAGCCGAACGGGGCAAGGCATCGGTGGGGCGATCGCGTTTGATATTTGCCAACAGCGGTAATTGTTTGAGCCACGAGTGCAGCGGCGCAACGGGGATCGAGGACAGGAGCCTTATTGAGCTGGTTCCTTATTCGCCGCGAGCTTTTCACCTAGCCAGCGACAAGATCTACCTGCGTCAAGAAGCGGCTCCTGTGTCGTCGTCTTCGGGTACTACCCAGACCTTAAGCGCGGACTCGATTTCCTGATAGATGTGGACCTTGACGGTGTACAGACCCAACTCACGCAAGGGCCCTTCCAAGCGAAGCTGGTCAGCATTGATGTCAATGTCGATCTGTTTCAATGCGGCCACGATTTCCGGGGCGCCCACGCTCCCGTAGAGGTTGCCATCTTCATTCGCATTGGCTGGGATCGTAATGCTCTGGTCGGAAATGACCTTCGCCAGATCTTTGAGTTTGCCTATTTTTTCTTTCTGGAGTTCCATCAATCGGCTACGGTGTTTTTCGATCATGCGTGCATGATGATCCGTAGCGATGGTGGCCAGGCCCTGCGGCAACAGATAGTTCATGGCGTAGCCGCGTTTAACTTCAACGACGTCTCCTTGATTTCCCAGCTGGTCTACCGACTGGATCAACATCAGTTGGATGCCACCGTTGGGTCCTGTGGGGAGGCGTTTAAAACGGCGCAGTTTCTTGGTTGTGGCCATGGTGTCTCGTCCTGCCGATCGAATCTCACGGTCAAGTAGCTTGTTGCGATCAGATCGCTGCCCGTAACCGAATACGAGCATCAGCAACTATCTTAGCTGGTCGGTCGGTTTTGCAGAAGTACGGAGCAACCGGGAAGTTAAGGAAAGTGAATTCTGCTGAGGCGGGCCAGTTGGTCGCAGTTCCCGAGGCGTCATTCACCGCCATGGGTTTGCCCGGCTGTTTCAGAATGGGATGTCGTCATCCATCGGTCCAGGACCGGCCGGCGCTTCCTGGCTGGCCGGTTGACTGTACTGCGCCGCCTGAGATTGTTGTGGCGGGCGCGAGGTGCCCGGTCCTCCACCCCCCTTGCGGCCGCCAAGCATCTGCATCCGCTCGCCCACGACTCGGAGTTTCGACCGTTTCTGGCCGTCTGTTTCCCAGCTGTCCAGTTTCAGACGTCCCTCCACCAGCAGCGAATCACCTTTCCCGAGATATTCGCTGGCGACCTCCGCTGTGCGGGCCCACAAAGTCACATCGACAAACGTGGTTTCTTCAACCCACTCACCGGTCTGGTTCTTGCGGCGATCATTCACTGCCATGCCCAGTTCGGTAACCGCCGTCCCGCCTGGCGTGTAACGCAATTCGATATCGCGGGTTAGGTTTCCGACCAGAATGACTCGATTAAAACTCGCCATGACAATCCCTCGTGCAAATGCGACATCAGTTACTGGACGTTTGTTCCCTGCCAAGGCAGATTACCATCTTGCCGGTTTGCCTGCAAACAACCGCACGGGCGTATTGCGCCGTTTACGACAGGTCGCCTGACTAGCGGATCGTTCAGCACAGTTCGAGATCCACCAGGTGCGATCTTCTATGCATCTTGATCTACTGCGTCTGCGGCTGGGGGGGTGGCTTCCGCCTCGTCGCTATTCGCCTTGTCCCTGGTCTTGGTGGCAGGCGTGGTTTCTGGCTCGTCTGCCGGAAGCCTTTTGCCAGTAGCGTGTCCCACCAAAGTATCCGCTAACCGGGGGTCGACTTTCAAAGCCAGGCTGCGCAATACCGTGTCATTCAGTTGACAGGCCCGGTTGAATTCCCCCAATCGTTGGCTTTCCATTCGGAAATAGGTTAGCCAATAGGTGCCTTTGCGGTGTCCAGCGATGGGATATGCCAGTTTCTGTTCATTCCACAGGATGCTGGCCAGAATTTCGGCTTGCGCGTCCTCGATGAGCTTGTTGACCTGCTCGGAAACACCGCTCGGGTCACGCGCATAGCGATTGGAATTCAATATAAACATGCACTCGTACACATTTTCAGCCAAAATACTCTCTCCTTCTTCTGTTCTCATCAGAGCGGTTTGACTACCGCTGTTAGCGGGCAGTTTTCCACTTCAGTTAAATTGATTCATGCCGCGGTCGATGCCCTCGACGGCCCAAGTCGACGCAGCTTGGGACGCGTGGTCGATGGCCTTTTCCATCTCTGACATCTCCGCCTTACTGAACTTACTCAAAACATAGTTACTCAGTTGCCACCCCTCGGGTGGCGGCCCCACCCCAACCCGCAAGCGAGCAAACGTTTCGTCGCCCAACCGGTGGATCACATCCTGCAGTCCCTTTTGACCACCGGCGGATCCTTGTTTACGTAATCGCAACTTGGCTAATGGTAAATTGCAATCGTCGCAGATGATTAATAACTGTTGATGATCCAGTTTGTAAAAGTCTCTGGCGCCGAGCACGCTCTGACCACTATTGTTCATGTATGTATCCGGACAGAGCAGTAATACGCGTTGATTTTCAATTTGTGCTTCGACGACTTCTCCGTGAAAACGTGATTTGGCTGGGCTTGTGCCGTACTTGTGAGCCAATCGGCTCACGACTTGAAATCCTACATTGTGTCGAGTATTTCGATAGCGTTGGCCCGGGTTTCCGAGACCCACGATCAACTTCATTGCAAATGTTCCTGGCTGGTCATCCGGATTTTCCGAGTTGCCGCTGTGGTGGTCCAACACACGCGGTGCAGCGAATCAGTCCGGCCGAGGATCAAGAACTGGATTCTCCTTCTTCGTCTTCCTTACGACCAATGACTTCTGGTTCGATCGCCAGCATATCGGCGGGTTCTTCGTCTTCCGACTCAGTAACTTCCATGCACTGCACGACAACGGTTTCCGGGTCAGTCAGAAGCACGACGTCGTCTGGAATTTCGATATCACCCGCTCGGATTATTTCGTTGAGTCCTAAGCTGTTGACATTGACTTCCAGCTTCTCGGGAATCGCGGTCACTTTGCACTCCACCTGCAGGCTATGCACCAGCTGCAATGTCTGTCCGCCCTCTTTCGTGCCCGGCGCTTCTCCTCGCAATTCAATGGTTGTAGCGATTTGCACTTTCTCGTCTGCCGATACCCGTGTCAGGTCGAGGTGCAGTACTTCCAAGCCAAACGGGTCCCATTGGACTTCCTGGATTAGCGCCATGTCAGTGACAGCGCCTTTCATGTCGACCAACTTGACGCCCCGTCGTAGTACCGGAACGATATCATCGGTTGGGATTGAGAGATGCATGTTTTCTGCTTTGCGACCATACAACACCGCGGGCACCTGCCCTGACTGTCGCAACCGACGCGAATTGCTCGAGCCGAGTTTCTCACGGACACTTACTTTCAAGACTTCCGCCATGGATAGACTACCTATGGTTGGCAACGGGCAACGGTTCAGATCCAGAAGATGGAACCCGCCATTCTGGCATAAAAGGGCAAGACTACAAGCCCAGCTAAGCGAAGGAACAGCCGAGATTCTCGAACTGAGAGCCTCGTCACAGAGGGGGCCCGCCGGCCACCGGCCTCTTACCGCTGGCCGTAGGGTGTGGTGCCGCGGTCGAGACGACCAGGCCAGTCGACGTTCAGTCGTCGCTCAAATTCCTCAAACAGGCCCTGTACCGTTTGCAGAGCCTCCTGTCGGTGAATTTGAGCGACCTGTGCATCACTTTGCTGCCGCAGACTGAGTCTTTTCTCAACAAACTGCTTGTGAAGTTCGCGATTGGGTTGCTGTTGGGCGGTGATTTGTACCAAATAACAAACCGTTTTGGGCTCATTCCAGGCAATGGCCAATTCACCGGGGTTCATCGAAAACACCGATTGCATGAACTTTTTGCCGATTTCTGGCAAGGTGCGCGGCATTGCGGGCGCGAGAGCCTCGACGGCTGGCTCCGCGACGGCCTCGGCCGTGGAGGCTTCATTGGTCGTTGGGGAGGGCACTTCTGCCGTGGTTGCCGTTTCTTGCTCGGCCGTTTCGGTATCGGCGGCCGCCTTTTCTGGTTGTTCACTGGCGGGCGGTTGTGCCACACAGTCCCCCTTGGCGTCCGTGGCAGGTTCAGGGTTTTCAGGTTCAGGGTTTTCAGGAGTCGTTGGCGGCACTGGCTTGACGACCATCAGTGTGGAGATCGTGGGTGCGGGTGGGGCGTTGCCTTGCATCCCCAAAGAGGGCGTCGATTGCAGCCAGGAAAAGAAGTTGGTGGTCACTTCGGCTCTGTCGCAGAGGGTCGTCAGGCTGGGATACGTTTCGGCGGGAGTCACATTCTGGCTGGGGTCCGTGGCCGTGGCTTGGGGAATCAAGTAGTCGATGACGAGCGACCGATCGTTACTGTCGGTGATTTGCTGTTTCAGCTCATTTGCTGCCTGTTCGGCCTTGTCGCGTGCGGCGATCTGGCGCAGGCTTTCCACGACTTTTTCTTTCACGCCGGCTTCGTCCAAATCGGGAGTCCGTTCCGCTTGTTCGTCGGTTTTCCAGACCAGGTATTCGACCGGCTCGCCGCCAGGTGTGTTCTTCTGCAAGCGGATGGTTTCAAACGGGAGTAGTGCCTGTGCGTAGGCAAATTGACTGAACGGTTGTTGCATGAGGCTGAACAGTTGTTGCTGAAAATTTTGGCTCTGGAATTGCATCTGTTGCAGTTGATTCCGCGCGAATAACGCTTCACTGCTGTCTTCGCCATTCTCAGCAATCGCCTGGTTCAGGATTTGTTGGGCCTGTTGGACTTGGGCATTCATCTGTTGCATTGGCCCGATGAGATCTTCAAATCGTCGGGTTAGGTCATTGAGGTCCTTGTCGGCAAACTCCAGGTCGTTGAGTAGGCCCAGTTTTTCTCCCCGCAGAAACTCGTGCGCATCGGCGGCCAGGGTGGCCGGGTCAGGTGGTGCTGGCTGGTTGAGATCACGTCTGCTGAGACTCTCGGGGTCACCGTCTACTTTGGCCCAACGTTTGAGGGCACCGAGATTTTCCTTGCTTAAATCGCTAACAGGGATGGTAGCATCACGTCCCTCGTTTAACGCTTCCCAGGCGACCTGCAGTTCTTCATTCAACTTGCGATCGGACTTGGCGTTTTCAGCTTCGATGGTGCGCGAGTCTGCAGTCTCCTCTTGATTGGTAGCTTGCTTCAGCAAACGCCCAATGTGCACACGCCAGCGATTGCGATTGCGTTGGTAGGCGCGGATTTTGGGAAGGATGGCGTCCAGCTTCTCCGTCAGCAGTTGACGGGCTTGCTCGCGCGCCTTGGTTTCGGCCAGTTCGTTTCGTATTTCTTTCCGTAAGTCGTCGTCCAGTACCCGTGTCAGCTTAGGTTCGGTTGAGGTTGTCGGTTGTTCCTCGGGCTTCGCGTCGAGCGGGGGAACGGGTGTCTCTAGCACCGCAGCGGCGCCTTCCGTTGCCGGTGGGGGGGGCGTGGTCGGTGTGGCGTTCTCCGGCGCTGCTGGTTCGGCGGGGGGCTGTTGGTCGCTGTCCGACTCCGCCGGGTCTTGGGTGGCTGTTTGGGAGGTCGGTTCGGCGTCTTGCTCGGCCTGCGGTGGCGTGTCTTGAGCCGTGTCGATGGCAACAAATCGCGTTGGGGTGGCAGTGCTGCCGGCCGCGGCGCCGTCGGCCGGTTCCTGGGGAGCGGGAGCCGGTTTTGCGTCCTCTGACGAAGGCGTTTCAGCAGGTTTGGTCGGGGGCGGGCTGTCCTGTGGCGTTTCGTCGGCGGGAGGTGTTGTCGCGTCGGGTGTCGAGGCGGCCGAGGTATTGGTGGACGAAGTTTCGCTGGAGGACGGTTCTGGCGGTTGCTCGCCAGCGGCTTCGTTGTCCCGAGGAGCGCTGTAGGGCGGATGCCAGGCATACGAGGTCAGCTGGCCCGATTTGGCATTTTCGTAGCGCTCTTCGATTTCCTGGTCGGTGATCGCCGCCTGCGCCGCGGGAAGTTGGTCGGCGATAAAGGGTGCCAGATCCGCGGCTACATAGGCCCAACTAATTTTCCGGCGTTCCTTGAACCCTGGTTCGTCGTCGAGCGGATCCTGGGTGCGGTCTTTATGGGCATTGAAATGTTGTTCGATTGCCTTCGCTTCCGGATCCTTGGTTTGTGCCATGTAGTCGGCCACCGGGAACGGAACCACTGCGACTTTGATCTGTCGATTAACCCGATCGAAATACCCGCGTTCCTGCCCGGGAGTCGGCAGTGCGTTGACCCATTCCGCCGGGTCAATAGCCAATTTGCGGTAGTGCTGGGCCAGCAGTTCTTTTCTCAGCTGTTCGTAGAGTCGAGCACGCGAGAGCTGGTCACTGGTTTGTCTACGAATCGCATCCACCTGGTCGGCTGCTACCGTCAAGTTGACGATATTGCCGAGGTAATTCGTCACCGTTTCGTCAGTGACTTGGATTCCGGTTTGTTCCGCTTCGCGGACAAATATCAGCTTGCGGACGAGTTCCGCTTCGCTGGTGACCATGGTCGGTATTTCAAAGGTGACTACTGCCCCCTCGCCCCGCAGGTCGTTGCGTTCAAATTGACCGGTTTCTGGATTGAACTGAATATCGCTTTCCAGCTTGAACATACGTCCCTGAGCACGCTGTTGCTCGGCCTGAGTCTGCGGACGGTTGCGCGCGTGCGCGGCGTCGAGAAGCCGCTGCAGAAACTGGACTGTGAGCACATGCGTTTCGTACGCCGCTTGTAAATCCACTTCGTTGAGAGAGACTTCCTTCTCTGAAGTGTCAGTCCAGGTGACGACCGGCTGATAGTCGCCTGTCTGCATCATCGCCTGTTGCGCCAGGTAATCGTTAAGCGGTGGCGCGATCACGAATGAGAACATGAGGAACACGCCAAAGAGGACCAGTAGAGGCAACTGGTACTTGCGAAATTTTTCAAGCATCGGTCAGGTTTTTTGCGGGGAAAGCGAGTAAGCGTGGGATGGATGTACCCTTGACAGACAATCTCGGCTTGCCAGTATGAACGTGCTGGTTGGCGCGAATCTGCCGGGCAAACGAATTGTAAGGCCGATTGACGTAAATACAATCCCAAACACGAGTGTGGACGATTTGGGCGGTGAAAATTGGTTTGGTTCAGATACTGGGCGGACAACGCGGGCACAGTCCACGAATGCCGGTTGAGACGTTTGACGAAACGAAATAAAGCATGCCCGTGGTGATCGCCGATGGTTTTTGTCGCGTCCGCTAATTGTGGGACTTCAGGAAAACGTGGTGATATAGCAAACGCATCTTGGCGTCGTCATGGCGAAGAAAACTGCAAACAAAAACGCGAAATCGCTGGTAATTGTCGAGTCTCCGGCTAAGGCCCGAACAATCTCCCGGTTCTTGGGGTCGGGCTACACTGTTGAAGCCAGTGTGGGGCACGTGCGCGACCTGCCCGAGGGTGCCAAGCAGGTACCTGCCGATCTGAAGAAAGAAGAGTGGGCCTATTTAGGCGTCAATGTCGAAGACGATTTCAAGCCTATCTACATAGTCCCGCCCGGCAAGAAGCAGCAGGTTGCCAAGCTTCGAAAGCTGTTACGTGAGTCGAAGGAGCTCTACCTGGCGACGGATGAAGACCGGGAAGGAGAGGCCATCAGTTGGCACTTGCTGGAGCTGCTCAAACCCAAGGTTCCCGTGCACCGCCTGGTGTTCCACGAAATTACCAAGGAAGCGATCGCCGAAGCCCTGGAACAGCCACGTCAGATCGATGAGTCTCTGGTCAAGGCGCAAGAAACCAGGCGTATTCTGGACCGCCTCTACGGATACGATGTCTCGCAATTGCTGTGGCGCAAGGTGGCCAGCCGGCTCTCGGCCGGTCGTGTGCAGAGCGTCGCCGTGCGGCTGGTGGTTGACCGAGAGCGTGAGAGGATGCGATTTGTCTCGGCCAGTTATTGGGATCTGTTAGGGACGTTTGTGACGCAGCAGTCACAACAATTCAAGGCCACGTTGGTATCTGTGGACGGCCGCGCACTGTGCCGCGGTAAGGATTTTGATGCTGAGACGGGACGGTTGAAAGACGATCAGCTCTTGCAGATGGATGCGGATGCGGCGACGAAACTGCTGGAGAGGTTGCGCGCGGCTGACTACCGTGTGAGCAAGTTGACGGTCAAGCCACAACGCGAGAAGCCCAAAGCGCCGTTTACGACCAGTACCTTGCAGCAGGAGGCGAATCGCAAATTAGGGTTCACAGCCCGGCGGACCATGAACGCCGCGCAGAGTCTTTACGAAAATGGTCACATCACCTATATGCGGACGGACTCTACCACGCTGGCGCAAGTTGCCATTGAAGCCGCCCGTGATCTGGTGCGCACGGAGTACGGCGACGATTATCTCGCCGACGAGCCAAGGACCTACGCCAACAAAGTCCGCAATGCTCAGGAAGCACATGAGGCGATTCGTCCGGCGGGCCACCCGTTTGCGCTTCCGGAAACACTGCAAAGCCAGCTTTCGGGTGACGAGTTTCGACTGTTTAGTTTGATCTGGAAGCGTACGATCGCCAGCCAGATGGTCGACGCCCGTAAATTGAAGACGACGATTACGGTGGAGGGGGGCGGCGCGGTCTTCCAGGTGGCGGGTACGGCGATTGAATTTGAAGGTTTCTTGCGCGCTTATGTGGAGGGTTCGGACGATCCTGAAGCCGAATTGGCGGATCAGGAGACGCTGCTTCCCAACGTCTCGGAAAATGAAGGCTTGACGTGTCCAGGGCTGGAGCCGCATGAGCATTCTACCAAACCTCGCGCCCGCTTTACGGAAGCGTCTCTGACCAGGAAGCTGGAAGAAGAGGGGATTGGGCGCCCCAGTACGTACGCGTCCATTATCGAGACCATCCAACGTCGTGATTATGTTTTCAAGCGTGGGAATGCGCTGGTACCCAGTTGGCTGGCCTTTTCGGTGACACGTTTATTGGAAGAGCATCTGTCATCTCTGGTGGATTATCAGTTTACGGCACAGATGGAAGATCTGTTGGACGCCATCAGCCGGGAGGAAGCGGAGCGCACGGAGTACTTGCGGCAATTTTATCTCGGGAATGGCCAGCCTGGTCTGAAGCAGCAGATCAACACCAAGTTAGAGGAAATCGACCCGCGGCAAATGAGTCGGTTTTCCTTGCCCTATGGAGCTCCCACCTCAACCGACGGAGGTGAGCCGGTTTATGTTCGAGTCGGGAAGTACGGTCCCTTTCTGGAGCAAGGTGAACGCCGCGCCAGCATTCCCGATGGTCTGCCTCCGGACGAATTGACGCTGGTCATGGCCGAAGAGCTGCTGACGGCGGCTGCTAAAGTTGAAGAACCGCTGGGGCTCTGTCCGGACACCCACAAGCCGGTCTTCCTCAAGCAGGGGCGATTCGGTCCGTATATTCAGTTGGGTACGCCAGAGGACGGAGAAAAACCCAAGAACGCATCTCTGCTCAAGGACATGCAACCCGATGATGTCGACCTTGAATTGGCGCTGAAATTGTTGAGTTTACCGCTTGAGTTAGGTCCGCATCCGGACTCGAAAGAGCCGGTCATGGCGGCCAACGGTCGTTATGGTCCTTACATCAAATGCGGTAGCGAAACACGTTCGTTACCGGCGGAGGTATCGCCACTTGCGGTAACGTTAACCGAGGCGCTGGCCTTGCTCGCCCAGCCGAAGACTCGCGGGCGGTCACGGGCGGCCCCACGGGAGCCGCTGAAGACATTTGACGCGTCACCGGTGACCGGCGAGCCAATTCGGTTGCTTGAAGGCCGCTACGGCCCCTACGTGACCGATGGCACCACCAACGCGTCGATCCCGAAAGGGACACAGGTGGAAGAAGTGGCTTTTGATCTTGCGGTACGACTGTTGGAGGATCGGGCCGCGAAAGGAGGCGGGCGGAAAAAGAAGAAGGCGGCCAAGAAGAAGACGGCTAAGAAGAAGGCCGCTAAGAAGAAGGCCGCTAAGAAGAAGACGGCTAAGAAGAAGACGGCCAAGAAGAAGACGGCCAAGAAGAAGACGGCCAAGAAGAAAGTGACCGAGCAGGTCGCGGAACCATCGGAGTAGCAGCCAGCAACGGAAAGTCGCGTTAGCGATGTCCCTCGGCAGCGGTGCCGTGGCCGCGGATCAAGGCATCCAGGACGACGAGAGGTTCAGCACCCACCTGCCGTATCGTACAGCGCAGGCCGGCGGGGACACCAAAGTGGTCGTGGTGTGTTGCGTTTCGGGTGATGCCTTCAATGTCGATCTCAGCCGTCCCGCGGGAAACGGAGAGCGCGCGAAAACCGCCAGCCGGGTAGGTAAAACCATTTCGATTGGCTCGCGTGAGGCTCAGTTCCAGGCCTCCGCTCCCGCCGCGATGGGTGACGGTGTAGGGGATGAGTGTTTTACGCCAGCAGGAGGTGAGTTGCGCAGCCCGCGCGATTTCACGTTCCAGGTAGACCATCTGACCGAAAGCGGCACTGTCGCGTTCCACCCGCTGTAGGGAGTCAACCGGTTGCGGGCTTGGTTCCACATCGAGAAAGACACCCCACCCGGCGTGTTGCAAGGATCCAAAGATAAAGGGGACGTGATGGATGTCATCCGTGGTGTTGACCCAGCCATGATCGGTTTGAGGTGGGATAGGCATGGCGTAGCCTTCGTCAACTTTGGCCCGGCGATTTCCCAGCACCGTCATGCCGTGTGTCGGCTCATAGCCTAGGTGGATCTCGACGCCATGCTCGTGCCGGTGTGTGGGAACGTTGCGCTCCTCACCCGCGAGCCAGGCCAAATTCCAGGAATGGTGTTCGCCGTAGACAAGCGGCACGATGGTGATGCCCAGGCCGGGGACGACAAAACCCGCCTGCTCTGGCGCATGCGTGTCTTGCGTTAGATGAATTCCGCATTCACCAGAGATTGACTCGATGATTTGTTGAAAACGGTCGTGAATCGTCCGCAGCGTTTGGCTCGGGGCAAGCGTCAATTCGGCCTGCAGGCTTTCAAGTACGCGGAGCACGCCGCGGTGATAGCGGTGCAGTGAGGTGATGACCGCCTGAAAGTCGGTGGGTACGGGTTCCATCGATTGACTGGCCAGGTCTTCGAGCGTCTCAACACTACGCTGGCGATGGGCTTGGCCCAGCTGGCACGTGGTTGGGCATTCGTCGAGTGCGATGCGGGTTGCATGGAAGGTGCCGATGACATGCAGGCGGAAGCCGTAGCTGTAGAGCCGAGCCAGTGTTGTGTCCTGTGCGGTGATTTCAGACGGATTACGGTTTTGCTGGTGGCTCTGCTGAGCCTTCTCGATCACCTGGCGGTAATGGGCGTGCATGCGAAGGTTCACGGCGGTACTCCAGCTGCGGTGCAACGTGGCGGGCCGGGATGGGGCGTGTAACGCGGGCGGTGTGGCCTGCCCCACGGGGGTGTGCGGCATCCAAACCAGTTCCGCTTGGGGGTGTCCGCGTCTCGATGCCTAGTCAATCCTAGCATGAGAAGTAGGGACGTGAGCGGTGGAGTTCTACCGATTTTTTCGGTTTGTTGGCAAGAAGGCTCTGGACGAAGGCAGGCCTCGGCAAGCCGTGGGGCGCCCTTTGCGTTGCCCGCTTGAGCCGCTAAACTCCGCAGCCTGCCAGAGTTGGCACCCAGAGAGGGTGGAGGCACCCTGACTTCCAGTGTGCGACTCCCCCGCGAGAGTGATGCTATCGACCTACCGAGCTGAAGATGACCATGCGCCGTGACGACTTGCGAAATATTGCCATCATTGCCCACGTAGACCACGGCAAAACAACGTTGGTTGATGCGCTCCTGCGGCAGAGTGGCCAGTTTCGGGCCGCCCAACTGGAGGGCGAGTGCATCCTCGATTCCAATGATTTGGAACGGGAACGCGGCATCACTATTCTGGCCAAGAATATCGCGATTACCTACCAAGGTATCAAAATCAATATCATCGATACGCCTGGCCACGCTGATTTTGGTGGTGAGGTCGAACGCGTTTTGCAGTTGGCGGACGGTGTTCTTGTACTGGTAGATGCCTTTGAGGGCCCGCGACCGCAGACTCGATTTGTGTTGCAGAAAGCGTTGGATCGCAAACTCAAGCCGTTGGTTGTGGTCAACAAGATTGATCGTCCCGACTGTCGACCCGATGAAGTGCTGTCGGAGATGTTTGATCTGTTGGCCGAATTGGGCGCCGACGACGCGACTCTCGATTTCCCGTATGTCTATGCCAGCGCTCGAGACGGTTATGCGCTCCGTCAGTTATCGGAGCTGGAGACCGCCAAGTCAGCCGGGGTGCGGCCGTTGTTGGATATGATCGTGGAGCAGATCCCGCCTCCCGACGTTGTTCCTGACGGCCCGCTGCAGATCCTGGTCACGACCCTCGAGTGGTCTGAATATGTGGGACGTGTCGCGATTGGTCGGATTTCCAGTGGACAGATTTCCCGTGGCCAGACGGTTGGGCTGACACGGGCGGATGGTACCTACTCGGTTGCACCCGTGACCGCCATCGAGTTGTTCGACAAGCTGGGGCGGGTGGAGGGCGAGCAGGCGTCGGCGGGGGACATCGTGGCATTGGTCGGCTTGCCCGATCCGCAGATTGGCGACACCGTGACAGATGCGGAGACTCCGGCGGCGCTCCCTCGCATCGCGGTTGATGAACCGACGCTGTCGATGATTTTCACGATTAACTCTTCACCTTTGGCTGGGCAGGACGGGAAGTATGTGACCAGTCGCAATCTGCGCGAACGCTTGTATCGTGAACTGCAGTCGAATGTGGCGCTGCGCGTTACGGAAACGAATGATAAGGACTGTTTTGAGGTGTCTGGGCGGGGTGTACTGCATCTGTCAATCCTCATCGAACAGATGCGGCGCGAAGGTTATGAGCTGTCTGTTGGCAAGCCACGTGTGATCGAAAAGCAAGTGGATGGCGTCTGGCATGAGCCCTATGAGATTCTGGTCATTGATGTACCGACCGAAGATGTGGGGTCCGTGATGGAACTGGTTTGTAACCGCCGCGGACAAGTCAAGCAGATGTTGAGTGGAGATGGCGGACTTTCGCACCTGGAGTTTTCCATTCCGGCTCGTGGTTTGATCGGGCTGCGCACGCGGCTGCTCAACGCGACCCGCGGTCAGGCGGTGATACATCATCGTTACGATTGCTACCAGGCCCGTGAAGGAAGTGTGCCGCGCCGCAACAACGGGGTGCTGGTTTCGCAGGAAAATGGCAAGGCTGTGGGCTACGCACTGTGGAAACTCCAGGAACGCGCGGAAATGCTGGTTGCTCCTGGCGCTGATGTCTACGAGGGAATGGTGGTGGGTGAAAACTCTCGGGATAACGACATGGTCGTCAATCCGGTGCGCACGAAAAAGCTGACGAACATTCGGGCATCTGGATCAGACGACAACATTCTCCTCAAACCGGCCAGGGAATTGTCTCTGGAAGCGGCGCTGGAGTATATCGAAAGCGACGAGTACGTGGAGATCACTCCCCGGGTCATCCGGTTGCGCAAGATCTTGCTGCAAGAAAACGCTCGACGACGAATGGCCAGTCAGACACAGTAATTTGGGTCACAGTGATCTGGCGCGTCGCCTGCGGGTTTCCAGGCAGCTCCCGCGGCGTGTGGTGTCGCGGCGGGCCCTACATGCCCAACAGCTCTTTCAACATGGGTAGCTGTTTCTGGTAGAAGACCAGAATCGTCAGGCCCAGGTAAAACACACCGCAGAACAGGATTCCGATCTGATTGATCCACCCCGGGTGAAGTGCTTTGGGCAGGTATTTGAGGTTGTTGCGGAGGATGAAGAAGGCGGTGAATCCCAAGGCAATGTTGTTCATGTTGGCGACGACGAGCACCATCCCTTTGGGTGCCCCGTAGGTCTGAAAGAGATAGGCACCGATGAAGGTCCAGATCACATACAGGGCCAGAATTGTGTAGTAGATGCGGTGCACCTGGTCACTCGACATACGATCGCGCACGCGTTGGCTGCCTGACCAGAGGATGTCGGTCCATCGCCGGCAGGTGTTTTCCACGATCGACATTTGGCTCGGCAGCAGCACCAACAGCCCAATGACGAGCGTCGCGACCCACATTAGTCGCTGCATTCCGTCGGACAGATCGGGAGCGTGCCTGAAGCCATCAGCGGACATGATCGCCTGCGCGTAATCTGGCGCGTCAGGCATGTTGTAGAGTGGCGAGTGTGGTGAGAACTCGATGGAAATCAGCGCCGGCAGAGCCATGCCCATCACGCAGCCAGGACCCCAGATCAGGAACTGGTCAGTAATGATGTACTTCCACCAGGCCTTCCAGCGACGCATGTTTTCGGGAGTCTCGGCAAATACTTTACCGATGTGGCTGAGGCTGATTTCACGACCACCGACAGCGCTGGGAATCGCACCGACCTGGCTGCCCATTCCCCAGCCTTTGTCACGTACGTAGTTGGAGTAGGTGGAGTTGCTCAGGCCGCCCCCGCCGGCGTATCCGGCAAAGGCACCAAGCAAGGCGATTTGCGTCAACATGAGTACGGGAAATTCTCCATCCCGTAACAAGGCCATAAAGACGTTGTCGATGTTTTCCCCGTCCCACTTGCCGTCGCCGTCGACATCGTTGAATTTATCGCCTTTGCCGTCACCGTCTCGATCGCTCCAGCCATCGAACTTTCCATCGCCATTGGTATCGACGTCCGGCAAAAACTTTTCTTCCACAACGTCGAGGCGGTTGTCACGGTCAAAGTCCTCACCCGGATCGAGCTTGCCGTTGCCATTGCGATCTTCCGCGGCCACGACCGGAATGTTGCCCACTTTCAAGAATCCGCTGAAGACGCGACCCCAGTTCTTGGCGCTGACCATGGTGACGCCGACGACGACGCAAAATCCCAGCACGACGATGACCTTAGTGGTCATCACCCACTGCATCATGTTGTAGATCTTACCGCCAATCAAAATGGGAAGTGACACTGCGGCCAGCAGGACGTATCCCAGGCTGTTGATCAGAAACCGGTCTTCCGGGCCCGGCGGCCGGTCCAGATACAGGGCGGCGATCACGGTCGCGGCGGTGGTCGAGAGAGCGGGGATGAAGGCACCCAGACTGAGCAGGACAAAGATCGAAATCCAGAACCCGGGTCCGGGGCGAGCACGCATAAAACCGGTAAATACAGGTTCTCCCGTGTAGAGCGCGTAGCGGCCACACTCGATGTTGTAGAACATTTGTCCCAGGATCGAGAGCGCCGCCAGCCACATCAAACTGCCACCGTACTTGGCCGTAATTTCGGCTCCCAGCAGCCACTCTCCACCGGCCAGTTGAATGCCGCACATGACGATGCCAGGGCCGATGAAGCCGGCCAGATTTTTCATTCCCAGTGGCTTGGGTTCTGGCAGCTCTGTCAGGTCCCAGGTGGGCAGACAGGTCTGTGGCAAATTTTGACGTGTTGCTTCTTCGGTGGTGGCATCCGTTGCGTTATTCATCAGTCATACTGCCTGAGAATGTTTGGCGGATCATCTGGGTCGCGTCCTGGAAGCTGGACGCCTGGCCGCAGGTGACGAGCGATTGGATCAATAGTCCCCACAGTGTATCTTCTGAACCCCGGCAAACACGATGGGCACAGGCAAACTCTTGGCAAATCGCTTCCAGCAGATGCGGTGAGTTCTGTGGCAGGCTACCTGACAGGACGAGGCGTTGCCAGTCTGCGGCCGGACAGAGCTGGTCGGCACAGCGCCGGTAATTTTCGGCCATGTTGCGGTACGCTGCCCGAAACAGCGTGCCGACGTTGAGATTTTCGATTTGTATGTTGCCGATCGAGCCTCGGTTTCCCAACGGGCCGGCAAAAAAAGCGAGATCGACGTCCAGATCGGTGTCTGGTGTATCGTGCACGGCCCGCGCGATCGCCGGCCAGGGGTCGTGGTTGGGTGACACCTCGTGCGCGAGTTGATTGACGAGTTGCAGCAGCACATCCAGGCTTCGTCCGGCCGGAAGATGTGTGATCGAGTTGAGAAATTGGCCATCGAAATAAGTGCGGGTCTGATAGCTTCCCAGTTGTAATCGTGTGGACAGTTGGCTTACCTGAGAACCCGTGGAGATATTCAAGGAGAGCTCTCCGGCTGCGAGTCGTGTGCCCAGTAACGCGCATTGGTGGTCGCCCAGGGGGGCGAAGCAGGGAAGTTGGTGGCCAGCGATGGACAGTGTTCCGATGGGTTCGGTCGGGCTGACTAGTTGCGGCCATTGAAGCTCCGGCAGATCGAGGGCGGCGAACGCGGTGTGGTGCCAGTCGCTGGTTGTCAGGTCGAGGGCACCGAGCGCGTTGGTGCGCTCGACAGCGGGCGCGCTATTGCACAGTCGGGCCCAGACATACTCGCCGAGTCCCAGTGGTGTTGCTCCGTGGGGTAGCTGCCGCTGGCATGCGAGCCAGTAGAGCAGGCTTGTCGACGCGCCGGTCTTTAGTTCTCCGCCCAGTTCGGCGCGTTGGCCGTCGGTTAGTTGGGCGTGCAAATGGTCGTAGTAACTGGTAGCCGCGGTCGGATGGGTGTCCAGCACGCGCTGATCGCGCCAGGAGAGATAACGGGTTAACGGTTGACCCCGGTGATCGACGAGGACCGTGCCAGCCATTTGAGTGCAACTGACCAATCCTGCTGGCTTGTCGGCCTTGGCAGCCAGTTCCGTGACGACTTCCTCGGTTGCGCGGATGACCGCGTGGGGGTCAATTTCAAAGTGACGGGGGGGCAGGCCTGATACCGGTCCTGGGCATGCGCGGCGGATGGTTGCACCGATCTGGAGCCGTTCCAGGTCGAGTAGTGCGCCTTTGATCGAAGAAGAGCCGATGTCGAGAGCCAGGTACTGCATAGAGGGACGTTTCGGCATTTAGCGAGGCGCGTGTGATTTTTCTTCCTGCTGCCAGAGTGGACGGAAAAACGTGCGTAGATCTTCGGCGTACGTGTCGGCTTCTTCAAAAATGCCAAAGTGTCCGCCTTGTTTCATGGAGTGAAAACGAGTGACGTTGTAGTATTTTTCCGCCCTGGATTTCATCAGTGGCACGATGTCTTTGGGGAATGAGAGAATTGCCGTGGGCACTTCGATTCGATTTCCCGGTTTGACGCTCCAGGGATGGTGGTGAGATTCGTAGTAAATACGGATCGCCGTTCCGAACGTGTTGTTGATCCAATAGAGCATAATGTTGGTCAGCAAGTCGTCCTTGCTGAAGACCTCTTCAAAATCTTCCTGCCAATCGCTCCACTGATGGTACTTTTCCACGATCCAGGCCGCGGCTCCCACTGGTGAATCGGCCACGAGATGAGCAAAACTCTGGGGGCAGGTCATGTTCACATGGCTGTAACCGGATTGGTCGATCCAGAAACGCTCAGCCGCTTTCCAGAATGTGAGACTGTCGGGGTCACGCGGTCGGATCGGTGCATTTGCCAACCCGAATCCGCGAATCAGATCGGGGTCCCGTTCGTCATCGGGCCGTTCATCACGCATGCGTTGGCCCATGTAGTTGATGTGGATGCCGATGAGGTCTTGCGGGAACTGATGGCCCCACGGAAAGGTGATGATGCCACCCCAGTCCCCGCCGTAGAGACCGTAGCGCTGGTAGCCCAATTCATGGAGGATGGATCGGTAGATGGCTGGATGGTGTTGGAAACCAAATCCGCGCTGCGGCACCTGGTCGGAGAGGCAAAACCCGCAAAGGGAGGGGATTACCAGGCTGAATGCATCTTCGGCTTTACCACCGAACGCCTCCGGGTCGATCAGGCGTGGGATGATGCGCAAGAAAGTAGCCCACGACCAGGGATATCCATGCAGCATGCAGAGCGGTGTCGGATTGGGACCACGCCCGGGAATGTGCATGAAATGGATGCCCAGGCCATCGACATCTGCTTTGTAGTGCGGGTACTGGTTGATTTCAGATTCTTGTTTGCGCCAATCAAATTCGTGGATCCAATAATCTACCAGCTCCTTCATGTAGTCGGTGTTGGTTCCGTAGTCCCAGCCTTGCTCTGGGAAGGATTGGGGCCAGCGCGTACGCTCGAGACGCTGTTTCAAGTCGGCGAGTAACTCGTCTGACACGGACAGCCGGTAGGGTTTGATTGTGACAGGCATCGGTTCTCTTGTGTGCCGAGGAGCCCAGGAGCAAGAAACGAGGGTGGTGGCGGGCTCACACGCTGTTTGTCACCAGCATGAGAAAACCGTTCGAACTGGTCGCCAGGCGAACCGCTGGCGACTCAGTTTACCTTGCCGATGCGATAGAGGTTCTGGGCGGAACGAATGAGCAGCGATTGCTGTGTCACACCATAGGAAGCCAGGGTGCGCTCGCCCAGCTTGTTGGTCGACAGTAGTTCAAATTTTCGCGTCGCGCGGATGACATTGCCCACACCAGTCTCGCTCTGGAAATAGATTTTTCCTTCAGCGTAGAGCGGCGAAGCTGAGTAACCCCCACCGCCGCTAAGGCGTTGTTGCCAGTGCTGTTTCCCCGTTTTCGCGTCGAGACAACTGGCGACGCCTTTGTCCGAAACCATGTAGAGTTCGTCTCCCACCACGAGCAGCGAAGGAGTGTGCGGGACCGCCCGCTGGCGTTCCCAGCTGACGTGGGTCGCCGTCACGTCGCCACTGCCGTCTGGGCGAATGGCGAGCAGGTGAGGAGTTCCGTAGCCGGTGCACACGTAGACCAGTCCGTGCGCGAAGATCGGTCGCGGGATCACCGAGTAACCTTCTCCGTAATTAACGCGCCAGATTTCGCGTCCGTCCGCCGGGTCGTAGGCGCAGACGGCGCCGCTACCAGGACTGATGACTTGTAGCTTACCGCTCACTTCGATAACCGCGGGAGTTGTGAATGAAAACTTGGCAGAGGCTCCCGTGGTACGTGTGACTTTCCAGAGGACTTTGCCCGTATTCTTATCCAGTGCGACAACGAACGGATCGGAGCCTCCGTCGCAGCTAAAAACGAGGCGGTCACCGACAATGACCGGTGAGCCGCCGTTGCCGTGGACCGGTGGATAGTTCAAATCACGATTGCGCCACAAGATCGTTCCGTCGGTTTTCGTGCAAGCGGTTCCTTGGTGTCCCCAATGGAGGTAGACCCGGTCACCTTCGATAAGTGGAGTCGGGCTGGAATGGCCGTTCTTGGTGTGGATTTTGGCAGCGGTTTTGCCGTCTTGACGGAAGAGCTCGACCGATTTGGTGATCGCGCCGCTGCGGCTGTCGAGGATCAGCATTTGCAGGGAGTAGTCCTGCTCCGTATTCGCAATGGGAACGGCTGCCGTGACGATAACGTGTCCTTGGTGCAGGACTGGCGAGGACCAGCCTTCACCGGGGAGGGGTTGTTTCCAGGCAATGTTTTTCTCACCGGTCCAGCTGACTGGCAGTCCCGTCGCCTGCGAATGACCATTGCCTAGAGGACCTCGAAATTGACTCCACTCTTCCGCCCAGCTGACCATGGGTGCCGTGAGCAGGAGTACGATGATGAATGAACGGCGCTGCATGCCTGGATCCTTGCATTGGGTGCGGTGGGATTCATATGGGAATGAGGCTGGCCCTTGTACCAGCCTCTGCGGGCTACGTGTGCTACAGCCGCGCGATGCGAGATCAATGATCGCGCTGGTGAGAAACGGCACGTAGCCACCCGGGAGACCGGGACCGTAACAGAGTAAGCCACCGTCTTTCAGGTTGCAAGCGACGGCCGGCACTGGGATCTTGGCACTGGGCGCCCAGTGCCGCGGGGCAGCGGCTGGGCAGTGATCATCGTTTGAGCGCCGAGGGGATTTTGGGTGCTCCTCCAAGATACGGGTATTGGTCGAACTCGTGGCCGCCTCCGGTGGCGCGAGG
>PAQH01000165.1 GCA_002709225.1 Planctomycetaceae bacterium
GGAGCGCTTTTGACGACGGTGTTAACCCAACTCAAGCGGTACTCCAAATCGGCCAGCACATCACGTTGAAATCGGTCAAGAACCAACTGACGCACTCGTTGATAACCGACCTTACGATTGACGAGTGCCAATTTGGCGAGTTGTGGCATCGCTTGTTGTTTGTCCATGCACAATTCCACAGCAGCATCGAACTGGCCTTGTAACAGGGGGTCTTCGACGGCGTCCAGGAATTCGTCTTGCTCCCCCTCGGTCTTGTATTGCTTCTGCGCGACGCGTCTCCAGACTTGCACGATGCAATAAATGCCCCATAAGGCAATCACGCCAAGCCCGGTGTAGATCGCGTAACCAAGTACTCTAAAAACAGTGTCCATAATTGCTCTCAGTCAGTGTTTCAACTGCATCAAACGGCGGAGCGGTACTCGAACTCTGTCCGGGCGCTCCAGTTTTGGTGCATGAAATTACGTGGGAAGATCACGGCGAATCTGGTTAACGACCTTGAATAAAAACCCGGATCCGGAAGATTGCACCTTGAAAATAGTCTTGCGGAGATAACGAGGATTCTTGATGCCAAATTTTTCTACGGCGTTCCGCATTTCGAGTTGGAATAATTGTTCTTCGAGCTTGGGTGGGTAGAACTGCAGCGTTACCCGTCCTGTCGTGGTGACGCCGGCCCGCCCCAGCAGCTGGCTGTCCATGCGCCGCAGTGTGCCGCTGTTCCAAGTGAAGTAGAGACGTTTTTCTTCTTTGCCGGATCCTTGGCGCGTGCTGCCGCCGCGGGAAAAATTACGTGCATAGTCGATGAATTTGCGGCCACCTCCGGCGGCGCCTAACTCGATGCCAAAAAAGTCGAGTTGTGCTGCGTATTTATTGAGGCTGTCCGACTCGTATTCAATCTGCCATCGCTCCCAACGAGGAATCGAGTCGCCCTCACCACCCTCCCCTTCACCGCGACTATCCCCTAATCCGGAGCCTTTGCCAGTTTGTGTTGCGTCCGTGTTCAAGGAGTCCAACGCTGCCATCTTGGTGGAGACCATCGTGCTGACAGCTTCGAGAGTGGCTTGCAACTGCGGTTCCTGCAGTTCTTCTAATTCCTCTAAACCGGGTTCTGCCAGATCACGCGCGTAACCTTTGGCGGCTTCACCTCGCCCCGATTTTTCTTCCACAAACTCAATCGGGATGGCGACTTGCTTGAACTCAAAAACCTTGGTTAACCAAATCAGACCCAACAAGGTTACGAAGAAGCCAACGAATAGCAGGAGGGCCACTAGCCAGCTGGTGACGTCCTCGTAATGGGAAACCTGCAGACTGTCGGTTGATTCTGTCGGCTTACGTCTGGCAACTGTGGACATCGGCCAATCCCTTGAGTCGACAACATCTGAAAACAATAGCTTGCCAGCCGACGTAATTACTCGAGATCTGGTTCCAACCGAGCAACGGCGACACGCAAACAGAAATTGACGATTAGACACACCGGTCAAGTCGCCTGCGCAGACGACTTGTGGTTTTGCAGCTCAGACAAGCTGCCGTAACCTTGATGCTAACGGCAGGTTTTTGTAGTGTCAAGCAACGCAGCGGAAACCGAAGTCCTTTGCCAGTGAGAAGTTGCTACCAAAGGGACGGTCTGAAGCTCGGCGTTTTGCCAGGCCGTTTCAAAGGCACAACGAATTGACAGTAGCGGTGTCAGTGCGTAGTATGTGATGCTCAGACACCAGATGTTGCGGGTTGTCACAACTTGTTAATATTTAACGAGATCCGTAAATTTTCCGCGATAGATGTTGCCGCGAATGCGGGCGGATTTTGGTCGTTTAGGTCAGGTAGCTCAGTTGGTAGAGCACGGGACTGAAAATCCCGGTGTCGGCAGTTCGACCCTGCCCCTGACCACTGCGTTTCAGTAAAGCATTGCTGTAGAAGGATTTGCGGAGGAATCTGGGTGCCTCTGGCGCGAGTGAGCGGGCAGATTTCTCACACAGCAGTGGCGGAAAAGTTGGATAACAAACATAGTTGGATAGTGCCAGAGAAAGAGAAAGTGCTTAAGACGCCAGCGAGGCAACCACGAGTGTGCCTTAGCAAAGTAGCGGCGTCAGCCAATCCCTGACCCACAAGAGGTAGAATTGTTATGGCATCGGTACAAGATTCAGATGGAAGAATGAACGACGCCAATGATCGCGATCCATTTAACAACAACTCGTATGGAACGCTCGAAGACGGTGACTACATCTCCGTTGATTTGCCCATACTGGATGTTGAAGATTTTAACGACCGTGTCATTCGTGGATACGAAGACGGCTCGGCCGAAAAAAAGTTGCCGGCTGACCTGCCGCTTGCACGCTCGGTGATCCCAGCCGGTACGGCGACGCTGCGCGACTTTAGTTATGTGGCGCCAGAGATACCGGAGTACATTACGGAGGAATGTACCGGGTGCATGGATTGCGTGACGCTATGCCCTGATACCGCCATTCTGGGGAAAGTCGTCGGTGAAGAAGACTGGCAAGAACGGATGGATAAGATCGAGGACAAGGCGACTCGTGATCTCTTTGCAAAACAGTGGTCGGAGCCTACCAAGTATTACGCCGGTCCGAAGAAAAAAACGGGAGAAGGTGGCAAGTTTTCGATCATCATCGATCCCAGTAAATGCAAAGGGTGTGCAGAGTGCGTTACGGTCTGTGATGACGATGCGCTGAAAATGATTCCCAAGACCGATGAGATCATGAATGATCTCAAACAAGTGCATCGAACCTTCAAGGAATTCGGGCCCAGTGATGAGCGATACATCAGCGATAAGTTGCTGATTGACATGATGCTCAAGGAAGAAACCCATATCTATGTGGGCGGGGCTGGTAGCTGTGCGGGTTGTGGCGAAGGTACCGCGTTGAGGATGATGTGTTCGGCAACCGGGGTCAAGTTCAAGAATGAGTGGGGGATCATTGCAGCAACCGGATGCAATACCGTCTATACATCCACTTATCCTTACAATCCGTATCTGGTTCCCTGGAGCAATTCTCTTTTTGAGAATGCGCCGGCCTATGCCATGGGATTGAGAATGCGATGGGATCAAAAAGGCTGGAGCGATAAGCCCGTTTGGTGCCTCGGTGGTGATGGCGCCATGTTTGACATTGGATTCCAGTCGCTCAGCCGCTTATTGGCTTCTGGCCTGAATGTGAAGGTGTTTGTATTAGACACCCAAGTGTATTCGAACACGGGGGGACAGGCCTCGACGAGTACCTTTATGGGCCAGAACACGAAGATGAGTGTTCATGGGAAGAAAATTGGCGGTAAGCTAGAGCGGCGGAAAGAGATCGCACAAATTGCGATGATGCATCCTCGTACCTTTGTGGCGCAAACAACCTGTGCGCATGTAAATCACTTTTACCGTTGTGTGATTGACGCATTGGAATTTGATGGTCCGGCATTGATCAGCTGTTTTACGACTTGCCAGCCTGAGCATGGCGTTGCGGACAATATGGCGACCGACCAAGCTCAGCTTGCGGTAGACAGTCGCGCGTTCCCGCTGCTGATTTACGATCCCCGGAAAGGTGACACCATCCGAGAGCGGTTGACATTACAGGGTAATCCCGCCATGAAAGACGATTGGTGGACGAATCCCAAGACCGGAGAAGTCGTGGATTTCATCGACTTTTGTCGCAGTGAGGGGCGTTTTGCCAAGCACTTCGACAAAGAGGGGAATGCGAGCGAGTTATTGGAGTTGGCGCGTGAGGAACGTCTGGAGAACTGGCACCAACTGCAGGAACTCGCTGGGCATCTCGGTAGCGGCGCAGCGAAGCAAGAGAAGAACGCGGCGACGAAACAGACGCCCACCAAAAAGCCAGCAGCCCCCAAGGCCGAAAGGGCCAATGGTGATAGCTTGCCAATGGGCTTGAGTGTTGGCAGCAAGATCAAATACAACGACGGTGAGCAATGGATCGATGGTGTGTTGCGGTCGGATGATCCCGTTGTCTTGGCGCTCGCTGATAATACCAAGATCGAGATTTCACGTGGACTCTTGAGAAACGCATGCGATGCGGGGATCGTTCGGTCGCAGTAGTGAGTCGGTCAGCAGTAGTGTGTCGATCAAAAGTCTGCAATTGCTCCCCTCTAGCTCTGCAGGTAAATCACGCTGAATAGGCTGAATAGTTTGGGTCTTTCGTGATGTCACACTCGCCAGCAATAGCAACTTGCCGGTATGCTCCTGGCAAGCTGGAAGATGTATTGGAGTTTCTCAAACGCGCTCGCGCCGAGTTGATGGAGCTGCGTAAAGTCCGAGTATGGCGCGAGCACGTAGAGATCTTTGACGTGAATGGGGACCGTTTTGACGTGCTAGATATAGGTTATCCAGACACGGATATTGTCGTGTTGCTGCGATCGATCGGTACGAGTTTCAAGCCCGATCTTATCCATCGACCGATTGAGCGCGATTACAAGGAATTCAAAACAGGCCGGCGTTTTCCATGGGCGGAAGACAGAATCTTGTAGCTTGGACCGGGGCGCTGCGCAAGTGCGGTCGGTGAGAGAGGCAATTCAGGGGAGGCGGGAGGTTTCACGATGGTCACGAATCTAAATGACCTTTGTAAACAGCAAGGTATTTCCTCATTGGAATTGGCCGACAAGACCGGCTTGGATTTGTTGCGCGTGCGAGCTATTTGCTTGGGGCGTTGGACTCCGAGTCCCAAGGAACGTGGCAAGATCGCAGCCGTGCTGAATACGTCAGTTGATGACATTTCGTGGGGGCACACCACGCCAATACAGCACATCTACGGGCATGGTCCTGGCTAGCGTTGTTTTTTTGTCCCGCGGTACGGCCGTTGGCAAGACGCGACGGCCCTGGGTGCTCGTGGAATACGCGTTGTGCAAGCTTCTGCGGCGAACGCCAGGTAGCAACAGTATTTCGTTTCCTCTCCATCTTGCGCACTTGGGGCATGCTGGGAATCGCACACAACACGGGAGTGATCAAGGCTGTCTGCGGCCGCGTTGTCGGAGCGTTTCGATGGCTCGCGAGAGTTGGTGCACAACTTCCGGATGTTGCTGATAGACATTTGTGCTTTCAGCAAGGTCGTTTTTCAGATTGTAGAGTTGTCCCTGTGGGCCACCCGGCTGTGGTTTGAGGCGGCGAGGCTTGGTGAAAGCCCCCCGAACCGAGTTGGGGGATTAGTTTCCATGGACCGTGGCGAACCGACAGGACGCCTGCGGAAGATTGGTGAATCAATGGGCCACCCGTACTTTCGACAGTGTTCTCGGAGGTCAGTTCAGAGAAAAAGCTGACGCTGTCTTCTGCCACGTTTTCCGGCAGCGGTTCTTCTAGCAGGTCGGCTATTGTGGCCAGCAAGTCAGTGTGGCAAATTAGCCGATTTGATTTTCGTCCTGCTTTGATGCGATTGGGCCATGTGGCGATGAACGGTACGCGATGACCTCCTTCCCAAGCATCCCCTTTCATACCTCGCAGACCACCTGTGGAATTGTGATCGAACCTTTCTGTGTCTGAGGTATACCATACGGGTCCGTTGTCGGACGTGAAAATGACGATCGTGTTTTGTTTCATGGCTAGTTCTTGGATTGCGTTAGCCACTTGGCCGACCACATCATCAACCTGGGTTACGAAGTCACCGTAAGCCCCAGCTTGGCTTTTGCCGCGGAACTGACGTGAGGGAAGCCAGGGAGTGTGTGGCGACGGAAGCGCGAGATAAAGAAAAAAAGGCTGCGTTGGTTTTTCGTGACCTTGGGACCGCAAATAGCGGATCGCCTTTGCCGCCAAACGCGGTGTGACTTCGTTGTGTTGAAATCCTGGTGCGATGCCGCCGGCTCTCCAAAACGCGCCTTGTATTGGGCTCCAGCCGGGGGTGCTGCTAGCTGCAGTTCTCAGTAAGGGAGGAGCCAGGCAACGATCTCCTTTGATGTAGTAGTAAGGGGGAATGTCGAGCGATGCTGGTATGCCGAAGAAGAACGAGAATCCATGATCCAGTGGACCGCCTCTTAATGGCCGATTATCAACCGGCCGTTTCTCATTATCGAAACCCAGGTGCCATTTACCGATACAGGCGGTGCGGTAATTGTGCTTTGCCAGCAGAGATGCGATTGTCATTCGTCCAAGACTGATGAGCGGCCCCTGTCGGCGGTGTTCAATGCGGAAAGGGAATCTCCCGGTCAATAACCCGTACCGCGTAGGAACGCACACTGCCGCAGGCGAATGTGCGTCGATGAAACTGAGGCCATGTTGGGCCAGGCGATCGAGGTGTGGCGTAGGAATCTTAGAGCCTTGGTTGTAGCACTTCAGGTCGCCGTATCCCAAATCGTCAGCCATAATAAACACAATATTAGCGGGCAGCGCGTCGGCCATGACCGGTGCACTGAGTGGCGTCAAGTAGCAAATGCAACAGGCGACGATGAACAGCAGTACTGATTTATTCATTTGTTTTCTCGTTCTTGCAGTAGTCGCAGTTAATTTTCGGTTTTGGCAAGATTGGTACCGGTCTTGTGACTTCGCGAAATTGGAGTCGTGCGAGCCTGTAACTGAATAGAGGCCTTTTTACAATCGAGAAGCGGGGCGCGACCAAGAACAGGCATGGACCGTCCGCTCTGGGATGCAAAACGCTCTGCAATCGTGTGATAGCCAAGGTTTCTGACGTGTTCCCACTGTAGCGGGTCACGTGTTGCCTTAGGCCAACACTTGCTGGAGAACGCGGCGCGGTTGCACGCCACTCAAACGTTTTTCGAGGCCTTCGTGAAGGAAGGTCAGTTTTTCATGGTTCAGGCCCATTAGATGAAGGATCGTAGCGTGCAGGTCAGAAACATGGCATCGGTCTTCTGTGGCGCGAAAACCGACTTCGTCTGTGGCGCCAACTGCCTGTCCTCCTTTGATACCTCCACCGGCCAGCCACATGCTAAACCCGTAATGGTTGTGATCTCGTCCGGGTTTTCCCACTCCTTCACTGGTGGGGGTACGACCAAATTCGCCGCCCCAGATCAAAAGCGTGTCTTCCCAGAGTCCTCTCTGTTGAAGGTCAGCGATTAAAGCGGCAATGGGTTGGTCTGTTTCAGCAGCGTGTTTCCGATGGTTGCTGATGCAGTCTTCATGAGCATCCCAGGATTCAGCACCGCCACCCGAATAAAGCTGGACAAAACGCACGCCTCGTTCAAGCAGTCGTCGGGCGAGTAGGCATTTCCGACCATAGTCCGCAGTCTCCGGCCGATGTAATCCGTACAGGTCCAGCGTGGCCGCCGTTTCGCGGTTTAAGTCGACTACTTCAGTGGCCGTGGTTTGCATTTTATAGGCCAGTTCGTACGACTGAATCCGTGCCGATAATTCAGAATAGCCGGGTCGTTGACTGAGGTGCTGTTGGTTCAAGCGTTCCAGGAGGTCTAGGCTGCGACGTTGGCTGTGTTTACTGATTCCCGCGGGAGTTTTGAGATTCAACAAGGTGCTTCCGCGACTGCGAAACAGCGTGCCTTGGAAAACTGCGGGCATGAAACCCGCGGACCAGGCGCCGGCGCCGCCGCGCGGACCACCACGGGGATCCACCATGACAACGAATCCCGGCAGACTCTCATTTTCAGAGCCCAGACCATAGTTGAGCCATGACCCAAGGCTGGGGCGTCCCACAACGATACTCCCAGTGTTCATCTGCAATATACCGGGGCTGTGTGTTGGCGTATCACAGTACATGGACCTCACGATGCACAGATCATCAGCAAAGTTTGCCAAGTGTGGGTAGAGGCTGCTGACTTGTAGCCCGCTCTCCCCTCGTTGATGAAAGGAAAATGCGGAAGGCGTGAGTAACCCGACTTTGCGGCCGTTGGAGCCAATTTGCAGCCCACCAGAATAGGTCTTGCCTTGATATTTGGTGAGCGCGGCTTTGTAGTCAAACGTATCGACTTGACTCGGGCCACCTTGCATAAAGAAGAATACGACGCGCTTTGCTCGAGGCTGGAAATGAGTGGTTGGCGCGCCCGCCACAAAAGGCGATTGACTGGTGAGTGGGGCGGCATGCGTTTGCTGTTGGAAAAAACCATCGCGGCTCAAGAGGTCGATCAATGGAACCGCTGCAAAGCCGCCGCCGAATTGCCAAAAAAACTCGCGGCGGGTTCTTCCGCAGGGAGGGCGATTTACAGCGAATTGGCTGGAGTGGAAATCCATGAGCGGTTGCTTTTATTGAGAATAGAAGATGCGGTATTCAATGCGGCAAGTTTGACCAATTGACATGGGATCAGCGTTGCATTTGGTCCTTTAGTGATTACCTGAGTTGGTGCAATAGAAGAGCCGATGCGCCTAATCGCTGTAGACAAATTCGTTGAGATTGAACAGGACACGACACATTTGCCTTAAAGACCAGCTCCGCGCCATTTGAACTGTTCGCGGTGCAGCTGCGTCGTTTTGGTCGGCGCCCGATTTCTGGCCGGGTGAGGCTCGCTCGCCAGTTAGAAATTGCTGCGATTCGACCGTCAAGTAGTTCAATGTCGCTTCAAGTTCTTCCTGGGCGGGTGAACGTCCAAGTGCCAGTTGATAAGCGTGCGTGATTTGGTTTTCAGGTGCAGGGCCCGCTTCGCGTATGAGACGCTGGGCAAAGTGATAGGCCTGGCGGTTCACGAATTCTCCGTTGAGTAATGTCAGTGCTTGTGGAGCGACCGTACTCACCGAGCGGCGTTCGACACTGCGGGCCGTATCGCAAAAGTCGAGGACGTCAAACATCGGTGGTATGAAAGTTCGTTTGAGATAAGCGTAGATGGTGCGCCGAGACGCCCTCCGTTCGTCAAAGGCTTTCCAGACGTTTCCGGGATTGTATCCACTGCGCGTTGCGTCCGCCGATACTTTTGGAAACATGCTGGGGCCGTGCATCTCATGGTTGAGCTGACCGCTGACTGCCAGCATAGAGTCGCGAATTACTTCCATTTCCAGACGGCGATAGGGGAAATGCCAAAGCAGGAGATTGTCGACGTCTTGCTTCGCACCTATTGCATTCCAGCGCGTTCCCATCTGGTAGGTCTTACTGGTCATCACGAGGCGGTGCAGATTCTTGAGCGACCAATTCGCCTCGTGCATAAACCAATGCGCGAGCCAATCCAGTAACTGAGGATGTGAAGGCTTAGAGGACCGTCTTCCAAAGTCACTAGGGGTACGTACCAGACCATGACCAAAATGCGACTGCCAGACGCGATTAACAATGACTCGGGCAGTCAGTGGATTGGTTTCATCGACGATCCATTCAGCCAGGCTCAGTCGACGACGGCTGGTAAATTTATCGGGGACAAAGAAGGCGGGTTGCTGTTCGACAAGGGCTGCGGGAACCGCTGGTGTTACCAGGGGGCCTGGTTGATTGGGGTTTCCACGGATTAGGAGGTGGGTTGCGGGGGGCTTGGGTGTCAGTTCCCGAAAGAAGTAGCCCTGCGGAAAACTAGCCGCGTCCTTGCCTTCGAGCCACTGGGGCGGTGCCGCAGGGCTGGCAAGTTCCTTACGAAATTTGTGCGGCCTCGTCAAAGGCTGAAAAACGGAAACAAGACTGTAATAATCGCGGGCACTGAACGGATCAAATTTATGGTCGTGACAGCGAGCGCATCCCATCGTGATGCCGAGGAACACGACTGATGTTGTACTCACCATGTCGTCAAGTTGATTGTATCTTTCAGCGATTTGCTCGCTTGGTTGAACCGATGCTCCGCGCTCAGCATCCCAAGGTCCGACTCGCAAGAATCCGGTTGCCAGAACCGATTCCACATTCGCTCCGGAGATTTCGTCACCGGCGATTTGTTCACGAACAAAGTCGTTGTATGGCTTGTCTTTGTTGATCGCATCAATGACGTAATCCCGATAACGCCATGCAAACGGCTTTTCACCGTCTCCTTCATAGCCATTGGTGTCCGCATAGCGGACGAGGTCTAGCCAGTGTCTGCCCCAGCGTTCCCCCATTTGTGGTGCGGATAAGAGTTTGTCCACAAGTGTTGCCCAGGCATCCGGCGCAGTGTCGCTCTCGAAAGTTGCCACACTAGTGGGGGTAGGTGGTATGCCAACGGTATCCAGATAGATCCGTCGAAACAGTTTTCTTTTTGAGGCCGTCGCGGCCGGCTTGAGTTGTCGTGCTTCAAGCTGAGCTAGGATGAAATGATCGATCGGATTTTGACACCAGTTGGGATTCTTGACCTTTGGCAAAGAGGGGCGTCTGATAGGTTGGAATGCCCAGTGTTGCATTGCCTCGCCCCGCTGCTCCAAAGTGGTCGAACTTTTGGGCCATGTGGCTCCCTGTTCGACCCACAGTTCCAGGAGCTTGATTTCCGCGGCGGAAAGAGGTTGGCCTTCGTCTTTGGGGGGCATCCGTCGCCCGTTGGAATCTTTTCCTTTGACCAGCCGGATCAAGCGACTGTTTTCGATGTTGCGGGGTATGATTACTTGGCCACGGTCGCCTCCGGAAAAGGCACGGTCGCGACGATCCAATCTCAGGCCGCCTTCTTGAATGTCCGCACTATGACAGGCATAGCAGTGGCGGCGCAAGACTGGGCGGATATCGCGTTCAAAGTCAATGACTCGATCGCGTTGGCGCGAGTCGTCTTCGGTAGCGGTACCCAAAATAGCACCGTAGCCAAGATTACACAGTAGCAGGATCCAATGTGTTGCACGCATCATAGGTATTGGTGTGGGTTCCGGCATCATGCAGCTGGTTGCTATGTTAACGCTAAGGCAGCAGAAACGTTGACCGAGCTCGAAAGCAGGGCGCAGAGCTTCTGTTACTGGGGAAGTCGGCACCTCTCGGTCATTCTAAGCAAAACCGGACTTGCTTTGAATTGGCTCCGTTTCAATCGCGGTGGACTGAACAGGGAGTGGTCCAACCGACGGTGCCCTGGAGTCAATGGAAATAGACCGAAATTGGTCCAGGACATAACACGATACGCTAACCTGGAACTTGTGTGCGATCAGGTGGGTTGTTCCCGGAGTCGCGAGACTGGCGCGGGAGACTTTACCAGGCACGGTGCAAGATGTCCCGCAACTCGGCGTCCGTAATCTCCCTTGGATTTCCACGCATACTATTGCCACCTGAACTAGTGGCGATAACCGCAAGTTGTTCTTTCCTGACAGCCACATCCCGCAGGCGTTCCGGAAGTCCCATGTTCCGGCTCAATGTGCGGATTGCTTCAATCAGCGATTCCGCGGAGCCTGTATTGGTATCCGCCCGTGCGGCGTCCAGCTCGCCAAGGTCGTCGCGCGAACTCGCGAGATTAACTTGTAAGGCAACTGGCAGCATGATTGCACAGGCTAACCCGTGTGGGATTGCCGCGTGAATTCCTAAGGCGGCAGCAACGCCGTGCGCCAGTCCTAGGCCGGAGTTGGCCAGAGCTATCCCTGACAAGAGTGCTGCATAAGACATCGATTCACGCGCGGTGCGCGATTCAGGGTTCTGCATCACGAGCGGCAATGCAGTCCATGCATGGCGAAAACCCTCTAATGCCAGAGTGCGGGTTACTACTGTAGCACGGCAGGACAGGTAGCTTTCCAGACACTGTGTCAGTGCGTCCATGCCACTGTGCAATGTCACATTGGGTGCTGCTGTAACGGTTAACTCGGGGTCAATGAGGGCTACATCAGTTAGCATTGAATCGGCCCGCAGACTCTTCTTAAACTGTGCTTGTGGTGACGAAATGACAGCGTTCTTGGTTGCTTCACTTCCTGTTCCAGCGGTTGTTGGCATTAACAGATTGGGAAGGGGTTGTTTTGTCAAGGAAAGTTCTCGGCCGACACCTTCCAGGTAGTCGGAGACGGAAGCGTGCATGACTTGCGGAGTCAATGCTGCGACCGCCTTGGCTAAATCAAGAGCTGCCCCCCCCCCGATTCCCAGGACTACATCAGCTTTCCATTCCCGTGCTCGTTGGACCGCCTGATCTACATCTGACACGAGTGGTTCTCGGCTGATCCATTCCGGCGTATTGGCCGTGATACCAGCGATCTCGAGTGAGTTTTGTATCGAGTTAAACAGCGCGTGTTGAGATAGTGTTCGTGAGCCGAGAACGATGAAACACCGCGTTCCCAGTGACGCAATCATGTCGCCGAGCTCACGCCGTCTTCCCCATCCAAAGATGATTCGCTTGGGAGTGAGCAGATCAAAAGCGAAAGGCGTTGGAATCTTCATGCCTTATCAGCTCAATAGCGTTTCCGGTCTGGCCTAGGGTGGCGATATTTGCGGTGCTTAGGTTCCGATCAACACAGCAACTCTTGAGGTTGTCTCCATAGACGCGCAATCAGTTCGCGGAGAGGATAAAACCCAGGTGGCGGTTGGCTGGGCTGGTCGCGACGCCGCTTTCGATCGCCTTCACCATTCCAGAGTCAGGCGGCCTCCAGGCAAACGCCTTGGTCGTCACCATGGATGGCTACCACGGTGACTCCGTGTTTCCGCGCGATTTCGGCAACTTGGGGTTCGTCGATGATGATCGTTTTAGCAGCTTCAACTGCAAGGACGCGTCCACCGGCCGCGATCAGGGCTTCAATAGTGCCAATTCCTATAGTAGGAACATCAAACCGCATATCTTGTTTGGGCTTGGCCACCTTGATTAGTGCAAATTTGCCGTGGTTGGATAGCTCGCCAGCGCGCTGTATGCAGGCGTCTGTTCCTTCGATGGCCTCAACTGCGAGGACGACCCGATTCTTGACAGCCACAGTTTGACCGATATCCAGTTGTCCCATCTGTTTGGCGACATGCCAGCCAAATTGCACATCTTGTCGTTGGTCTTCCGTGAGCCGGATGCCAGTTAACGATCCAGGTTTCACAAGTAACTCCGGTGCGTAATCGGTTGCTGGTCCAAAAGTAATCCCGCCGTCGGCAAACATATCTACGGCAGTCAACATAAAGTCATCATCGTTGCAGTTCTTTGACCGCGTGATGAAATGCGGAATCACTACCTTCCGTACACAATGCCAATCAGGAAGATGTCTGATCCAGTGTCCACTATGGAATAGTAGTCTGTGCTTGAAGAGTTTGCCCGCCATTGTTGCATGCAGCGCACCGCGTCGTTGAAAGTAGCGGATTTGCTTCCCGGTCTTGGCAATTCCAGTCCACTGAAAATCATCGCACAAGTCAGCGAGTACCGGGTCTGCATGGTCTTTGATGCCCAGGCAGCAGACGCGCTGGCCGGAATCTTTGAGAGCCTGCGCGACGAGTAGCGGGTACCGGCCCCAGCCGGCTAGCAACCCGATGGGTCCTTTTGCCGTCAGTTTCTTGGGGCCCAAAATAGTCATTGCTGGTTGGAGGTATGGATAGTTGGCCAAGTTGGCAACTTGCACAGCTACGTTGCCGTTATAAAAATCTGATTACGTGTTATACAGATCGGCTCGGATGGCCTTAAGCTGCTTTACGTTTGTCGTCACCTGTGTGTTTGTCTTCCAATTCACCGACGCGCTGTTGTAACTGTTTGAAAGTGCGCAGGAATCCGGGCATCTTTTTCCAGGCAGAGAACGCTTTCCAGAAATCTTTTCCGTGCATCGCCGGCGTACCCATTCGAGTTTCACCGGGCTCTACGTCGGTCATGTGCCCTGATTGTGCGCCCAGGCGAGCCCCCGAGCCTATGTGCAGATGATCTCGTAAACCCACTTGTCCGGCCATCACCACGTAATCGCCAGTTACACAACTGCCGGCGATGCCAACTTGCGAGCAAATACAATTGTGCCGGCCGATTTGGCAGTTATGCGCAATCATTACTTGATTGTCGATCTTGGTTCCTTCGCCGATGGTTGTACTACCGTAAGTTCCCCGATCGATCGTAGTCCCGGCGCCGATTTCTACTTTCTCGCCGATAACTACATTGCCAAGTTGCGCTGAAAGATGGTGTTCACCATCGATGGTTTCATAGCCGAACCCGTAAACTCCAATTGAGACGTTGCTATGAATAATCGTGTTCTTTCCGATTCGTGTTTTTTCGTAAAGTACGGTGTTCGAGAAGATTGTGACGTGATCTGCTAGGACGCTGCCAGCCATGATGTGGACGCCTGGGTAGATCTTGCAGTAATCGCCAACTACGACGCCACTATCAATTGTTGCGCCTGCGCTGATCTGGACATGGCGGCCGATCGTGGCTGTGGGATTGATTCGCGCATCGTCGCTGATCATCGGTGGTTCGGCCGGTATGGGCGGATCGAAATAGCTGATGATCTGTGTAAACGCCTGTTGCACATTCATGACGTGAATACAGGGCAAGTCCTGGACATCGAGATCGAATGGCAGGATGACAGCTCGCGCTGAACACTTCGATAGTTGTTTCAGGGCATTGCTCGAATCGGCAAAGGTAAGGTCGTTTGTTTTGGCGTCCCGAATGATGGCAGCACCGTCTACGGAAATTTCGGGGTTGCCGGCCAATTGCCCGTCGACCATGCGGGCGATTTCACCGAGCGTAAGGGACA
>PAQH01000166.1 GCA_002709225.1 Planctomycetaceae bacterium
TGTTGGTGCTGACAAAAGTTGCGTAAGAAGAGAGAGCAACAACCCAACCTCCGAGGCCACGGCCAGCGATAAGGTAATCTGCGATATTGCGGGTGCCACGATTGGCGATCCAGCAATGGTAAGAGAGCAAGCCCAGGTACGCGCAAAGAAACAGCAGTTGCCATTGGTGCTCAGAGAACCAGACCATAGAAAGATAAACTCTCTGAAAGGAACCGAAACAACTCTCGTGAAAATGCTCCAAACAGTGCAATAATTCTCATCGTTTGGAGACGATCACCATAGCAGGCGATTGCCTTAATGGGAAAGTGCCAAAATGCTGGACTTTACGGTTTAGGGGCTAGGTTCACGTCTCTGTATTTCGTTTGGCCACTCTACGTTCAGGATCTAAGGTAGCCGAGGTGAAGGGCAATCGTGTACTTTTGAGTATGGCAAGCCCGGAATGATTTGCTTAGGGGCGAACGGTGATCTGGAACTGGTCGACGCAACCGATCTTGAATAGCCACTTGCTAGTGATGGTCTTGGCCACAGTATTATCACTGTTGCTGCTGATTCGCCCTGCTTTTCGTCAGCTGTCACTGCCCCGGCAACGCCTATTGCAGGGCTTGCGCCTGGGCGTTGTTTTATTGATGTTGTTGGCGATGTTACGTCCCACACTGGTGCGGTCGATAGGCGAGCGTCAGCGTGCGGTATTGGTGATGCTATTTGACCAAAGTCGTAGCATGCAATTGTCGTCTGACCGTCAGGGTGAAACTCGTTGGGAGTCCATGGTTCGTGTCTTAGACCGCTGTCGTGTATCTCTTGCTGGTTTACGTAAGGAAGTCGATGTGCGCGGGTACGTATTTGACAAGCAATTAATTGCTACTGAATGGGGTGAGGCTGGGTTTGCTTTACCACTGAATCCCGAAGGAGATCAGACGGATATCGGATCAAGTCTTTTTGACGCGGTGCGACGCGAAGCGGGGCGCAAGGTGGTGGGAGTTATCTTGATGGGTGACGGGGCGCAAAATGCATTTGCTCCAGGCGTGGAACTGGTTGAGGCAGGACGCGAGATGCAACGCCTGGAATTTCCTTTGTATGGCGTACCTTTGGGACCAGCTGGCGGTGACGGGCAAACTCGTGATGTGGCAATTGAAGGATTGCCGGAGCAATACACGGTATTTGTAAAGACTGAGTTGCGTGTTACGGCGCGGTTGCGTGTGCGTGGTTATGTAAATCTGCAGATTCCTGTGGAAATGATTCTTGAGGACTCGGCGGGGAATCAGAAGCCCATTGGCCGACAGGAACTTTCGGTCACAGAGGATGGGCAGTACGTTGAAATTGACATGCCTTTCATTCCAGAAAAACCTGGGAAATACCGTGTAATACTGGATGCCCAGTCACAAGCTGGTGAAGTTGTCACGAGTAACAATCAGTCGACGTCTTATGTCACGGTGTTGGAAGGTGGATTGCAGGTAGTGATCTATGTGGGTGGATTCAGACAGGGTAGTCCTGAGATGCGGATTCGCGATTCCTTGGCGTCGTCTCCGGACATGCAAGTCAGACTTGTGGACTTGCGCGGTTACAATTTCCCTGAGAATTGGCCTTTGAAGACGAATGGTACTACTGCGGACCCGACGGTCGATGTTTACTTGATTGGTTCGGTTTACGCAGATGCTTTGGGTGATACCGCGCTGCAGAATCTTGAAACGGCCGTTTCCGCGGGCAAAGGGTTGATGATGATTGGAGGGCCACATTCGTTTGGGCCAGGAAATTATCGTGACTCCAGTCTCTCGGATGTGCTTCCAATCACGATCGGACCATTAGAAAAAGAGGACTTCAATGGACCGCCCCGCCGTGATGTACATCTTCGAAACCGTGGCGACGATCCCAATGATTTACGGATGATACCGGTTCGTCCACACCCAGTGACTAGCCTGTCAACGCCATCGCAAAATGCTGCGGCATGGAAGCGTCTCCCGGAACTGGATTGGGCCAATCGTTTTGCTGAGGTAAAGGACACACCAGGCACGCAGGTTCTGTTGGAGACGATCGGTAAGAACCCGATCCTGGTAAGCGGAGAATACGGGCGTGGACGCGTGCTGGCATTTGCCGGTGATTCGACCTGGAAGTGGCTCTCCCGGCCGGGAACCAGCAGTTTCGAGAGTGAGCACAAGAGGTTCTGGCGGCAGGCAATTCTGTGGTTAGCGCGTCGAGATGAATTACAGAAAGACGATGTTTGGATTCAACTGGACCAGCGTCGTTTTTTTCCGACTAGTCCCATTAAATTTAGTGGTGGGGCGAAAGACTCCGCTGGCGAGACGATTGCAGATGCGGTTTTTCAAGCGAAATTGATAGCGCCGAGTGGATCGGCATCGATGATTTCATTGTCAGCAGCTGATCGCGAAGTCGCCGGAACGATCTCAGGAATTGATCAACCAGGGAACTACCAGATTCAGTTGATCGGGATGCGGCAGAACCAGAAATTGGGGGAAACAACAGCCGCTTTCCAGATATTGGACAGGGACATTGAATTGAGTAATCCAGCTGCCGATCCTGCACAGCTCGCCAGGTTGACACGAATGACGCGTGCGGCTGGTGGCCGCTTGGTGGCTCCTGAACAACTGCCTGAGCTGCTCAAAGAGATTCGGGAAAATCCCCAGGAGAGGGAAATCCGCGCCCAGGCCCGTTGGCAGCTCGCGGATACGTTGTGGGATGCTTGGTTGTTTTTCTTGGGGGTTGCTCTTCTCTTGAGTTTGGAATGGGGTTTGCGGAAAAAATGGGGATTGGTGTGAGTGCCAGAATGCGACGGGAAGTACACGACTTGATCCACGATCTAATCCGATTGGATGGCGTGCTGACTTGTTGTGTATTTGTTTGGAACTCAATGGCAACAGGTCTTGCAATGTGTGCTGGTAGAAGCCAACGAGCGTTGTGAATAGGAGACGCCTGTCGTGGCTTGTCAAATGCAGCAAAAGATGTATTCGCCTTTGCCTCGTTCCTTTTACGATCGAGACGTAGTTGTTGTGGCCCGCGATCTGTTGGGTAAGAAGTTCTGCCGCAGGTCCCGCCAGGGGATGACATGCGGAACAATCGTCGAGGTAGAGGCTTATCGAGGTGCGGATGATCCTGCGAGCCACTCGTTTAGAGGAAAGACCCCTCGCAATCTGGTTATGTTTGGTGAGCCCGGGCATTTGTACGTCTATTCGATTCACGCGAAGTTTTGTTTGAATGCGGTAACCGGTCCGCAGCGGACGCCTTCCGCAGTTCTGATTCGCGCAATCGAGCCGACGCAAGGGATTCCTTTAATGCAGCGCCGGCGTGATCGTACAAATGTCTTTGATCTGACGCGTGGGCCGGCCCGATTGTGTGAGGCGGTTGAGGTGTCTGGCGAGATGAATGGAGTCGACTTGACCATCGGGAGTCGAATTTGGATTAGCCGGAATTCTTACGCTCATGTGAAGTCTGCAGATATTGTTGCTGCACCCAGAATTGGAGTAACCAAAGCTCGGGATGTCTGCTTGCGGTTCTTTGTCGATGGCAGTCGCTTTGTGAGTGGACCGCGCCGCTGGCATCGTCGGTAGCGATCTAGAGCTTAGAGCCGCATGGAGCGGATGGCGCGCGGCAGGGTTGCAGATTCACGCCGTCAGCGAAAGGAGAGTTGTGCGGCATCGATAAAACGGTAGTGTACCTGCCAGGTAATCCATTTCGAAAATAGTCCGCTACAAGCAAAAAGATTGCGGTGAATCGCTGCTGTGCAGCAGCCAGGATCCGTTTGCGAGCGTCTGGATCAGGGAGTGCTAGAGTTGTGGCTTAGGGCTCGTGGTTGAATTCAGGCGATGTTGGCGAATGAGTAAGATGGTTTCGGCGAGGAGTATTAGGATCACGCCTCCAATGAGCCAACGCCATATGGTCTGGCCCTGGATTGCTACACCTGCAAGGGTAGGCGCTTCGTCTTGTCCGATCCAACGGACTTGCGTTGCGGTTGCATTGTCGTTGAAGGCCGCGCGGCTGAGCGCAGTTAGATTCGATTCTTCGGCGGGGCCGTTCACACTGACGCAAGTTGTAATATCCTGATTCGTAGTGTCGTCTTGTGTTGCAATTCGGTACATTCCACGAGTCAATGGACGCAACACTTCGACGGAAAGATAAGGGCCATGGAAGAGGCCAGCGTCGACGCTATCTGCGATAAAGCGGTTGGGACGAAAGATCCTGGTATTTGGCGTACGTGAACGGACAGCGATGTCCACCGCGATCCGTGGTCCGCTCGCAAAATCACGGATGGGTAGGGTTGCATGGACTTGAGAACGTACAATTCGATCGAAGATCAAGAATGCATGAGTCTGCGCGAGTGTGTTCCACCGCGCCAGGAATCCGGTGCTAATGAAGAGTGTGTTGCCCTGTCCAATTTGACGTTCAACCAGGAAGGGTGAGCGTGTTGAATTTGTGTACCGCGCGCGGATCTGTGGCAGTTCGCGTGCGGCACGTGATTCCAGAAATCTCTGTCGAGCGTTCAGTTCTTCAGGCAGTTCTCCCCATATGTCACCGGCGAAGGCGGTCTGCCAATTAAGCCACTGTAGTGGTTGATTGTCGGGGATGCTGTCGTCGCTGCCTTCGTTGTTTTCCTTGGCCTCAGTATTTGTCCGAGAAACGTGGCGCGTGAGTCGGGCCAGTTCACGACGATAAAGAGACTGCCTTACGGAGGCTCCCGCGTCGATCCCTACTGCCTTGAAGAAAACTGGTTCGGAGAATAACGCCTCAAGTTCCACCTTGGAGACGCCAGGCAGTCGAAAATAGTGATGTTTCTCCATGCTCTCAAAAGCCAACGTGAATAACCGCGGGTTGCTGGTTAGCTCCGGGAGCTGGCCCACAGTCCCTGTCAGCTCTCCCGGCAGGATTCCGTCGCCTGCGCGCCAGGCAGCACGGTTCCACAAGACGTGATCGAACTGCCCGCCAGTGCCAACAATTAATCGCCCGCCTTGCGTCAGGTATTCCCGCAGGAGATCTACACTGCCTTCGGGGTCAGCAACTCCCGCAATAATCACAAGCCGCGCGTCGGATATTGCTTCGCGTTGTTGTTGATGCAGTTCACGAATGGAGAGATGACGGATCTTGAATACCGGCGGCTCGTTGGCATCACGTGGAATGTTTGGCGCTAGCAAGCGACGTAATTGGTAGGTTTCTCCAATCTGGCTTTTCGCCGCATCTTCTTCTGCATTACTGTATTGATCGACAAAGACAATTGGCAGGTCCTTAACAACGGGCACAGCAAGAAATCGCTCATTGTCCGCATTAAGCCGGTCTGGGGGTAAAGTAATTGCGATGGGGACGTAAAGTGGGACTCCTGGACTGGGTGTGAAGTCACTGAAAGTATATTCAAACGTCAATTCTCGCAGATCCTGATCGCCGCGTAGCGTCACAGTTTTCGTGGCGACTTCTTTTCCGTCCACCGATAGGGTGACAGGAATATTGCGACGCGTTTCAAGGCCATGGTGTTCCAAGCGTACGTGAATTGTCGTGGGTGTACTGGTGTCGGCCAATCCATCCTGAATGCGTAGCCCGGATACCCAAGTGTTCTCCCAAGACGAGGGCGCTACGTCGACAATTTGCAGGGAAGCGACGTCATCAAAGAGATTCTCAGTGTCTGTCCAATGGATTTGTTGTTGGTCCGTGAAGAAGACGATCCGTTTGCTGAGTTGGTTGGCGATTTGACATGCCTGTTGAGCTCGATTGATCGTGTCCCGGAGGTGGACGGACTGGTCCACAATTTGAATTTCGCCTAATGCCGAACGTATTTCATCAAGACGGGTATAGGGGTCCGGGCGGAGCGGTATTTCATTTCCGCAAGCGGGAATGAGATTGACAGCACTTCCCGTTGGAAGTTTGCGTATAAACGAGAGGCAACGGGTTTTTGCTTGATCGAGCAGTGAACCGTCGGCCGCCAGGTAACCCATGCTCAGGCTGTTGTCGACAATAATTACCGCATGGATAGGTGAGTGGTTGTCGTCTCCTTGGGAACTAGGAGAAAAAAATGGCCTCGCCAGACCGCTTGCGAACAACAGGATAGCCGCTGTTCGCAGCAATAACAGGAACCAGTCTCGCAAACGCAAGCGACGCTGTTGTTGGATAAGCGCTTCACGGAGAAGATGCATTGCCGCCCAGGAAACGGTTCTGGTACGGCGTCGGTTGAGCAGGTGGATTAGAATAGGCCCGGTTGCGCAGGCGAACCCAGCCAGGACGAATTGCCAGTTTGTCCACGAGAGATACATGAAGGCAGTTCAGGAGGTACACAGGGAAATTAAGGTCAGTTACCGTTATTGGCAACGGGATTATTCTACTCGGTTGGCTTGCCGGTCGGGTGGTGCCAATGGTATTGGAATCAAATTTCTTCTGGTATTTAAGGAGTTACTAGCATCGGCGGCGTTCGGGCGGGAAGCGTTGTCGTCGACCATGACGATTGCTTTGAGAGTGAAGATCCTGTTGCCGAGTTCCGTTCAAAAAGGTGTACATTTGAAATGACATCCTGGTCCGGACTTAATCGTCAAATCATCCAGTGTCAGAAGTGCCCTCGGTTGATCAAGCATTGTCGGCGGATTGCGCGCGAAAAAAGACGCGCGTATCGGGAATGGGAGTATTGGGGACGTCCGGTCCCCAATTTTGGTTCACCGCCTGCGCGTTTGCTCATAGTGGGGCTTGCTCCGGCGGCGCACGGTGCGAATCGGACCGGGCGCATGTTTACGGGTGATCGCAGCGGTGAATGGTTGTATCGCGCACTCCACAAAGCCGGCTTTGCGAGTCAGTGTGAATCAACGGATTTGTGTGATGGAATGAAGCTGATCGATTGTGTTGTCACTGCAATCTGTCATTGTGCGCCTCCTGATAACAAACCCGACGTTGCGGAAGTTGGCGCCTGTCGCGGTTGGCTTGATGAGACCATTGACCAAGTAAAACCACGAGTGGTACTGGCTTTAGGGCAACTGGCGTGGAAGAGCACCGTAGATGTTGCGGTGGAGCGAGGTTGGTGGGGCGCACGACGTCCGAAGTTCGGTCATGCTGTTGAGGTTCAGCTCGACAACCAGGTCGTCTTGGTGGGAAGTTATCATCCTAGCCAGCAAAACACTTTTACACGACGTTTGACGGAACAGATGTTTGATCGAGTGTTCCGGGACATCCGGAAATGTTTGGATGTGGACGTTGGCAACTGACGGGTGAATGCAGGTCTTGGATCTAGCCGAGGGTGGGCGATCAAGCGTGCGGGTTATCGTTTCTTGGCAGTGGATTTGAATAGTAGGCCAAGGTAGTGCAGACCGAGGATCGCGAATAGGACCGGTACTACGAACGGAGCAGACTTCGGTCGGACGATAACAAATCCGCTGCTAACCACTATTGCAACGATTAGCGTGGGTGGAAATCGACGGACGAGTTGAAGGACTTGAGGGAATGCCAACCACAGCGCACCCAGTACGGGACCAACTTTGAGACAGGCCGCAGCAATCGCATTTTCGAGTTCGTTATTGGTGCCATTCCAAAGCCATAGCAATCCAGTAGTAGTCAGCAACAGAGCGAGTATTCCCAGGAAATAGCGTTGCATAATTGGCAATCAGATCACAGCGAATGCGTGTTGAAGGAATGAGCGCTCAAATAATATCTGTGCTGTGCGAGATTCTTGGCACGACACTAACTGACTGGTTGCACTGCACTAACATAGGAGCCTTCAGCATTGAATGCGCCGCTTATCGGTTCTCGTCAGAGCCGATCCAATGTGTCAATCCAGCGGACCAATTCATCGATTTGCATCTCGGAGAGGTAGCCTTTCGTTTGGCGTGTTGTAACAGGGTATCGTAGGTCGCGAAGGCGCTGCAACGCCTCGGCTGCGCGCGAGGCTCTGGGCGGTTCATCTTCAGATGCCGCGTAAATAGCTAAGCGTTGGAGCGGGGCATTGGCGGGGAGATTCAGCCGCCGCGGAATTGCAGCATCGACAGCCGCAACGCCACGTATCAGGTCACGTTGCGAAAAAGCAAGCATGTATGCTAGCGCGCCGCCGGCTTGGTGCCCGTGCACGACAATTCGGGTATCGTCAATCCGGTACGCTTTGCGAATTTCGTCAATTGCTTTGCGTACGTAGTCTACTTCGGTAGGGAGCCACCGTTTTTGGTTTGCTGCTTGCGGCATCAACAGTATTAGGTGTCGATCATTGCAGTGTCGCTGCCAGCGTTCCACCAGGCGGTCTTGATCGAACTGCCCGGACGGATGAAGCCACACTAACAACCCATGGAGCATTCCCTGTTTGTAGCTCGCGGGTACCAGCGCAACACATTCATTAGGTTCCTCTGGCAATTTGACAGGTATCAGACCAGTTGGCGCAGGATTGTCGGCGGCGTTTCCAAGCGGCTGAATCAAGGGAAGCGCATTGGGAATTTGCGTCGGTAACTCCGTAGGCGTTAGTGAAACGGTTTCGGGCCGCCCAGCCTTGACGACGCTCATTGTGAATGTTGATCCAGGTTCGAAGGATCCAAGAATCGTATAGGCATCACCAGGAACGTTGAGGTCTTTGTCCGCGATTGCCAGGATGCGATCGCCGGAGTGCAATCCGATCTCGGCGGCGGGGCTATTGGGATAGACGAAACGAATTTCGATTCCACGTTGGTTTGGGTTGTGGAAGCGTGCGGGTAGAAGACCCAGAAATGGGTGGGTATAGGGGGCGAGTCGATCAACCAGTTTTAGTGATACGGTGACGCGTTGTTCACCGCGTTTGACGGTGAGAGATACACTGTCGCCAGCGTAATGGCGTCCTAACGCGTGCCGCAACTGCACTTGACGCGACACCGGTTGCTCATCGACAGCCACAATCACATCGCCCACCGCGAGGTCTACTTTATAAGCTGGTGATTTCGGTTGAACCGCAGCAATTTCTGCGGGAAGTGAATATGCGTCCCCTGATTTGAGTGAGATTCCAAGTAGCCCAGGTCTCAGGTCCTTGCCTCCCTTTAGTTGTTCCAGGTATGGCATCATGTCGGCAAGTGGAATTGCAAACCCGATTCCGGAATCGTACCACTCGGCACCAGCCACCTCCGTTTGTTGTTGTGGTGACATGGGAACCAGGATTCCCAAAGTCCGTCCCTCAATGTCAATCAGAGGGCCACCGTAATTGGCAGGTGAGATCTTTGCGTCGGTCTGGATCGCCTTGCCCCAGATCCGATTAACAGCGCTGAGAATGCCAACGGAGCGGTTCGGAAAGTCTTTGTCAAAGGTCTTGCCGACTGCCAACGTCCATTGCCCTACTTGCATTTCCGCGCGGGGAACGATTTCTGGGACGGTGAACTTCTCTTCGGTCGTGACTTTCAGTAATACCAGCATGCGGCTTAGGTCACGGGCGACAATTTGCGCGGCGGCGCGCTTCCCGGTCGGTAAGGTGACGAGGATCGAGCTGGGTTTGCCGGCGAACTGGAAGGCACTCGACAGGATGTGTCCCTCTTCCGATACCGCCACGCCCGACGTAATTCGGCTGCTTGTTAGCGGTGTTCCAGCGCGTTGTTGATTGCCAAATGTCTCGATCCGCAGCACCGAAGGAGCGACCCTTGCTACGGCGGCCTTCATGGCTTGGGCCTCAAGAGCGAGCAAGTCATCGGCACCGTATGTACATGCGCGTCGGTCGAACGCGACGCCAAGCATAAAGACAAACATGGATGCGAGCAGACGCGCAAGGCGTTTAGGTGACATCGATCCGTAAGCAAGGCTAGAGGAGATTCGAAGTTCTGTCATAAAGGGATTGGGATCGTTCTCGTAGGTGAACGACATGTCGCGTTGCAACGAGATGTCACGGAACTTGAAGAGTGATATCGATCAAATTCTGTCCACGTTGAATCGTAAGTGTTACAGGATCGATGCGATCAATGAAAGAAAGCTCTTCGACGAGTTGCTTGCAAGTTGAAGCGATACGCTCGTTGGCAAACAAAATCAGGTCGTCGGGTTGCAACTGCATTTTCTCGGCGACAGAACCCTTTCTCACGTTGTCAACGAAAGCGGGTGTTTTGTCCAGTACATCTGGAATGAGCACAAATCCCAATAGTGTTGGGTTGAGGGCCTGCGCTGGTTTCTGGCGATCGGCGTTACCGGCTTGTGACGGTGTACGTCCGGCGATCAGATCATCGATCGAGTTGGCGAGTACGGCGATTGGTATAGCATAGTTCAGCCAGATTTCGTTCTCCGCATTGCGCAGTTCCTTGCCTAGAAGGCCGATAAGATTGCCCTGACGATCGGTTAATGCACCGCCGGCGGCTCCTGGGTTGTTCGTCATCGCGTCGAGAATAAAAACAGGTCCCTTGTAGGTCGTCTTAAACGCACCCCTTCGCGCTGCTAATTGCGTACGCGCAGCAATGGTTCCATGCAAGACGCTCGCGGGTTCATTGCCGGTAGCCACTCCATACAGATTGCTGAATGCGAGAATACGATCACCTGGTTCAGGTTCTGCTGATGCTTGCCGTGTAAAGTATGGTGTTTCCGTGAGCTCGATTCTTAGGATTGCAATTCCGAGACGCGGATCGGCTCCGATCAATTGACTCTGAAACCTGCGGCCGTCGTTCAACACAACTACGACGTCTTCGGTATCTAGTACGTAACTCCAGACAGTAAGCACGTGACCTTGGTCAGAAATGATCAACCCGCTCTGGTATGCTTCAAGTCCGCGAATTCCTCCAGCACCATAAATCTTGACCATCTTGGGCTGCACAGCGGAGATGGTTTGCGCGTAGGAGTCGTCCGCTGGAAGATCTGATGGTACCCAGAGGTAACTGAGCAGTAGCATTGCCGGCAAGGCTACTGCGGTGGGCTCGGAACTGCGCGCGTGAGGCCCGAAGAGGGCTAAAGCAAAGCGTCGTGACATTGATTTACGGCTTTTTTGCGGTCGGAGTCTTGATCTCAAAGTTGCTGACTTCAATCGTGGCAAACTGTTGATTGCCATGTCGAACGTCTATTTTGTGGGGAATTTGTAGGCCCTTGTACGCCTTGAATTTGGAGAACATGATATCGCAGCGATCGATGTCGTCATTGAGAGCCATCTCCATGCCGACAAGTTTCCCGCTGGTCGTCTCGAACAGAAATCTCGTTTCTTGAACAACGTTGTAGGTTCCCACAAGCACATCGAAAAGGCCGGGCTGTGAAGGTGTAGGTGCTGTGCCCAGGTAGAACATTTCGCCAAACTCATCTGGTCCTAAAGTAAGCAGTCTGCGCCACAAGTGCAGCGCGGCAAGCAGGCCTCCGCTGCCTTCCGGGTCGGTCTGCTGGTCGAGGTCGAGCGTAGTGTCAACCACAGCTGGTCCTGAGGGAAACTGTGCGAGAATTCTTGAGTCCTCGAGCGCGATCTGGAAGTTACCTCCGGCTGTCAATACGCCTGAAAATAACCACTGCCCTTTGCTCTTGGAAAAATCGCCATGCTGGACCGTCGCTGCCCAGATCCGTTTCTGGTTTTCCTGATTGAAGAAGTAGTTTGCATAACCTTCCCGAGGTTGCACAAGTTTCGTAACTTCGGGGGGAAGGGGCTGGGGTAGAGGTATCTGGGGTGCTGGTCGAGGCTGACGCTTGGGAGCATCGGGCTGGTTAGGCTTAGGCTTCTTGGGGCTTGGCTCTGGTTTCTCAGCAGTGGGTCCTTGGATCTTACTGAGGAGTTCTCGTCGCGAGTGGACTCCCATCAATCTCACCACTATTGTGAAATCTTGGCCGTCTCTCCGATATTTGAGTGAAACGTTCCAGCCTCTCGGGTAAATGCCCAGGACGTTCTTGAATTCATTGACGCTGCTAATTGGACGCCCCGAGAACGCCACGATCTCGTCACCATAACGCAGGCCTCTCCGGTAGGCGTTTGATGAGTCAAGAATATTAGAGACCACTACCCGGCCATCGTCAGAAGTGGCTACGGTTGCTCCCAGAGTGGCATGGTCGACAATCCGTCCGCTCTTAAGGTAACCGAGGAAGTTGCGTAGTTGATTACTGGAGATGGCGTAGCCGACGCCTACGTTCACGCGTCCTCGTTTTTCGAACGATCCACGACCATTCACACCGATCAAATCACCAGCCGCATTAAATAACGGTCCACCCGAGTTTCCCGGATTAATTGACGCATCCGTTTGTATGCAGTCTGTGTATTCCAGCAAAGTACCTGCTGGAGGTTGATAACGATGCACACCGGAGACAATCCCGTATGTGACGGTCGGGTGAAAATCTGTCGCCAGAAGGAATGGGTTGCCGACCGCGAAGCACCAGTCGCCGCTACACACTCGATTGCTGTCGGTGAGTATCGCATGTGGGAAATCGTTACGGCCCAGGAGTTTGATCAGGGCAACGTCGCCAGTGGGATCAAGGCCGACGAGAACTGCGTCATATAGCTTTCCGTCGTCCATTCCGCACTTCATATAATTCCCAGCGGGCTTGACTACGTGGTAATTGGTGAGCGCGAAACCATCCGGGGAAATGAGTACCCCTGAACCACCACCGTGCCCGCCGCGCGCAAAGATACAGACCGCGGTCGCTTTTGCTTTCGCGATGACGCGAATTCGCTCTTGTTCCGCGTTTCGTACGAGAGGCGGGATTTCCGTAGCGAATGCTGTAATACTTGAGGCTATGACCAAGCACACAGCCAGCAGGGACGCACCACGAGGGCGGACCGCTCGACGCCTCCTGCCATTTACCGTCCAGCAGTGGGCCTGAATCATTATTTCGTGATCCTTGCATTGCAGAGGTTCAGATGGTCCTGAATTCCCTTGCCTTTTCCGTAATCGACGAGGATTGTCAATCGTTGAATTCCTGAAATATCCAAGTCGAAATCAAACGGTTCCATCAGGCCAGTTACGGTTTTTCTCAGGAGTTCACGCCGGTTCCCAAGTATCACTAAATCGACATTTCCACGTCCACGAGTTCGATGATCCAACCCGACAGTTGCTTTGAAGCGTTGAAATTGCTCCGTCAGACGGTATACCAATTGAGTTCGACTTTGGATTGCCAGCCCCTTCCGGTATTCCAGCTCTCGACCACCAGGCTTACTGAGTTGGAGCAGGCCGCCGCTAAAACTTCTGTCGCGGCGAGGCCCAAACAGGGCTTTGGCCAATGGGTCTGGTTTGCCGACGAACGGGGTCCAGGTTACAGAGTCTGGATCGAGGTCACTCAAGTATGTGAGGTTCTCAGACGAAAAGTCGATTTTGGCGAGATCGACCAATGGCAATTTGTAGTTCAATGCGCCGGAAGTGGTAATGTGTAGATCGCCCGAGCGCAACACAAGAGACTGAGCATTCCACAGATTACCGTAGACGTCGAGTAGCTGGGCAACAGGTTTGGCGTCTGATGCACCGGGTGGGTGGAAATAGACGACTCCCTCGAGCCGCAGCCGTTCTACGGGGACCGTTTCTTCGTCCAATTCGAAATGCACCGTGTCGACGTCGATGTCGTGGAGAATTCCATCCAATTCGTCCAATACATTGTCATCGACACGTATTGCGATTACGTCTGCTGTAACCTTGCGATGAGCGATGCGGGTCCATTGGGCGTCGGTCGCGGAAGGTGGCTGAAACCTGACCGCGCGAATCAAGCGTGTGGATATTTTTCGCCTTTCACCATGAAGCAATGTGACCTCAGCGATCCGTTTCTTTACGGAAAACCCTTTTGCGGTCAATTTGCAACCATCTGTCAACTCGATCCATACGTTCGGCTTGGCGCTCCTTTTCCTCCCAGCTAGGCGAGTAATCGTCAGCAACTCAGAAAACGAATATTCTTGAACAGAGTCCCGTCCTTTGAGTGAAATTATTCCATTCTCCAACGCGACCAGCTGGCCGGAAACCTCGTTTCCGGAAAGCAAGGTGACTTGGAGATCATCGGATGCCAGGAAAAGTAAAGTAGTGGCAGCCAAACTCCACATGATCAGACTCCGCGGCGATGGCAAGGGCTGGAAGCTACAAGTGGTGTCGGGAAGAACCGCCCTCCCGCTGTTGGATAGGGTTCAATCATCTTTACTGGCGATCTTCTTGAAGTAGGCCTCGATCACTTCACGAAAATGCGCAGGGAGTCCCTCACTTATCCGCTGAAGTGTTGCCTGACGTTCTTTGGGGGGAAGACTTCCCCAGTCGATGGCATCGCCCAGGTTGCGTGGATCTACATCTCCAGGGCCGCTTCCCGGTAAAGCATTGCTTTCATTCGCCGGAGTTTGCGGTGCATTCTGGTTGCCTTGTGGCTGGCCCGGTTGCTGCTGCTGTTGTTGTTGCTGTTGTTCTTCCAGCTTCTGGATCATCTTGTCGAGTTTGGCAATGACTTCGTCTTCTTGCGCACGAACGCGTTTACCAGTACGACCTAGGTCTAGTCTGCGTCGCACATCGTTCATTAAACGTGCAACCTCGTCGAGCGAATCAGCTTTGATCTGCTGGCTGTCCGCTTCCAATAAACGGGCAACGGTCGCATAACGATAAGGGATCTCCTTTTCCTTTTCGAGCAACTTGGAGAGACTTTTAAGGCAGGCATCCCTTTTCAAGAGAGTATGTTCTGCGGTGGCTCGATAGAACAGCAACGACGCAGGGTCAAGCACATCGTCTGTCGATGTGTCCGCAAGTTGCAGCAATACCTCATCGTGCCAGCCGTGTTGCGCTAGCCACCTCGCGTAATAGAGACGAAGCGTTGCTTTCAAGAACACGGGGTGTTCCGGGGCTGACAATACAGGCATTTCCGGTAACAGGAGCGACTGTTTGGGGCGCTGGCAAAGGGTGGTCAGCTTGGCGACTCGGGGGTCCACAAGTGCCGCGGTGTTGGCAACACGCGATAACAAATCACTTGTAACGGTGTTCGAGTCCGTTGCCTTCCAGATAGCATCGACTTTGCTGCGCAGATCTTCGTTGATGTTTCTTGTATCAAGCCACTCTCGCATCCTGGTTTCAGCTTGTCCGGAGGTGGGAATACTCCAGCTGGCGCGTACGTTCAGATCGTCTTCAGCAACGAGTTGAACTGACAAAACAAAGACAGTCGCTGTGCAGATAAAGCCTGAAAAGCCAAGGCCCAAAACGTGACCGGATGAGTGTGCGTTTTGCGTTTGCATTACCTATTCTTTCCTAGGACCAGGTCACGAGTAATGCGCTGAATGCGAGCTTCCCGTTGACTGAGTTCACGCAAGGAGTTCTGTAGATCTGGATCCTTGGCTTGGCCAACAGGGTCATCCGGATCCGCGAGAATTCGGGAGTAACTTTTGGTGCGGCGATTGACGCGTAATTGCAGAGCACGGATCATCCGCAGTTCTTCTAACATCGTGACGAGTGGTGGCTCGTCTGACTGTTGCTGTTGCTGTTGCTGTTGTTGCTGTTGTTGCTGTTGTTCACGGTCACTTTGCGCTTGCTGTAATGCTTCGATTAACTCTTCTAGAGTTTGCAGGATGTCTTGCTCAATCACCTGCGTGACGCTGCCTACTTGGGACTCCGCCAGACGGCGCGCGACTTGTTCCATATCGTCACGCATTTGTTGGACGGTTTCCGGGAAAGCAATCGAGGACCCTTCTTCCAGCAAAAGAGTCAGGGTACGGCTGGCTTCCAGTACGATTTTTTGTTGCGAGACGCTCAGTCGTGAGCACCGTACGTTGAACTCTTCATCCCGTGTGGCTTCTTCGAATCGGTCTAAGCGCAACGTGTCGTCGTTTACCTTTAGCTGCATATCTCGCATCTTTCGGAAACGACCTTCCAATAGAGCGAGCATGCGCTCAACTTCTTCTTCGCGGAGTTGTCGCAGAATCTCCTCGAGCTCAGCGATTGCTTCTTCCAGTTTTCGTTCGGCTTCTTTCTGTGATTCAACAGATTCTTTCCTTTGAGCGTTCTCCAGTTGTTGCTGCGCTTGGCGCATCTTTTGTTCGGCTTGCTTGACACGCTGTTGGGTCGACGGCGGTGTGTCTTGTTGTGAATTGTTCGTGGGAGGGGGTTGCTGGTCCTGCGATTCTGAAGGGTTTGCTGATGGCGCGGAATTGCCCTCTTGCTTTCCGGAATTCTTGCCGCCCTTATTTCCAGGCTCAGGTGGCTGTTCAAAATTATTGGATTCCGCAGATACATCATCCTTCTCAGCGTCGCCGTCGCCAGGACTTTCGTTGTCTTCCCCAGGGGTATCGTCCCCAGGCTGCGATTTTGACTTGGAGCGATCGGCGGGAGCACCCTCGTTGTTGTTCGACTTCTCAGATGATTCTCGGCTCGGATCGCTCTCTTTTGATGGCGACCTCTCTGACTCTGGACTCTTGTCATCCTGATCCGCAGGCGGGTCGGTGTTTCCTGGCGACACCCCGCCCTCAGTCCCTTCGAGCTGCTTAGCGACACCTGAAGTACGATTGGCGATCCTCTGCTGTGCGCGCGAAAGGTCTTCCAGGTCTGCGTTGCCTTCAGTACGGCCGCGGTTGGAACGTTGTAGCTGTTGAAGTTTCTTTAACTCCTTGACCGCGTTCTGCAGTTTCTGTTGTTCGTTCTTGAGGCGGTCCGACCGGTTTTCACTCAACAACAATTGCAGCAGTGCTTGCAAATCATCTTCAACTCGTTTTTGGCCCTCGACCGCCGGCTTGAGCGATTGTTTTCCTAATAACTCAACAAGTGCGTCAAGATCTTTCGAGATGAGACGATCTTTAGATTCCTGGTAGGCCTGCTTGAGCACTGTGGCGCGTCGTGGATTCTGGGTCGATTCAAAATCCGCCATACGGAAAAGTAAATCTTCCAAACGGCGAAATCGGTTTGCTATCTTCAGTTGCCGGTCTGCAATCTTCTCGCCTGCTGGGGGTGTGGCTTGCGGCTTTTCAGCATCTGGGGAAGCATCTTGTGCCGTGCCCGAAGTTGCCAGGCAGAGACAAGAATACAAGGTAAAGAGCGTGATGCTTCTGTACATTGCGTTGGTTCAATTTCTACTTGCGTTTGAGTAGCGGTCCCAGCAGGCGACGCTTGCGTTCTTTGTCTGTTTCTTTGGACAATTCTGCTTGGTCATTAATGAGCTTTCGCACCAAGTCAATAAGTTCATTATAGGTTTCCAGCTCGACCATTTCCTGTAAAACAGATTCGAGTCGAGAGACGATCGCGTTCGCTTGAACGACAGTGTCAGACGCTGCACTAGCAGCTCTAGTTGTTTCGTCTTGGAGGGATTCCAGCTGTTCCAGACTCGCATCGAATTTGGGAAAATCGACAGTTGAGATTTCCCGGAGTGGCTCGGCGATCCGGTTCTTGATCCGCGACTTGCGTTCTTCGGCTTTGGGAATCCGATTGTGTAGCAGTTGCAACAAGATATCTTCAAAGGAAATTGCCACACCTAGGGTTTCTTGTGTCGATTTGCGACTTTGGATTTGTGCTTGTTGAATGCGTAGGAGGCGGAATGCGCGAGCGCGGTCTTGGGGGCTAAGTTCGTCATCGACAGTTGCGTTTTCGCTTGCCGGCGATGTTGTTGAGTCCGGCGAGGTTTTGTTTTCGGCAGCCGTCAGATCGTCGTGCAGACGAATGAGATTATCTCGCAAATCTGTCATTTCACCGAGGATAAGTTCAAAACGTTGCCTCAAAGCCAATTCCTGGTGCTCTAATCTCTTCAATAATTCGTCGTCCGAAACAACGTCTACTTGGAAAGCATCGCTTTCACCGAGGTGTGGCGCTCCGGGGAGAGTACTGCGATCTTGCGCTGTGACCTTGAGCTCCAATTTGTCACCCGGCAATAACGAGACCTGCTTTTCCTGGTCGAGTGTGCGAAAGTCTAATTCCGTATCAATGTTGCGTGTGTCAGACAGGTCAAACGGATACGAGTGGTGGAGTTGTTCGAAGGATGTGCCTTCAGGGCCAGGGGGACGTTGGAGTGTCAGCTCAACGGTGCTTCTGGCAATTCCATAATCGTCATCGGCAGTGCCTTGAAACGGAATTCTTGCTTGTGGCGTGATGGCTGATCCAATGCCGTGCAGTTGGGCATCTACGCGTGGTGCTTCATCATCGACCGCGGCCAGGACAAACCGTACTGGGTGATCGTTGTAGATGTTGTCTGTATCACGGAGCGTCAGTTCAAAGACGAGATCCGCATCCAGCACTCCACTGGGAAAAACGAAAGATCTGCCATCCGACCCGATCGGAAGTGAACGTTCATTAGCGGTATTCGCAGCCCCGTTGGAAATCCAATTGAGCGTGACTTCTCGAAGACGTTTTGTTGTAGTGAAGTGTAAGGTGACCGTTGACCCACGGGCACGTTGCATGCCCGGTGTCCACGGCACACCAGTTTCGGGGAGTCGCTCAATGTATTCTGGGAATCGACAATCAAGCCGAACCGATTGAATTTCTGGACGATCAACAACCTGAATCCGGTAGTCACGAATGCGGTAATCAAATCCAATGACATCGAAACGCATGTTCGACAGAATGCCGCGAAGCGGCTTTCCGTCGAAGGCGTAGGGTTGAAATCCATTCAGTGGGCGCCCCATTTGTGACATGTTGACGCGCCCTCGGTCGCGGTCAGCCGTTTCGTACTGAATCGTGCAGTAGTCGGGAACAACGCGGGCATTCATGCCGGCGTTTACATACAGGCGCAAATTGGTTCCACGCGCGACCTTAACGGAGCGACGTTTGTCAAAGTTCAGAAATCGTGATGTCTGCATTTGATCTGTGGAATCATCGGAAACAACCTCTATGCGATCCATCTCTAGGTAGGCTCGGCGTGGCCAAGGCTGGTTCTCTAACAAATACATCCGTCGCACACAGATCTCGAACGCTGGCAGGTTGATTGCGTAAAATACACTGATGGACAGAATTGCCGCCGCGGCAATCGACAGCTTCCATAGCAAAGGTGGAAAGCGAAAAACACGTCGTAACTGGACTTCTTGGATCTGGTGAATTGCCTGGTGGTGTGTTTGCGTCAGCATGTCCGGGTTGAAGTCGATCGCCCGCTCTGGCTCGTTTGACATTTCAACGCTGGTGACCAGGCTGTCCCCTAGGAATGTAAATCGTCGTTCAAGTAGGACTGCCATGCTACGATCGCCGAGTTGTACGAACACGCGACGCAGAACCCAGCGATAGAACAACCAGCTCGCGACGAGTCCCGTGGCGATCAGCAGTGTCGCTCTGGCCACACGCGGTAATTCGCTGGCTCCGACCAGGACCGGAAGAAAATCGACAGCGAGTCCGAACCAGAACGTGAATCCCAGCCAGGCCAGACAGAGGGCCACGCCTTCGAGCCAGACGTAACAACGAATGCGCCACCTCAGGCCCGCCAGTAGAGAGCGGACGTGGGGTGCCAGATCTAACGAAGGTGCGGTAGTTGCCATAGGTTTCCGGTATTCCTCGCGGGTTGTGCAAATTATACCGCCCTTCAGGTAATTATCCCAAGGCGAGGTGTTGGCCGCAGGCGGGATTACGGTAGTTGCTTCACGGCCAGCCGGTGCAGTGCCCGTTGTGTAGCAGCGGCAATCCCCTGGTTTCTCAGGGGGGGGAGAGCGTTTTCGCCGACTTGAGAAAGAAAACACGCTGAAAGCGCGCTAAGAAAGTTTCCCGAGTTGGTGTTGGGGCGGCGATTCGCGGAGAACCGAAGACTTCGGCGCCTCGAGTGAGGCTGCTGACTTTAGTGAGCCAGGGAAGCGTGTGTCAGGCCAGTCGGCTTAATCTCCTCAAAAGCCATTCGAGACTGAGCATGCCACATAGGACCACCATCAGCCAGATCATAAGTTGTCGCTCAAATTGCCGATCTGGTGTTCCCGGAAGGTATGTTGTCTGGTCTTGAGGTTTCAATAAACCAATGACTGGCGGCAAGCCAGTGGTGGAACGCTGCACCGCCGCCGCGACACCGACATAATATTTCCCGCCAGTCTGCTCGGCGATCAAGCTCAACTCTGGGTCGTTGCGTTCGGGTCGTTCGGTTTCCGTCTGTGCCGCCACGACCCGCACCTCACGGCTCATCAACTCGCCTGAAGTATTTTCAGCAGGTTCCAGATCAATCCGATAACTGCCGGATTGTAACGCCGTAAACTGGGTGGCGAACGTCCCCTCCTGAGAAGCGTCCTGGACCTGCCGCAGTGACAGAGTTTTTTGTGACGCGTCGGGAAGATGCAACAACGCGGTAACCTGGTCTGCAACGAGAGGTTGATGTTGGGCATCCTGTAAGATCGCGCGTACCGTCACATGGTCGCCGATACGACAACGGTCTTTGTCGGTCAACAGTAACCCTCGATTGGAGTCTCGCAACATACGCCCCGCAGAGGCCCAGCGCAAGAGACGTGTGTAATAGGTGTCAAAGTAGCTATCATCGACCGAGCGAACACGCCACATTTCGCCGCTCGCTTGAAAGAAAACTCGCCCCGCCCCATAGAAATGCCCAGCCAGGTAAATGGGCAGCTGCCCATCGATGGCGGTATCCGGATCGGAAAAACGGGCGAAGACCTGGGCCCCAGGTTTAGGATCTTTAACGCGGTAATAACCATACACGCCTTCAAAAGATGCCCACGTTTGTTCACTTAACTTCGCGTTGTCTTCAAGCCACAAAAACTCAGCCTGTAGTCCTTCCACAGAAAACGAAAGGGGCCACGGTTGTTCGCCACCGACCCGCCCCAGATTGAGATTCGCCGAGCCTTGCGAATAGAACTGCACCGGATAGAGTGACTTGATGGTGTCGATGCGGCGGTCACGACCGCGTCGATAACGAGTCCATTCTGCGGTGTACACTGGTCCGCTGACGACGACCAGACCTCCTGCTTTATCGGCCACGAATCGATCAAGTTGCTCGACATCTCGTTCGTCGAGCAACTCCCAGTTCGGATCGAAGGCGACAATACAGTCAAAATTGAAAAGATGGTCTTCTTTGTCGGGGAACTCGAACAACACATCGTCCGCTTCTTGAGCGGCGTCACCTTGAGCGCTTTGTAGCCAGACTTCCAGGTGAATTTCTGGATCGCGGTACAGCATGTTGCGAAGAAAGCGATACTCACGTGCTGGGCCGCCGGCAATTAGCAGAACTCGGTGTTTGCGTTTGACGATTTCTACGATCGCCGCAAGCTGGTTGTCTTTCGATTCGGCGTCCTGATTTGGCGCTAAGACCCGCAATGTGTATTCCTGCTTCCCTTGCGTGTTGGGTTCCAGTGAGAACTCGACAGTACGGACTTCACCGTCGCTTCCGAGGCGGATTGTCTGTTGTTCGATCAGCTGTGACCGGCTATCAGCGTTTTCCGTTGCGGAGGCGCCTGCCCGCAATTCGACGGTCACCTGGCGTTCTGCAAAACCAAAAGACTGGATATATCCAGAGATTGTAAAATCGTCACCCGGATATACTCGTTGCGGCGCCTCGATGTTGATGACGCGAACGTTAACGGGCTGCTGGTTGCTGCCGAGGCCTATGGCAAAGATCGGGATGCGGGCGTTGCGGGCTTCGAGAACGGCTAATTCGGTGTCCTGACCGGCGTTGCCGCGTCCGTCCGTAAACACAACGATTCCAGCAATTGGTCCACCTCGCTCGCGATGAACCAGGAACCGCAGGGCGTCTCCCAGTCGCGTTTCGTTGCCCTGTGGGATGAGTTCTTTGTTCCAGTCGATTGTTACTGGTACACGTGCCTCCGCTGGTGCGGTTTGAGCGTTTGTTGGTGCTGCCGTTGGCGAGAATCCCAACAGAGTCGTTGCTGACGCATCGGGATGCCGCAGATTGGCAACTGAAAAGAAGAGGAATCCCGCAATCACCGACACGGTTGCCAGCAACATGCTCCAGTATGTTGCTTCCGTTGTAAGGCGTCGTCGTTCGACCGTGAAATGCCACGTGCCAGCGACAAGCGCCAATCCGACAAGACCGCAACCCGTCCAGGCGAGATAGCGTGCCATTCGCAGGGGATTTTCGCCAATGGTAGCATTCGTGGAGTCAGTTTGGAGATTTTGCGTTCTTGGAAAAGACGCCACTTTGACGGGTTGTTTTCCTTCATCGAACCGATAGACGACCACTTCGTGTTGGTCTCGTAACTGTTTGACGAAAGCGCCAGTCTTTAGCTCCTGGATGACACTTTCAATGCGCGTTACTTTTCCGGTTGATGTAGCTGCTGGCAATCCCATGCTCTGGCTGGTGTCAACCAGCAGCAACGCGCGAGAGGGTCTGACAAGACGCCGAGCGGAACGCTTCTCCAAGCCGAGGAAATAGAACAGAATGACGGTGAACGCGAGTAATCGTAGTAGCATCAGGGTCGTACTGATCCCGCGCGGTAGTTCGATGCTGTCGCGCACATACATCGTGATGACATAAGCTAGGACACCCAAGATTACGCCGAGCATCAGCAGCCAATGCCACCATTCGCTCATTACGAGCACACGTGCAAACTCGTGAGAGACTTGGACAGATTGGGCAAGAATTGTCACGCGGTCGTTCCCGATTTCGCGGGGTGGTAGCTGGCGTTGAATGCCAGCCATTGTTCACCGATCAGCAACGTGATCAGAAGTATCATCAGCATCAGGCTTCGATTAATCCCCGACGACTCCACTAGGCCGCCTTCATATCGGTCAGCGCGAACGTAAGTCGGTTTCACGGGATTGAGTTCAGCGAGGACGGCCTCTTGGCCAAGTGTGGTCAAGTCACTTTCACGCGGGTCGACATTGACGGCGAATCGATGGGAGGACTGTTCCCCGCTACGCGAGGTCATTAACACGTCATAAATTCCCATGTGTTGGGTTTCTTGCCAGTCTAGAGTTGCGCGAGAGACCAGGTCTTGTGGGTCCAGTTTCTGGGCAGGTTTCTTGATCACGTTCCGATCCGCAGTGTGAAGCCCAGTCGGCGCAAGGAATTCAACACCCTCTTCGTACACATTACCGTCGACTGGTACGTTCAATCCATCTGCGACGAGATATTCGGGATGGTTCCGGTGAGGTGCGGCCAGATAGGACTGTAATTTCAGGAGTACGACGACGAAGCTGGGATCGCGGGCCCAATTGTTCCACTGGGGGGCGAGCGTTGTCAGCATGACTAGAACTCGGCCTTCTCCAAATTGCTGTTCAATGGCGAGGGGGAATTGGTTCCGTAACTTTGCCGCTATTCGCAGCGGTGCGTCGCTCGGTAGTTGCCAGTCTTCAGCGGGTCTGAGGTACTGGGCGATGCGTACCCGGCGCAGTAATGGGTTGCGATCTCCCTGAAACGTTTCGAAAACGGGGTGGTCGGTTACCTGAACATCTGACTGATCGGCATCAATGTCAGGAGGCAATAGCATGGTGCCCAGTAAAGGGACCGGTAGCAGGCCGTTTCCGTCCCGGTAGAGCCGTTGGTTGTAGTAGGCAGGTTCAACATCGTTACCGGTGAAGATACCCAGTCCACCGCCTTCCCGTACGAAACCCTCGAGATTGGAGATCGAGCGGTCGTCTAGTTGCTCGACATCTAGTAGATAGATAGCGGAGTACTTCCGTAGCGACTCGGGGGTAGCGTCTCGCAAGATACGCTGGTCGGTTTGTACATCAGGGCGGATGCCGGTATTGGTGCGACGTCCCGGTTGGAAAATGTTTTGAAGGAAAAATGACTGATTCATGGCGGTCGTGTCTGTCGCGGCTGCGCGTCGTTCTCCGTCGTCCAGGATCAGCACTGATTCGCCTTCGGGAAAATCAACGACGCTCCAGCGGTAGTTGTCAGTAGCAATAGAGTCACTACTGGACAATTCTGCTTCGACTACGTGCTGGCCAGCTTCTGAGAAATAGACTTGTACGCGTCTTGTAACAGTCTGGCCAGGGGCAATACTTTCTACCGGAGGAATATAGATTTCTTCTAGTTTTCCATTGAACTCGCGCAGGTTGGCTTGTGCGGTCGCAGTGCTGCCGTAAAAACGGGTGCGTATGGCAAGTTGCACATTCCGTTCCTCGGCAATACCAAAGTTGGTGATGTCCAGGTTCATGAAGAGCGGTACGCCGGCCGCACGTGTGTCTTTGGTTGGTTCGAGGCGAGTAATAGCAAGATTACGAGAGGATTCACTGGCGCAATTCACCAGGCGAATGGCGATGCCAGCTTTTTCGATTTGCCTGAGAACTTTGCGGATCTCGACCGCGTTGCCCCACTGCCCGGTACGAAAATCTGTCAGGAGATAGATAACTTGCCTGTCGTCGGGGCGTACTTTGGATAACGTTTCGATGACGCGCAGCGCGGCCAACGGGCTGCCGGACATTTGCGTAACGTCCATGGTGGCCTGCTTTTCTTCCCACAACACAGAGAATTCAGAGTCGATCACTTCTGAATTCAGATCCGTAAGTTCTTCTAATTCTCCCGCTGTTGCGGAAGGTGAGTGCTGCATCACCCGGGATGTGCGCAGAACCGTGATCGCATGTTGGCCACCACTACGGGTCGTCGAAGCTTCGGATCCAATTTGCCGCAGCACATTCAGCGCACGATCAAAGGCCGTGGTTCCTCCAACACGTTCTGACATCGAAAAGCTGTCGTCGAGAACAATGTAATGGTGCGTGGCGGTTCCGGAGAACATGTCGAGCCATTCGCCGCGCGTTACCCACTGTGCGAGCATTCCCACGGCCAACGCGATAGCGGCCATACGGGCGAGCAACAGCAGTAGTTGTTTAAGCCAAACCCAGCGGCGGTGTTTTTGGTAGCTCTGTAACAGAAACTCCATTGCCGCCCAGTGGACGCGCCGGTGGCGCATCATGTTGATCAGGTGGATCAACAAGGGGAGCAATGCCAACAAGAATCCCCAGGTTAGCGACTGGTAAACAAA
>PAQH01000167.1 GCA_002709225.1 Planctomycetaceae bacterium
CCTGCCCCTCCTCCAGTGATCGCGTTGAACGGCATTTTCAACCCTCCAGGACAATGAGATCTTTAGAGCCTGATCCTCCATGGATCGCATAGATCGCACTGGTCAGGGAGACCAGCCCAGGAGACTCCCAGGAGCCCGTTGAGGCTACGAGCTTGAACCCTCCTGCAACGGTTGCTGCAGACCCTGCAAAGTTGAGAAAAATATCAGTGTCAGAGGTGTTCTGGATCAAGCAATAATTTCGATCAGAATTTGCTGCCAAAACCAAGGTTGAGTCAGTAGCGATCGACTTGGTTTGTTGCGTTGCCCCTGTGATTTTTTTCGGCTCATTGTATGCAATGTTGAGCATGGTGGATCCTCCTCCTCGGGCTCAGTATAATTCTGATCGGGCAAGCTTACAACGTGCCCTGCAACTCCCTGAGCCTGACCCCGTAGAGGAGGGCAGGGTCAGAGGTATCTGTCTTTTTCAAGCTCACTGCAACCCTGATCTCAAGCTCTCCACTCAAGGAGAGTGTGTCAGACTCCAGAGTCTGAGCCGAGGGAGAGCTTGAGGTAGTGAAGGAATCCAGGAGGGTGGGTGTGGGTGTGGTCAGGTCGTAGGCTGCAACCTGAGCCTGCCCCTGGAAGTCGATCGAGCAAGAGACGTCCCTTGCAGCACCGACAGAGAACACTCCTGAGAGGACCTCGACAAATGTCGTTTGGGCTCCTGCCCTGGAGTCCTCGGCAAGGGCACTCTGAGAGGCTCCTGAGCCCCAGGAGACACACTGCCATACCACAGACAGACAGAGCCCAGAGTAGAGGTGATTGCAGTTTTCCAGGATAGTGCCCTGCTCGTCTACTGCCCCACCTCCGATCGATCCCTGCTCTGCCCCGATCGCGATCTCTGTCGATCCTGTAGGGTCCTGCACTGAGTTGAGGACCCGAAAAAAGGCATTGTTGACGATCGCCATTTAGAACCCTCTGTCCTGGATCACAGTCCAACAAGGCACCCCGATCTTGATCCCTGCGATCGAGGTACCAGCACCGATCGCACCCTGAGAGGTCTCCAGGCCAGAGGCAGAGATGCCCAGGGTCAAGAGCCGATCGGTCTCAGTCTGAGACCCTGCAGCCTCCTCAAAACTGAACTCGGCAAGGCTCAACCCAGTGGTGGATCGTCTGAGATCTCCAAAGGAAAAAAGCCCCTGGAGATGGTGCGGACTCACGAGCCAGATCAGATCGGCGCTCTCTCCCTCAGGTGTCCGGCTCTGGTAGCAGGGCAGGGGGTCAACAGGGATCGAGGTCTGACCGGTCAGGCTCGGAGTCTCAGAGTCTGTGGTCCAGGCTCCTGAACCAAAGGAATGGAGATTGACCTCAAAGGAGATCTCAAACTCTGCCTCCTCGAATTGATTGTTCAACGCCAGGAGGAGGACCCAGGCTCTGTATCTTCGACGATAGGAGACGGCCTCTGAGTTGATCTTGATGGCAGGCAGAGCCGAACACAGGCAAGCCCCTGCAATCTGGGATGTGCTCTCCTTATAGGTCAGAACAGGCCAGATCGGGCGATATTTTGTGAGCGCAGAGGAGTAGTCTGGACTCCCTGAAGCCTGAATTACTGAGGTCCTCTCGGAGGCCAGATCGAACCCTCTTTGATAGTTCGATCGCAGGGTCAGGGCTCTGGGAATCTTGGCAGAGTTCAGCGCTTGCCTGAGGTCTGGCAGGTCCTCATGAGACTCCAGAAGGCTCCACCCATAGAGTGTGAATCTTCCGATCTCGATCAGGGCAGCAAACCAGTTCGAATAAGCGATCCTCAAATACTCGGAGGCTTGAGGAAAAACCCACCATGAGGAGGAGGCAGAATTGTAGATCATGTGGACCGATCCAGGGTAGCCTCCTCCGTCATCTGGGTTAGACCCTGAGGGGTTCTCCTGGAACCCGAGCCGATAGTGCCTCCCTGCAATGATCAGAGCCTGCAATGTGCTGCCAATGTCAACGGTGAGCCCATTGCCCGAAAAACCCACTACTGCGCCGGTGCTCACGGTTGCTATGTCCAGAGACTGGACCACGAGCCACACCACAACCACTGAGCCCTGGACCTGTCTGCAGTCGATCGACAGGGTTGGAGTCTGGACGTCTGAGGAGGCAGTCAAGGTTGTATCGGCGCTGGTGTCGTGGAGCCTCCCAGAGGCCTCCTGTAGGCAGAGCCTGACCTTGAGGGCAGCAACAGACGAGGAGGCAGAACAAAGGCCTCTGAGCTTCACCTGGAGGCTTGAGAGCCGAGGACCTACAGGCCAGACACAAAGAGGCAGAGCCATCGGAACCGCAGCCGAAAAAGTTTGCCTGCAGTCCTCTGGATAGGCAGTGGACGTCCTGCGCGGTCGGGCCTCTGAGGCTGCCCTGATATTTTCCGCCTCTGTCTTGAGAGCCCAGGAGTCCAAAGGACTGGAGTCGGAGGAGGAGACTGAGTCGGAGTCCATTTTTTGGAAGTCTGCCATGGGCTCCTCTCAGGCTCTGTAAGTGTAGGGTTTCGAGGCATCTGGCATCAATTCAGAGGACCCTGCAACAAAGATCCAGGAATGCCTCTGGGACGTGGTTGCCTCCGAGTATTTCGAGGGCCTCAGGATGTCTCCTGCAGCCGGTGTTGTTGTGGGTGTGGTTGTGGTTGTGATCATGTTCGATCCTCTCGTGATCGATTCCACGATCAATTGCTCCTTGAAGGTCCCTGCAGAGTCTACCAGATCCAGGACATCTCCAGCCGAAAAACCATCCACGTCCACCCGAGAGGATCCAGTGCCCAGGGGGTCCTCTGGAGAGTCGGAGTAGGAGGCAGTAAACACGTTGCTCTCACATGTCAGGTCTGCCCCTGAGGAGGAGGCAACCTGAGCCGAGGGAGCTATCCAGCCATCTCTGTTGTGGATCAGTCCAACGTCGAGCAACCCATAGCTCAACTCGTGCCGATCAGAGTTGAACACCTCCTGCCTGGAGACCACGAGTAACTTGTGGACTGTCCCTCCTCGGGTTCCATCGGCGTTGAAGAGGTGATCCTCTGTCAGGCTCAGGACTGCCCCGAGTTCATGGATCTCAAGCCGATTTGTCTTGAGGCTGATCTGAGGGATCGGCTCATGGAATCTCTGAATAATTGACTGAGCAATCGACTGGGCAAGAGAGCCCGATCGGACTCCTCCCAGATCTGCAGCAAAGAGATCGGACTCCCCGAGAGCTTGCCTGGAGTATTTGATCGAGTCTGAGATCTTGACCTGATCAGGCTGCAGCCCAGGACGGTGGTTAAAAGTCACCTCAGATCGATCGAGAGCCTCTGGCAGGTTGCGATCCTGAGGGATCCCCACTGAGAGAATGTTCTCTGGGTCCAGGGTTGAGCCTGCCCCGTAGTCCTCCAGATCGGTGAGCCGGGCAACGTAGATCTTGCCTGACCTGGATTGACAGAGGATTGACAGAGAGGCCTTGTGCAGGCTCTGGAGGAGCCGATCCAGGGCCTCAGGCTCTGCCTTGAGCCCGAGAAACAAGGCCTCCAGGACAAACCCGAGATCGGATCCCCACTGGAGGATCTTGCCCGTGTTGATCAGGGCCTCAGGCACTGACCCTGCAAGGGCCTCGATCCCTGTATCGTAGGCCCCGTTCGAGCCCTTCTCTGCCCCGTTCTCAGTCGAGGTCAACAGTTGCAGAGTCAACTCTCCCAGGTCCTGCCTCAGGGGCAACGTGTTGAGCCCCGTAGTATCGTAATTGCTCGGGGAGTCCGATCGGGTTGTGAACACCTCAACGAGATCCAGACTCAGGAGGGCAGACTCAGGGCTCTCGGGCAGGCTCTTGCCCTGCCCATAAGGAGCCTCAACAACCTCTAGAAGCACGTCCAGAGACTCAGAGGCACTCTGGAAGGTCTGAGCCTCCAGGCAGGTTGAGCCTCCGAGCAAGGCCAGAGCCCGAACATTTGACCCAGTAGCCTGAGAGCCACTTGCAAAGGGCCCTGAGGACCCTGCAGCCTGCAGGACAGAGCCTGAGACCTGCCCTGCCCAAAAGACCCTGGAGACCTTACCTGAGGCCCTGCCCTGTAGGATCTTTCGAGCCCTGATCAGAGCTAGGAGATCGTCTGCCTGCAAGGTGATCGAGGCTCCTCCGTCCTCCGTTGAGACACTCCTCAGGACTCCAGACCATAACACCGACTCCACATAGGCTCCTGCAGAGTGGGAGGTCTCGATCAACTGGACGAGCCTCCCCTCAATTGTGGTTGGAGTCGAATATATTGCTCGATCAGAGGTCAGGCTTGCAGAGTGGGGCCGTGCTGGAGTCTCCAGGACTCCCCGATCGCAGTCGTAAACCTTGCTTGATGTCTCTGTGCCGAGGAGGAGGGCCTCTCTCTCCAGGTAGATCAGACCCGAGAGCCCTGAGGTGTCCAGCGTAATGGACGTCCCAGAGGAGGAGAGGTCTGCCTCCAGGAAGGCAACACGGGCAGGCAGGAGCCGGTAAAACCAAGACCAGACCTCTGTGGATCCCCTGAGCCTGAAGGTCTGGGAGGAGCCCCTCACTGAGCCCTGCTGGAAGTCCAAAGAGGAGGAGAGTTCAGAAGGCCAGAACAGGAGAGAGTCAGTCTTGTAGAGGCTGTCAGGGTCAGTGGTTGATGGGACGTCCAACGCCGATCGATCGTAGGTCCACCGATAGAGCTTATTGCTGGCAGTCGAGGCCTCAGGATCTCCAATCCCTTCGACTCTGATCGAGTGGATCAAGCCCATCTAAGCCACCTTGAAGAGTTCGATCGTCAAGTCGTAGAGCAAGGGAGCCCGAGAGACCTCCTGGGCAGCCGAGTCCAGGGAGGAGAGCCAGGATTGCCCCTGCCCAGGTTGGACAGAGACATAAGCCGAGGGTGCAGAAATGTCTGGATAAAACCGGGCAGAGCCGATCGAGGTGTCCAGGCTTGCCCATTTGGATCGGAGGGTGTCAAAGGCAGAGTTGAGATCTCCTGCAGTTGCCCCGAGTGCAGCCATATAGGCAGAATCAGAACAGAAGAAAGGATACACAGAGGCTGCGGGCAGAGTGGAAAACTCGATCCTCTTGACCGTCTGAGACCCGTAATGATCGATCGTGGTCACTCCAGAGGGAGAGGTCGTGCTCACACAGTGGCTCAGCGGCCTCTCAAGGCCTCCCAGGTAGATCCCTGCCCCAGACAAAGGGTTGAGGACCCAAGAGCCTCCAGTCCTGTCTGAGGGTGTGAGAACTGCAGTTGCTGCAGTGGCAGTGCCTGAGTCTGGAGAGACTGAAGTCGAGGAGAAGCCCAGATCCTCCATCGTTACCTCTGCAGTCAGGCTCTTGAGGTACTCAAGCTCCTCCCCTCCAGACTGAGCCCTCTTGATCAACCACCTGCCCCGATAGTCTCCAGCGATCTCAGAGAAGGCCCAGGAGCCCGTTGAGTCTGCCGACGTCAAGGCATCACAGATCGCCTTGTGCAGATTTGAGGATCCGGAGGTGTCGTGATCTGGGTAGTAGGTCCCAGAGGGGATCGTCACCTGGACTGCAGAGGAGCCAGCAAGCTTGAATTCAATCTGGGGCCCTGAGGCGATCTTATAGGGCAGAGCAAAAGAGCAAACGGTTAGGGACATGAGGAGGCCTCCAGGCTGAAGTATAAATCTGGATTATGCAGGCAAGCAAGGCCTCCTGTGTTCAGTAGCCTCCTGCAGGGCTCGGGGCAGGGCTCGGGGCAGAGCCTCCTGGAGGCCTCGATTCGTCTGAGAGGGCCTTGTGCAGGTATTTTCAGCCCTGATCGGCACTTTTGAGGCCCTCCCACGAAAGGCCCAAAACCCCATGGATCCCCGCTATGAGGGCCTCGAGCCCGATCGGGGCAAAGTGGCCTGATCGGGCTTGCGGCCTGTTCAGTACTTCACTCCTGTGCAGTAGGGTGAGCCAGGGAGCCCCTCATAGAGGGTGTTTCCATTTGAATCCAAAAGACAAGGAAACATACCAGAGCCGAACTCAAATCGATTCTAGGGCTATCTGAGGGCCTCAGGAGGCATCCTGGATCGTGGGTCAGACCCTGGAAAACCACTGCACAAGGCCCCGAGCCCTGCCCAGGGTGGGCAGAGGTCACACATGTAGGCAAGGAGCCCTCTCAGGGCCCTGCTCAGGATCTTGTTCAGTGGTTTCTTCACTCTGTTGTGGAGCCCTGAGGCAGGCCCAGGGCAGCAAGAAGAGCACTCTCGATCTCTGGGGTTGGGCTAATCAGACCTGCAGAGGTCAAGCCCTGGAGGGTGGACGAGAAACTCTGTTGATCTCTGACCTCGATCGCTAGGTCTGTCACCCTTGGCACAAAGATCAAACCCTGGGCAGAATCGCCAGGAAAGTTGAGCCTCAGAAATTTGTTGAGCACCACCTCAACAGAGTGGGCAGCAAGGGTCCGAGCAAGGAATTGCCACCCCGCTTGAGCCTCTGCCCCTGCCTGCTTCCTTGCAGCAAAGGAGCCATGATTCTGCAAGCCGATCTGCTTGTGTGCAGTGTTCGTTCCGAGTGAGATCTGCCTCTCACAGTCTGAGATCTGAGAGGAGAAGTTTGCCACTGTTGATCCTGGGGTGATCCACTGGATCTTATGTGCTCCTGGAGGCAGGATCGAATAGGGGATCTGAGACCCCTGATAGTTCTTCAGTTGGGTAACAAGAGTCTGCTTGTCTGCCTCTGTCAGGGGATTCTGGGGATCTTGCTCAACCCAGATATATCCAACCCCGTTAACCTCTGCACTCAAGGCCCCGATCTGCAGGTACTTCTGCAACATCCTGAGAGGAGCCCAGGAGGACCTGAGCAGGCTCGTGCCGTCGGGATTGCCTGAGATCGGAAGAAAGGGCACATGCACGAGCTTGCTCCAGGGGATAAAATCCCACCCTCCAGTTTCTCCTCTGGAGTCGATCTGTTGGTAGGCCCTTTGCTTGACCCCGATCATGTTGTCTGGGTTGCGGTAGTAGACCCACCGATCGACACTCCAGGGAGTCCTGAGCTTAGGGATCGCAGGCAGGAGGTATCTGCCTGCCTGCCCGGTCAGGTTGAGCGATCGAAAATGCCCCGTCAACTCACCGAGGTAGAACCCACAGATCAAAGAGAAGCGCAGGACGTCCAGAAAATAACCCACGAGCCCTAGCCCATCCTGCCCTCTCCGAGTCCACTCTGCCCAGACATGCTGGCAGTACCGGTATTGCTTGGCTCGTACCCTCCTCGCGTGCTCATAGTCGTAGACCTCAGGCAATGGAGAAGCCTCAAGCCTCCAGGGGCTTGAGCAGATCGAGGCTATCGGGTCATAGAGGGCCTGAGCGGCGATCCCCATAGAAGAGGCCAACTCCCACATTGCACCCACGTCCGAACCCAGGCCCCGAGCCAAGACAAGCGCGGGATTTTTCTCGATCTTGACCCTGCCAAAACTGAAGGGAATTCCCATAGATCCGATCTGGGTTGTGTATGCCTCCAGGTCTGCAGAGTCCCAGTCCTCAGAGGTGGGCTCGTAGCAGAGGATCCTCTGGAGGTCTGAGGCAGGCAGAGGAGCCTCTGAGGCAGGCAGAGCAAAGCAGTCCTCATAGATCTCCGTCGGCTCGTCATTAAATCGGATCTTCACCATTGGAGTCTCTCCTGTCTTGTCTGTGGAGTCCACTCGTGCCCAGGGGCAGGACGAGTTGAGCCTACCTGCAGCCCAGAGCCACCTCTGAGAGCATTGTAAGCCCCTGAGGCTGCGTCGACCATATCGTTCTTGGCTCCCTTTTTCGGGAAGTCCTCTGCCTCTGTCAAAAAGGGCTCTGAGGCCCTGTTGCGAACAAGGCAGACCAGCCCCGCTTCTGCTTTGGCTGCAAGCCTCATTGCCCTAGCAACCTTAGTCTTGCAGGGCTTGACCTTCCGGAACCTCCAACCCTGCAGCCGAGGATCCAGAGAGATCTCTTCAAAGGAATGCTCAAACCCTGAGACTGCCTCGATCGAGACCTGGACGTCCTGCCCATCGGCAAGGGCAGTCTGCACAATCGTCTCCTTGAGGCACTTGCCTGCCCGGTCAGGCTTGAGCCAAGAGAGCCGGTACCTCTCCAGGGTCAGAGTGTAGCGTCCAGAACGCCTTGAGAGGAGAGCAGAGGCACTCCAGTCTGAATCTGGGCCTGAGGTTGAGGCAAGGTCCCAATGCCGGACAGAGGCCTCTGAGGGAGTCTCAGGGGCACTCTCGACAACCCGAAACCACTGCCGATCAAAGAGGCCCTGGGCATCCTCCTCCAAAAACTGCCCCTCCAACTCCTGCAGGGCAAAACGAGAGGTGTATTGACCTCTCACTGACTGAATCCAACCCTCAGGCAGCCACACATTCTCAGAGGTTGCACACTGGACAAGGGAGGAGGAGGACCCTGCCTCTTTCACAAAAACATCGTGGACCCAGTTATTCAAACCTCTCGGGGTTGTCGTTACCAGAGCCCGGCCTGGAGTCCTGCGAATTCTGCCGATCGCTACATTCCAGGCTTTACGGGTTAGGCTTGCCCCTTCATCCACCCAGAGATAACCGGCGTTAATGCCCCTGAGCCTCTCCAGGTTGTTGACGTCTGCAGGCCTCCAGAGGATCTCTCGTCCGTCCAATAACTCAGTCTTGAGAAAGGCCTTGTTGTGTTTACGTATAAGGGCCCCGAACAACTCCAGAAAGAGGCTCAGAGCCCCGTCCTTTAACATTGGGTACGTGGGTGCCAGGACAAGAGACCGATCGGCTCTGGTCTGGATCAGGTCAAGGCATCCTGTGTATGTCTTGCCCGAGCCAATCCCGCCAACAAAGGCCCGGTATCTTGTCTCTCGATCCTCAAGGATCAGCCTCTGGGCCCGGTGTACTCGGCTTTTTACAGGGATCCTCTTTTTTTTCTTCTGGACGTCCACTTCTGATCAACCTCGATCGTGTGGTTGTCGGTGCTCTCACCGTGTTGACCTCAAATTACCTAAAATTGTGAGGGCAACCAAGTAGGAGCCTCTGAGGTCTCTAGCAATTTGCTTCAGGCTCGGGCTCCTCCTGGGCCTCCTCCTGGGCCTCCTGAGCCTCCTCCTGAGCCTCCTCCTGAGCCTCCTCCTGAGCCTCCCTCAGGTCCTCCCTCAGGCAGTCCTGGTCGTAACAATGCCTGCAGTCTAGGGCTCCACACATGCAACGGTGCCTCATTCCTGCCTCTCTGGTAAATGATCTCCAGGGTGGGCTCCAATTGCGCAAAAGTGCCTCAAGGCCCTGGCGATCGCTCGCGACTCTGCCACCTGGACAAAGCTCGACTGAAGGCCCCGAGACAGAGATTCAGGGTGCGCGAGACCATGGCCCGAGTAAGTGCCCCGAGCCCCAGCAACCCGAGCCTCAACCACTGCCAGCCCTCGATCCAGGTCAAGGGTGTGGATCCTTGTCTCGATCGACTCAAGCCCGACCTCATAGGCCAGAGCCAAGAGCCCATGGATTTTGAGAAAATCCGCACCCTTGATCGAGGTCGTGTGGGCTCGGAGATTTACTGTTCTCTTACTCATAGGCAACCAACTACAACTGCCCCTCCCAGGCCAGTGAGAGGGGCAGTCGAGAGCCTCTCAGGGTGGTTATGATCCTCTGTGCCATAGGAGACAAGAGACCTGAGAGACCAGTGGAAGATCGGAGGCAGGGATCAAAGGGCATCACTCCGAGCCCTGCCCCCTCGACCCTGACCCTGCAACCTGCACAGGGTTAGGATGTTCTGTTTCAACTTGCCCCATCGGCTCCTTGACGTCAAACAGCACGAGCCCGACCTCCAGGAGCCGATCGACCTTGGGAGGAGGAGGCATCTTGCCATAATCGTCTCTGAGCCTGCGCTCAAGCATCCAGGCTGCAGCCTGCCAAGAGTCCAGGCTTGCCTCTGAGATCGTGGCTGCGCAACGCTCGAAAAAGAGGGCCTCTGCCCTCTGCACTGCCCGAGAGAAAACTGCGAAGTCTGAGGAGGAGTTGCCTGCCTCTATGTCCTCCTCCCCTCGGGTGATCCAACGATGATAGGTTCTCGCACCGATCCCTGCAGCCTTGCAGGCAATCCCTTGAGTGCATCCTACGCTCAAGGCCTTGACGATCCTATCCTGGACTCTCCTTGTGAGTTTGCAGGGACGTCCTCCTTTATTCTTTGTCTTTTTGACCTGCTTTTCTGTCAAAACAGTCTCCCTTGTCCATCCTTTGTTAAAAGATCCTTTGACCCTGAGCCCTCGGCTCTGTCCTGGAGGGCCTGCGCAGGATCGCAATATTCGAGCCGAGCCCGAGCGATCTCACAGTAGCGTGGACTGAGATCGACTCCAACAAAGGCAACCCCTGCCCTCACTGCCCCGAGCCCTGAGGACCCAGATCCACAGAAGGGATCGAGGACCACTGGCTCGAACCCAGGCACAGTGGGACAGACCAGCCTGACAAGCCACTCCATGAGATCGGCAGGTTTCACAGTCGGGTGATCGTTCCTCACTCCCTCAGAGCCCTGTGTCCGGCTTGCTCCTGCTCTCGGGGAGTCAAGGCCCCTTGAGCCCTCGGCTCTGCCTCCAGTAGCCTCTGAGGCGCTTACAGGGGCAACCTGATCGCAACCTGCCTCTCTCTCAGACCTGGAGGCTTTGGCGCAGTAGAGGAAGGGAGGATCGAATTGATGAAAGAACCGGGCTGCGGTGCCTCCATCGTTGTGAGTTGAAGTCTCACTGCCCCTTTGGAAAGTTGTTGAACTCCCTTTGTGATGCAATTGTGAGGGTGTTCGTGGCTTGCTTGCACTCTCGCCGCTCTGCCCACCCAGCGCCTTGACGGGGCAGCCCTCCTCACAGTCCCAGGTCTGGACAGTCTCTCGATCCTGTCGTCGTGATATTCCATCCGGTGCCCAACCCTTTCCATAGACCCGTTTCCCAAACCCAGAGGTACCACTCCATCCTGCCCCTCCCTTGACCTCCCTGAGCCCTGCCTGCCTGCATCCTGGCAAGTGGGATAAAACCACGTTCGAAGGCCACCTGCCCCCATGATGCCCCTGGACGACAGGCCGATTCTCTGGCTCAGAGCCTGCATAGGCCCCGCCTCCTCCAATAGGCCCAGAGACTCCTGCATATATAGCCTCAGGGGCCTCAGTAGTAGGCACCCTGCAGGCATCGATGTTCAAGGCTGCAGTCCCATGCTCCTGGGCCGTCCTGGCAATGGTGTAGCCTCTGGGCAGGGGCTTTCTCACGAGCCAGATCGGCTCATAGGCAGGCTTGAGAGCCGTCCCATAGCCTTCCCAGACCTGAGCCTCAGGAGTTGATGGGCAGGAGACATGGTATTCTCCCTTATAGTCTCCAGACATACACGTTCGGTTTTTTCCTGATCTATGGGTTGAGAGCCTGACCCTCTCTGCCCCTGCAGCACGATCGATCGCCTTGCCGATGTTTTGCGATTTTGGGAAGCCGCTCCCATAGATCCACTGCAGACCCTGCCTGATCTCGAACCCTGCCAGCCTCAAGGAGATTGCCATATCTGGAGACGTTCGATCAGAGGCAAACACTGCCCCATGTGCCCCTGGCTTGAGGACCCTATAGACCTCCTGCCAGATGTCAGGACCTGGGACTGTTCCGTCCCAGGTCCTGCCCATAAATCCGCGCCGTCCTGCCCCGTGCTCCTCCAGGGCAAGCCACGCCCTCAGGCAGGCTCTCAGGTCCTCAGGCCCTCTGTCCTGTGTCAGACCGTATGGTGGGTCCGTGACCAGAGCCGAAAAGTGGTTGTCAGGGTAGGTCTTCAGGACGTCCCGGCAATCTCCGTTGAGGATCTTAAATGTCACGAGGCCTCCTTGTCAGTCCATCCTGCAGATCCTTCTAGGTCCGCACATTGCCTCAAGCCTGCCCCTGAGCCCTTGACCGTAGAGCCTCTCCAGGGCCTCCAGGTCATGGGAGGAGGAGACTGCCAGAGGAGCCCCTGCAGAGTACCTCTGATCGACAAGTGCAAAGATCTGAGCCCGGCTCCATTCTGAGACCTTGCCCGAGCCGAGCCCATCAAGGCAGATCAGAGAGTAACGGTTGAAGCTTGCAAGGCTCCTGCCTGCAGTCCGTCCTGAGGGTCTCAGGGACTCCAGGAGAGCCCCCTCTGTCAAATAGGCTGCAGACCATCCTTGCCAGACTGCCCACTTGACCAGTTGGACGAGTTGAGCCCTGGAGGCCTCCCAGTCCCTGCCCCAGAAGAGTGCACCGCAATAGGGCAGGGGATCCTCTGCGCTTGCTCGGGTCCAGTCTCTGACCTTGAGGGCAGTCTTGATCTTGATCTGCCTGGAGGTCAGGCCAGCCTGGATCGCTCGATCGGTGAGCCTCTCAACGCTCTTCTCTCGGGCAAGTCTGGCCTGCCAGTCCTCCCTCTCTTGCTTGCCCTGGCAGACGTCACAGAGGATCAGGCTCCTCCATTTTCCGAACAATTCGACATCGGGGGCAGGACGTCCCTGACAGAGCTTGCAGGGCAGTCCAGGAGGCTCCTCATATTCCTGGTGATAGGGCGAATAGACAGGAGCCTCCAAAGAGGGCAGGACTAGGGGCAAGGGGATCGGGCTCAACTGGAGGCCTCCTCGATCAGGTTGAGGGACGTCTCCAAAAATTCCAGCCTCCGGAGGCCCTCATGGGTCAAGCGATACTGCCTGCGATCCAGTCTTGTCCTCTTTCGGCCCTGAGGCTCCTTGCAGCGGACGAGACCTTTGTGCTCAAGCCTATTGAGTGCCCCTCTTGCAGAGGTCTCAGACCAGCCCAGGACTAGACCCACACCCGCCAGAGGCAAGACTCCACTGCAGACACCTCCAGGCAATTTTCTGTGGTATCTGGACGGGGCAAAACAGAGCAAGGCAACACTGAGCTTATCGAGGGCTCGATCGGGCCTCTCGGGGTTAGGCAGGGGACCTGCCTCCAGGAGGGCCTGCAGCCGTTGGATTTCTGCCCCGAACTGCAGATCCTCTCCTGCCTGCAGGTGCCGAAGTCTGCAGGAGTAGTAGGCCCGTGCCCTGGCCTTCTCTCGGAGGCCCTCCTCGGTCAGTCTGAGCCTCTTTGATTTTGGGCCCTTGTGTCCATGGATAAGCCCTTGCTCTCTGAGCGTGGTATATCCAGTGAGGATCGATCCCCACCGGTCAGGATTAAGGAGCACCGCCCCACTGAGGCCCTCCAGGTCAAACTGTTCGGAAGGGTCCAGGTAGAGGAGAAGGGCACGATCCTGGGGAAGGTAGATCTTGCTCGTCCAGAGGCCTGCCTCAGGTTTCCTCGGCATCTCTTCCGTCCAGTCCCTGAGAGAGGCCAGCACCCACTGAGAAAGTGGTGCCTTGCTGTGGTGCTGGGGATCGAAGCAAGGGCCCCAGGGAAAATTATAGGGCTCGGGCTCGGGCTCGGGCTCGGGCTCGGGCTCGGGCTCGGGCTCGGGCTCGGGCAGGGTCAATTGTGCGAACTCAGGCAGGTGAATTCCTGCCTCTGAGGCCTCCTCCTCCTCAGGCTCCTCAGGCTCAAAGGCACAGGAGGGGCAGAGGTTGCCCACGATGCGATAGTAGCGGCGACGTCCCTCTTTTTTGCGCTGCACGATGCCCTTCTCTCTGTACTTTCGCAAAGTCCTGGGCACGATGCCCAGAGCCTGACAAGCCTCCTCGATCGAGAGCCACTTGCCCGAGGTGGGCAAGTCAGGCTCGATTGTGATCTGCAGCCCCTGCAGGAGGAGCCCTGCCAGGACCTGGAGGCCAGTGCCTGGGACGTCAATGGACTTTTGCAGAGCCTCCTCGATCGAGAGGCCTCCTCTTCTGGTCTTGAGTGTGATTTTCATGATGCCTCTTGGTGTTGTGGGTCAGAGGACCCGAGTGAACGAAATAGCGATCCTTCCTGCGCAGGATCGATCCCTGTCTGACCCTTCTCCAGAGGGTCCAGTGTGAGATCCTGAGGAGCCTCAAGATCTCGGGTTTGCTGTATCCCTGGAGGCTGCAGGTTGCCTCCAGGGTCTGAATAAAAAGCCGGTGCTGGTCTGCCCTTGAGAGGGAGAGGGGGGGGGCATCAACGCGTACGTGCGCACGTGCGAACAAGGCAGAGGTCCAACGTACGCGCGTACGCGCTCTAAGAAAAACATAGAACGTGCTCTTTGTTTTTTTCTTGTTTTTTTCTTGTTTTTTTCGAACCCCAAACACTGTGTGTCTTCTCCTCGTTTTGGTGTGGATTTCTCAGGCCCTCAAGTACCTCAGGCCTCTCTTTTGTCCTATGCGCTCGGAGGAGGATCGGGCTGCTCGTTGGACGTCCCATCAACACACGCGTGCAGGCGTTGATACCTCCCAGGCTCAGAGGCCTTGCTGGCAGGTCTGGGGCAGGGTCTGGGACAGGTCCAATCGAAGAGACTCACCGCGCCTCCTGTCAGTCGGTGGATCGCTTGAACAAACCAGACAGGGGGTTTGGTGCCTCCTCCCAGGTAAGAGTTGAGCCGAGCCGGGCTTATTGAGACTTGACGTGCAAGCCAAGCCTGAGAGGCTCCTCTCTCAGCGAGCCAGTCTTTGATTTTCATGTTTTGGCCTCCTTATTTGCCCCTCTGAGGCCTCCAGGCCTCTCAGGCTATACCTGACACCGTTTCACTTCTCCGAGCCGTTCTCGGGGCCCTGAGGCCCTCCGAGCGCTTCGACAATTTCTACTGCCAAGAGCAGGACGTCCTGAGGGAGGACCTTGCCTGCGACACTGAGCCTTTTCTCCAGGCCAGCCCTCGAAGGCTTGAACACAGGAGGAAATTTGCCCGTCCTGAAGACGATCCAGGCCCAGGTGGGCACACTCTCCAGGTGCAGCCGGTACTCGTAGATCCCTGGCTGGTCTGAGGCTCTGACCTCGATCTCCATGCCGCCGAACCTCGGCTCTCTGAGGGATCGGACTCTGGATCCCCACGAGAGGCCTCCAACCTTCTGGAGGTCAGGAGCCTGGACCCAGTCTCCAGAGGTCAGGGTCCAGAATACCCTCTGCAGGGCAGTCTTGAGCCTTGCTCGATCCTCAGTCGGGACATATCCAAAAAGGGGCAGCGTGCTCATGTCTTCTCCTCCCAGGATCGAAGGGCAACCCAGGCAGCAAGCACTGAGGCAGGCTCCTTGTCTCCTCCGTGTTCGCGATCGTATTCAGCACACTGCAGCCCCAGACTCAGGGCAGGGCTCTGGGCATCCTGGCACCACCGTCCCACATGGGTGAGGCCTCGATCGTGGTAGGCCCTCCAGCCCTTGACCCAGTCAACGACAAAGGCACAAACGGGGCAGGGCTCCTCCTGCCAGGGTTGCCAGGAGAGCCCGCAACCCAGGCATCGTCGATAGGGCCCCGAGATCAGCCCTGCCTCCAGGGCAGTGGAGAGCTTTCTCAGGATCAGCAAGCGACGCAGGATCGCTTGCTCAGTTGGGTCTGCCTGGAGGAGGCAGAGCGCTTTGTCGAGGTCGATCAAGACAAGGTCTCCACAGAGGCCGATCCCCTGATCTCTTCCTTCTCCTCCTCAGACAGGCAGGAGTCCAGGTAGAGATACTCCAGGAGGCCCTCAGAGGCCCACTCCTGCAGGCAGTCCAGAAGAGTGGATGGACAAGGGATCTCAGTAGCCTCCTCCTCCCCTTCCTCGTTCTCAAAGGTCACAGGGATCCTCAACTCAACGCTCAACTTGAAGTGTGTCATGATGCCTCTCTTCTGCAATGCTCGGGCTCCATTGCCCGACCGAGCAAACACCCACCCTGGGAATCGAACCCAGGATCTCCAAGTGGGTCAGGGTCTAACGATTCTCAAAGTCCTCCAGGGCCTCCCTGAGATCGCCGTAATACCACCCCTCAACGGTCAGGCTCTTAGAGGGGGTCTCGCAGTATCTCCAGATCGCAAACTCGGGGAGGTCTCCAGGTCTCAGAGTTGTGGTCAAGGCCAGCACGAGACCCGAGATCGATCCAGAGCCCTCAGACTCCTCTGCCCTTGTCAGGAGCACCGTGCCTCCATTGGCAAGCTTGACCCCAGGGAGGGGCATCCTGAGACCCTCTGCAGGGCTCGGGGCCTCAGGGGCAGGGCTCGGGGCCTCAGGGGCAGGGCTCAGGGCCCAGGTCAGACCCAGGATAGCCTCAGGGGCAGGCAACTTCCTGCCGAGGGCTCTGTAGTGTTCAAGGGTTCGGATGCGTCGATCGCCAAACGACAAGAAAGATCCGTGCTCCTCAAGGCAGTCCTCAACGTGATCGGGCTCGTATTGAGGACTGATCGATCCTGAGGGACAGATCACAAGGAAGTGATGCCCGTTCGTCCAGAGCCGATCCTCCTCGGGCAGGCCCAGATAGAGATCCTCAGGATCGGGCTCGTTCTCACAATCCGCAACCTCGAACGCCTTCTCAAGCTCGGGCAGGTGCTGGGCCCAGAGAGCCTCCCAGCCCTCCTCCCTCATGGAGCCTCCCTGGAGATCTCCGTCCAACCTCCACTCAGACCAACCCCACAAGAGGCCCACGTCCTCTCGTGCAACCTCCTGGGCCCGGTCAGGGTCCAGACCAAAGGCCTCTCCCTCAACAGGGTCCTCAAACTTGTTCAGAGTTGAGCCCGTTGCCAGGGCCCAGTTGAGGGCCTCCTGCCCCACGAGAAGTGTGTAGTTTTTTTCGCTCATGATGCCTCTCACATGTCCTCCTCGGGCTCCATTGCCCGAGGAAAAAACCCACCCTGGGAATCGAACCCAGGACTCTCCAAGTGGGTCAAGCCTCAATGTTGCGGGATCTCCCAGATCCCGATCTCCATCAAGACAGCCTCCTCCCAGTCCGATCCCTTTTTCGGAGGATCCTTCATAAACACGATTTTAGTGGGCAGGTAAGCTCCACTATTATGCTTTTTGACTGCCCTCTGCAGGGCCTCCTGAGCCCTGTTTGCAGCACCCAGGGTATAATGACGACTAATGACGATACCCACGAAAGTATTAATCAAAACGAACATGATGCCTCTCCCTGTTTCAATCAATCAAACTCACTCTATCACAAATACAGGGCCCTTTGACGATTGTCAAAGATTATTTGCTCTTCATGTGCTTTTTTTCTGCAGGGTCCCGATCGAGGTCCCTCCTGGACCCTTCCAGCCGAGGGCTCGGGCTCGGGCAATGGTGGGACAGTGCAGGGCGTGCTCTCCCTCCTCCCACTCTCCCTCTGAGTCTGCACTCCCACAGAGCCGGCAGGACGGGCAGGACTCCCAAACCGGAGTCCAATTAGACTCAGTAGGGACCTGGATGAAATCCACATAGAGCAGGGCGGTCTCTCCTGTCTCCCACAGATAGGATCGAGCCCAGGACACAGAGGCCAGAGGTCCAGACTCAGGATGATGCTTGAGCCTCGTGGTCCAGAGGCTCCAGGCTTGCGCGCCATCACTGACCCAACCCTCCTGGCAGGACTCAGGGAAATTTTTGAACCCTCGAACAAAGGTTGCAAGAGGCCTCTCCTCAGAATAGGCCTCCAGGGAGTAGATCGAGGACCCGTGTCTCTGGGCCCAGGTCAGAGCCAGGGCCCCGATCAACCGATGGAATTTGAGATCCAGATCTTGCCCCTCGGCAAGGGCTCGGGCAATTTTGTCTCCGGCTGGTTTGATCCTCATGATGCCTCCTTGAGCCACGCTGCAACGTAGAAATATCCACAAGATCCCTGAGTGCTGCCCATAGCCTTGAGGTCTGGCCCGTCGTAGAGCACCACGTCCTCTCCCTGATCGTCTCGGAGGCCTCCAGTCTGCCTCAGGAAGGCATAGGTCTCCTGAATAGCCTCCAGGGCCCCGCCATTGAGGAGGCCCACAAGTCTGGACCTCTCCTCCTCAGACCTCCAGGACAGACTCTGCCGATCGGGCAGGAGGTCCAGGCCTCCAGGAGTAGCGATGGCTCGGGCTCCCCAGGCTGCAGTTGTCTCGTGTGGGACCTTCTGCCAGCCCCACACGAGAGCCGGGCTCTCACTCTCCTGGGAGTTGCCCCTCAGGTCATATGACCTGAACAACGCTTGCTTCTTCTTCTTCTTGCTCATGATGCCTCCTCAACAGGCTCGGGCTCCATTGCCCGAGCAAACACCCACCCTGGGAATCGAACCCAGGACTCTCCAAGTGGGTCTCAGGGTCTTAGAAACTGGGGTCTCTGTAACAGTCATAGCCGTCCACCCAGATCGATCCCCAGCGCGATCCCCTCTCCCTGTAGCACTGGTCGCGAGACCTCCAGGTTGCGACCTGGATCCGGCTATAATGATCAGGGGCAAAGATGTACTCTTGGCACTCGGACTGCCCATTGCAGTCCACTCGTTTAGACTTGGCTCTCTGGTAGTAGAGAGTCTTGCCTGAGGCACTCCAATCAATGATGTTGATCGGATAACGATCCGAGCCGATCGAATAGCACCCACCCTGCAACCTCTGGATCTTCTGCCCATTGGGCAAGAGGATACAATCCTCAGAGGCCTCCAGGACCTGCTCTGCAAGGTCCTCAAGAAGGGCGAGAAACCCGTCGACATATGTCTTTGAGACCTGTCCAGTCCACTTCTCCCAGGCCTCCCAGGCCTTCAGGGTTGCCTGCCTCTTTTGTCTCAGATTATTGCTCATGATGCCTCCTCAACAGGCTCGGGCTCCATTGCCCGAGCAAACACCCACCCTGGGAATCGAACCCAGGTGCTCCAAGTGGGTCTCAGGGCCTCTCATACCCTGTGCATGGTCCAGTGGACCTCCTGGACCCAGGGAAGGTCTTCCAGGGCCTCCAGGGCCTCCAGGGTGGACCTGTTCTCCTCCTCCTGAGCAAAGATCAACCACACGGGGGCGTCTGACCCAGTAAAAAAGCCGAGGCCTTCGCTCACTTCAACGAGTTCGGCCTGCAATCCATCAATCATGAGTTCATACTGCCACTCTTCCACCTCAAGGTTGCCCCAGCGGATCAAGTTGGAAAGGGTCAAGCTGGTCTTCACTCTCTGAATCTGAATTGCGGTGCTCATGATGCCTCCTGAGTCTCTGTGGTTGTTGTTTCAATCAATCAAACTCACTCTATCACAAATACAGGGCCCTTTGATGATTGTCAAAGAATCTTTTCTCTTTCGGGTGCTTTTTTTCTTTGGTAGGGTTGTTCAGTGTTTGGTTCAGGTACATTCTCAGGAGGCATCATGACACGATCGATCCAGGCTCCATGGGCTCCAGGCTCCACTCTCCTGATTCCCTCAGGCTCTCAAGTCTCCGTTCGAGATCCTCAAGGCAAGATCCGAGCACACACCCTCAAGGCAGATTGCAGCCTTGAGGTCCAGGCCTACAGGGGATCGAAGGGCTCACACTACTACTTTGAGAGGGCAGACTATCTCCTCAAGGCCCTCGGAGAGCAGATCGTTGAAGAGACGTCCCAGGAGGGCAGGCTCTGGAGCCTGCAACCCTTTGCCCCTGATCACAAATTGACCCTGGGCTCTGCTTATGATTGGTGCCTCTCCCACTTGGAGATCCCTCGATCAATTCAACTCCTGACAGGGATCCGACCCTACGAGCAAGGGCTCCTTATCCGATCTGAGACGTCCCAGGGCAAGACCTACCAGACGATCCTGCACAAGAGCCCAGGAGGGCCTCCTGGAGGCTCCTGCACTTGCCCAGGAGACCGCTTCAACAGAGCCTGCAAGCACCTGAAGAGAGCCCTCAAGTGGGAGGCCTTCTGCAAGGCCCTGAGACACCTCCATTGCCTAAGGTGGACCTTTCCTGAGATCAGGGATCTATACCTCAAAGGAGGATCAGGACTGGAGAGAGTGATCGGACAGGCAGAGGATACTCGTTATGTCGACTCCCAAAAAAGGATCAACATCGGAGGGTGGGCATCGTGAGATCCTTTGAGTTTCGACACATTGCCAAGATCAGAGGCAAGGGACGTCCCAGAGTGGTCAAGGGACGTGCCTACACTCCCAAACAGACCCAGGTCTACGAGAGAGATCTTGCGCTGGCCGGGCTCTCCTGCAGGCAGGGGCAGGGCCTCATAGAGGCAGGGCAACCCGTCTGCCTGAGGATCAAGTGCCTCTATAAGAGACCCGATCGGGCTCGGGCTCTGGGCCTCTGCCTGGGAGGAGGATCCAGGCCAGACCTGGACAATGTCTGCAAGCTTGTCTCAGACAGCCTCAACGGGGTGCTCTATGCAGACGATCGACAGATCGTCCGATTGTATGCAGAGCAAGCCTATGCCCCTCCAGGAGCCCCTGAGGCCCTGATCGTCAACGTCTCAGAGCTAAAGGAGCCATGATATGGAGATCCCCACCCTCATTTGTGTAGTCGCTCTCCTTGCCCCTGTGCATAATGCCCAGACAATATGCGAAGCCTCCCAGGAGATCGATCGCATTGCCTGGGAACAGTCGATCCCCTGGGAGGTCCTGATCGCTCAGGGTATCCACGAGAGCCGATGGACTACGACCGCCATCAACCCCAAGACAGGAGCCCTGGGAGTGTTCCAACAAATGCCCCAATGGAGCCCGATCGGCAGACAGGATCTCCTGACCCTGCAGGGCTCTCTGGACGGCTTGACCCACACTCTGAACTGGATCCGGAAGTGGCCCAGGGCAGGAGGATCGATCCCCTCGATCCTCTGTGTCTACGGGTCAGGCAAGAGCCAATGGTGTGAGGCTCAGGGCCTCAGGGGATCTCAGTATTCCAGGACAGTGGAGAGGCTTGCAGGTCCTCTCGTGCTCCTGTCGAGAATGCTCGATCCCTACCCTGAGAGCCTCCACTTCTGATCTCACTGTTCAGGTACTCAGAGGAGGCCTCAGGAGGCTCTGGAGGCTCTGCCCCTGGGCTGCAGCCTGGAGGCCTCGATTCGTCTGAGAGGGCCTTGTGCAGGTATTTTCAGCCCAGATCGGCACTTTTGAGGCCCTCCCACGAAAGGCCCAAAACCCCAGGGGGGCCGACTGTGAGGGGCTTAATGCCGATCAGGGCAAAGTGGCCTGATCTGGCTTTAGGCCTGTTCAGTACTTCACCTCTGTGCAGTAGGGTGA